>NZ_JBVHVX010000020.1:0-101649 GCF_055564615.1 Agromyces sp. NPDC029043 | reverse complement strand
CATCCCCAGACTCACCGCCCACACCCCGCGACCTTGCTCACCCACATCTTGTGCCCGCGAGAACCCGTTCTACGCACCGTCAATTCGGAAGAGCCCCCATACGTCGTCGAAGGACGACGCGCCCGGCACAGGTTGAGTTCCGCTTAGCATCCAGAACAGGGTTGCGCCAAGGCTGTAAACGTCGGCCGCGATGCTGTAGACGCGCGCAGTCGTCGGGTGCTGACCGCGCGCCCCGATGCGTGCGACTTCCGGAGCCATGGTCGGAATGCTTCCGGCGGCGTCGGCCAGTCCGTTTGTGTCTTGAAGTTGGGCGAGCCCAAGGTCTCCTACGAGAACGTTTTGGTGGTGGTCTATGAAGAGGTTCTCGGGTTTGATGTCGCGGTGCAGCAACTTATGGTCGTGGATGCGGGCGACACCTTGGCAAGCTTGCCGGGCCCATCGAACGGCTATTGCGATGGGGACTCCGATGTCCGGCTCGATCTGGTTGGCGATCGTGCCATGCGTCGCCAGATCCGTCACCACGTAGGGGCGACCGGCAGCGAGGTCCGCATTCAGCACCTTGAGGATGTACTCGCCGTCAAGTTGCTTGAGGATCTGTGCTTCGGTCCACGGGCCCGCCACGGTCTGCTTGTGGATTTTGAGAGCACATAGTTCCTTGAGGTAGTAATCGAAAACTTCATACACCTCGCCGAAGTTGCCGTTCCCCAGAGCCTTTCGTATCTCGTACCGGCCAGCAATTATCTGTGCTGCCGGAATCGGTGCGGTCATGGCGTGATCCTAGGCACAATCTACAGATGCGGATGATGGGTTTGGCTGTGAGTATCAGCGGCAAAAAGATCACGGTGGCTGCCGTGATTCTCGACGATCACGCGCGACCGGAAGACGGGTTCGACAGGCAAGCGGTCAGCATAGAGAACTGCTTCGACGTCAAGGCGGACGAGGACGACCTCGCCGTTCGTTTAGGCGACCTGGCGAAATCGCTCAGCGGCAGAGTTCGGTCCATCGAGCCTGATGGCGTCGTGATTCGAAGAGCTGACAGGCCTCAACGTCCCTCCAACCAGGAGGGGCCACGGCTGAGACTTCTCGCGGAAGGTGCCGTTACAGCAGCGGTGCACGAGGTTGTTCGGGCGACTGCTATTCGCAACGGCAAAGACTGTGGAGCGGAGTTCGGCACTTCGAAAGAGAAGCTGGACGAGGAGGCACAGACCATTCTCGGCGGTAAGTACAAAGAGGCAACTGCGGCGGCGTTGTCGGGTCTGGCTAGTAACCGGAAGGCGGACTAAGGAACGTCGCTGATGTCCGGTGCGAGATGATTCGTGGCGATCGCGGCGTACTCCTCGGTGATCCGTTCGGCCTCTCTGGCCATCGCCTGTTCGGTCTGCAGTGCGGCAACCGCGTCCGCCAGCAACCCTGTCAGCCGCTCGCTCTGCCGTCGTTGCTTGCTGAGCTGATCCCGTGCGATATCGAGAGCCAGTTTCATACGGTGGGCGTCATCTCGGAACATCGCCTCGCTGATCGAGGGAAACCCGCGCCGCTGACCAGCGCGGCCCGCTTCCCAAGTTTCCAGCGAAGAGACGAACACCCGAGGCGCATTACGGGGTGCACGTGCGCCCGACGTCTGCGGCGGCCCGTCAAGGTCACCTGCCGTGAGCATCTGGTGGATGCGCTGACGCGAAACGCCGAGCCGCGTCGCCGCGGCCTGGATTGTCAGTGCATCTTCCACACCATAAGCATCGCGCAGTGACAATAGGTAAGCAACTTGCGTACAAGGGTGCTTCCGTTTCGTAGTTATGAAAGACATACTTGCTTACATGAGCATGCCTGTTAGCCTCCTGAACCAGGTTTGCGCAGCACAAACCGCCAACAGCACGCTGCGTGGCGATGATCTACGGAATGCTGGGCGCAAGGTCGCTGGCCTCGCCACTCGCGACGGTTGCGTGCTGATGGCGGTGGACGACGCTGGAGAGCGGCTCATAGCGGCGGCACTCCTTGCCGATCACGCCGTACGCGCTGCCGATTCCTCTGGCCGTCTCGACGACCAATCGGTTCTTCTCGTTGCGGGCCATCTCGCCGGGTCGACTGGCATCGCACTCAAAGCAGATCTCGCACGGGCGCTTGGAGCGGCGCACGTCCAGGCAGCATTCTTGGGCGACGAGCACCTGAGTGTCCACGGATGCGACCGCGTTACGTCGCTGACTGTGCGGCCGCACATGGTCGCGCTCTGAACGAAAGATTTGGAAGATGACCAAGCAGGGTTCGGCGATCGAGTGGACCGAGGTCACGTGGAACCCGACCACCGGCTGTGACCGCGTGTCGACTGGATGTGATTCTTGCTACGCGCTAGCTCTGGCTCGCCGGCTCAAGGCCATGGGGTCGGAAAAGTATCAGACTGACGGCGACCCGCGTACGTCGGGCCCCGGGTTCGGTGTCGCGATCCACCCGGGGGCGTTGCAGGAGCCATACCGCTGGCGCAGTCCACGCGTTGTGTTCGTGAATTCTATGTCTGACCTGTTCCACGCCAAAGTGCCGTTGAGCTTCGTGCGTGACGTCTTCGACGTCATGGCCGACACGCCGCGACACACCTACCAGGTGCTCACGAAGCGGTCGACACGGTTGCGCAAGGTCGCCGACAAGCTCGATTGGCCATCGAACCTGTGGATGGGAGTGTCGGTGGAGAATGCGGACGTTTTGTCGCGAGTGGACGATCTGCGAGCTGTTCCCGCAGCCGTGCGGTTCCTTTCCTGCGAACCATTGTTGGGACCGCTGGACGGAATCAATCTCGACGGCGTGTCGTGGGTGATCGCCGGAGGCGAGTCAGGTCCACGCTATCGCCCGATGGATCTGACTTGGGCACGCGGTATTCGCGACGCATGCCAGGGAGCGGATGTTCCGTTCTTCTTCAAGCAGTGGGGCGGTCGGACGCCGAAGGCGTCAGGCCGTGAGCTCGACGGGCGTTTGTGGGACGAGATGCCTAACGACGCTGCTATTGGCCAGTAGGCTGAATCGTCTGCTTGCGGGGCTTGACCTGCTTGTCACGCGGTTCAACGACCTTGTCGCCGGCGAGTGTGTCCCACGCTCGTGTGAGGTGCTTCTCGCGCGCAAGTCCTAACGTAGTGCCGAGGATTGCACCTATCCGGGACGACACGGGTATCGGGCCGCGCGCGACCAGGTCTCGAATGTTGTTGGTTATTAGACTGATCCAGTGCTGATCGAGCTTGTGTTCAGCTTCGCGTGCTTGCTCTGCCAGGTAATCGGAGGTGTAGTTGGCGAGTTCGACGTCGAAGAGATGTAGTTCTCCGTCGTCGATGGACGCCAGCCGATCCTCGCGAGCGATGTCGCTGAGGTAGCGGCGCCAGTCTTCGTTCGCCTTTGAGGCGGACTCATTGAACTGGTACGGGGCTCCCTCGTAACGATAGAAGAGCAGCATCACGAACAACGGGTGGTGTTCGGGACGGCGCCGAATCGGGACCGCGAACGATTCGAAGCCAGTGTCCGCCTGGATCTTCAAGCGGAACTGTTCGACAACGTGCAGCGCTGCCTTGGCGGCGGATCCGTCTGCGTCTAGCCTGCGTGCTTCGCTGAACGTGTCACGCCACCACTGTCCGCCGAGAAATTTGTCCATCCGCTCCAGCGTCGCTGAGCGCCCTGTGCTGGTCGTCTCATCGTCCTTCAGCTCACCCGTTAGGTACCCGCCAATCCGACTGACGGCGTTGACGTTGAAGTTGAGGAGTACCTCGGTCTTCAACCTCGCGTCGCGCTTGAGTAGCTTGTCCCGAAGATCGACATAGGGCAGCGCGGTACCGAACGGGTCGAGGAAGACGAACAGCGGCGACGAGCCAGCAACAGCCAAGGCGTAGTCGATATGATCTTGCACATCGCCATCAAGAACCTCATAGCACAGGTCGTCGCTTGCCTCCTGTCCGAGGACCGCGCGGAGGTTGTCGGCGTAGGCGCGCTTGCGTTCCACGAATATGCAATGCAGGTTGCGCCGCCACGCCCTGACGGTCGCTGCGGTCTGGATGGCCAGTAGCGGAGACCCGGGTTCTCCGTGGGCGCCTCCATTCTCGGGTTCGTAGCGTCCCGGTCCGGCGTACCCGTCGAGATACACGACCCGTCCGTCGGCGCTGCCCGCTCCTGTCATGGTCGCGAAGACTGTCGGATAGCGACTGAGGATGCCATGCTTGAGCACGGCGGCGGCCTGTTTGGTCTGGAAGAACTGATCGTTGTTCGTCACACTTCCCCTTCGCCGGGCAGGCGGAGCCCCTTCAATTGATGCGCTGACGCTTGGCACTGATTCTCCGCGGTGTGCGGCTTTGCATCAGGCTAAACCGCGCTTGACTCCGTTAGGACGGCTTCACGGCGGCCGACACAGGATCGGGGTAAGCGGATACTCTTCGGCTGTGCGTGGCAACTCGAACGGGCAACGGGATTCGAGAAGTCGTAACGCACGCTTCCACTTCAATCGCACCGCGCAAAGTACCAGGGCACAAGTTGATTTGCTGCTGGTTGGGAGATAGCACAACCTGCTTGCAGGTTCGTCACGCGGACAGGGTCGGCCTATGCTAAGCGATCGCTCGTCCCAATTCGGGACCTAACTCCGCAGCCACCCCTTGGTCAGTCGGTCGGAGTCTCGACACCGCCGTAGCGCGCCAGATGCCAACGAGCATGTGCCAATTGCTTGCGAAGGCTACCGCCAAGTTTGCTTTGGGAACCAGCAGCACCGATCGCAGCCTCAAGCGCCTGGACTTCATGGACTAGCGCGTATCGTTTCGCGGCGAAGTCTCGCGCGCAGTCGGGTGAGCAGTACAAGGGTCTCCGCCCACGAACGTCGCCAGGGTAGCTGCAGTTCTCACGGCACTCGGGGTTCATGCACGGGGCGAGGTCCGGATAGTGCTGTCGATGATGGAGTAGTTGCTCGACGGATGACGCGGGCTTCAATGCGCGAATGCTCATGATGTCCATCTACACGCGACCTCCGACAGCTGAAAGGCAAGGATGCGCGAATTGTGTGTGGTGTGTGTGGAGCCATCAGTCTAGCGCATAGGTAATCATGATTTCTGGTTCGATCTGAGTTCGTCATGCCACGTCATGAGTGTTGCGACACGCCGCCTCAGGTGCGAGGAAAATGTGACTGCCTCGGTACAGTCGCCTCAGTGTCCGCCTCCTACAGGAGGAAGGGGCGGGAGCAGACGCTGCGCCAACAGCGCCTACCCCCTTCGGGCACCTGACAGTAAGAAGGCGACCGCATGGTCAATCGTAGTGCCACCGCTCTCGCGGTCGACGCTGCCAATGATGCAGCGCTCGGCGACGCGATTGATGCCTGGTGGTGTCCGCAAACAGGCATTCCGCCGCCGCAGCATTCCACGATCCGGATTAGTTGACGCATCGCGTCTCGTATCACCGGAGCATTCGAGTTCCGGTGTGCCGTGGGAGGGCCGGTTGGCCCCGGCCCCCCACGGAGCGGCAACGCCGCATTCGACAACCCACCAGTCACATGGAAGGACATCATGTCTATTTCAGCGTGCCCTCGGCACGAACTCAAGCCGATCTCGTGCGTGTCGATCGGAGAGCGGTGATGGCGCGGCACGCGGGCGGCCCCGCGCCACGCATCGTCGACGAGCCCCGCACTGCCTCGATTGAGACGACTGCCGCTGAGGGGCAAGTCGTTCCGATCTCCGTCGACGGACTCGCCCTGGATCGGTTGAACCGGTTGCGGGAAATCCGAATCCGAGTTCGTAAGGGCGACAGAGCGATTCTGCCCGAGGCCTTGGAGCAGGCGGCGCGACTGCAAGCGATGCGACCGTTCACTTCGAAGGCTGTGGATCATGACACGGTAGCCGGGCTGGTCAGGTTGCTGATCGCCTTCTACCAAGCCAACGGCGTCATCGACGCACGCCGAGCGTTGCGCCGACCGGCTGTGGACCGCTACATGGAGCAACACGGACGGCCGACCCAGAGGACTGTCCGGTACTACTTGTACGCGATCGGCAGGCTTCTCTATCCGGGCGAGTACCCGCCCGCGCATACCGGATCGTCACCCAGGTCGCCACTGACAGCAGCAGCGAGCGATGACGACATCCGCACGCTGTACAGCCTCGCTCCTACGTTGGGAGACAAGGGAAGTCGTGTGCTGCTGTTGATGCTCGATGTCATCCTTGGGTCGGGAGCGCGCGTATCGGAGCTGAAGACGCTGCGATGCAAGGACTTCGATGACGTCGACGTGGCCGGTGAGAAGGTTCTCGTCATAACGCTGGGAACAGCGAAAGACGCTCCGCGCCGTGTTCCCGTCCTCGATGCTGCACGGGCACATCGATTGCGCGGGCTGGTCGCAACCGCTCCGCACCCGCACATCTTCGCTGCAGGCCGCAAGACCAAGGTTGAGCGTAACGCCGCGAACCGAATCAACAGCGACCTGGACACGCGCGGCTTGACTGTCCGGGTCGACCCCAACGCACTGCGGCACAAGTGGATGTTGGAGCAAGCTGCGGTTTTGCCGCTTGCGGACTTCACCGCTGTCGCCGGGATCATCGACGTCCGCGGGATTCGCGCATTGATGGGACCACAGCCTAGCGACGTCGCACGCCACGTGCTGCTCCACCAGATGCGTGCCCTCCGCGATCACCGATTGGAATCCTGACATGGCCGTACATCCCCATCACAACTATCCCGCCTGTACCGTCTCCGACCACGTCTTCAACGAAGCCCTTCTCATCGTGCGGGGCTCGGATGCCGAGGAACTTATTGGGTCCTGGCGGGGCGAACGACGCCAGGGACAGGGCGGACGACCAAGGTTGCCATTCACGGTGGCAGCCTTCATCTCCGCGTTGGCGTGCTGCATGCTCCTTGGTCTGCCGCGAACAATCGCTCAGGTATACCGGTGCCTGTCGGACTTCACCCCGGAGCAGTTGGAGAAGGTCGGCATGCGAGAGGACAGCTTTGCGGACCTGCGCGCCAATTACAAGAAGGGGTTGGCAAGCTTTCGAACTTGGCTGGAGACGGTCTTCGCGTGCGTCGATCCTGCACCAGAGCACCCGTTGCGGCGCGAAGATGTGGTCGTTACACGATCGCGCACCAAAGCGCTGACACCGGCGCAGCGCGCCGCCAACGAACTCGCGGAACAGCGACTGACAGAGCTCAGCAACGCCATCGTGGTCGCCCCGATTGATCGCACTCTGCTGGAGGGTGCACGCGGCGACCTGGTTGTCGACGGAACGAAACTTGAACTCGCCGGTCACACCTACGGCCTCGGCAACCATCCGGGCAAGCAACGCGGCGCTGCTCACTATGGCGCGCTGCAGGCGATCGAGTCCAATAGTCGTGTCGATTCCCAAGGTAAGAAAATCATCACGGATAGCGGATGGCGTCTGGAAGTCACCGCGGTCTCGGCTATCGGTCCCGCCGACGCGCTGCACAGTACGCCCACGGTATTCACCGGCATCGCCGTCCACCGGCCCTCATCCGGCTCGTTCGATGGACTCGACACCGCCGTCGGCTTCCACCGAGCAAATGGGTTTGACCAGCGAAAAACCGGCAACGCCCGCCTACCGATGGTCACCTGGGACAAGGGCTACACCGACGAGCGGATGGGGCAGTGGCAAGTCGACAACGGTTATGCCGGTGTCTTCCGTTACTCAGAACGTTGGACGGATCGTGTGCTCGTCGCGGTCGGCACTCGACCGGGTGAGGACGAGCTTCCCGGTCCCGTTCAGGTCGATGGAGTCTGGTTCTGCCCAATGGTTTCGCGCCTCACCGAAGGCAGGCCAGAAGTCTCACCGCTACGCGTGTTTCGCGACCCCGAGAACCCAGAGCTCTATGACCAGTGGGAGGCGCACGACACCTGGCTCAAGGAGTACCTGCCACTGGCGATGGGAGTGAACCGCCGGGCGTGGATCGCCAACGCGAAAGCAGGACGTCCGAGCACCATCGCTCCACCAGCGCGGGCCGTCAAGATGGAGTTGTCCTGTCCAGCGTCGCTGGGCAACATCAGGTGCACGCGATGGCACAACCCCGCTACCGAGGGGCGAGTCGACCTCGCCGAAGTGGCGCCCGGCCCAGACGTGCCCGACTACCGGTGCTGTCGTCGCAGGTCTGTGACTGTCACCCTCACTGAGAAGCAGGTCAGGCTGCATCAGCACTCGCAGTTCATCCCGCTGTCGTGGGACCACGCCATCTACTTTGAAGCCGCACGCTCGCTCACCGAGCAGCGCTTCAACGTCGTGAAGTCGCGCGCCGTGGCCGGCCTCGACAACCTGAAGATAGGGCCTCGTCGGGAAGCGCTGGTGAGGATCATCATCGCAATGGCATTCGCTGTCGCGAACCTCCGAGAGATTCAACGGTTCCGTGAGGTCGGACCAGCGAAGGGCGAATCAATCGAGCGGAAGTGGGCACGGCTCCGCAGGGACCTCAATCGCGAACCGGCGCGCACACCACCACGCACCTGAGCCGCATTTCCGCGAGACATCTCGCCATCAACGAGCCCCGGCCTACTCGGCTGGGGCTCGTTGCGTTTCCGTGTCGGCAAACTGCCCGGAGATTCAGCACCCCGCGCAAGTCCCCTGACCTGAACGGCGCCTGGCCCGCTACTCCCGCCGACATCATGGAACTGCGAGTCACTGAAACTGTGACGCTCGGCAGAATCACAGGGGCCACTGCGCACGGGTCAGAACCGGTACGGCAGCCCGTGAAATTCCCCGGAGATCGCGTCGAAATTCCCCGGACACCGTTATCAGGTAGCCGTGGTGAGCAGCCAACCTAAACTGCTCACCACCTCGAGCAAAGCCGCGACATCGGTCGAAGATGTCGCGGCTTTGTCGTTCCGGGTTTGGGTCGGCAAGATTCGCGACGGGGGTTCTTTTAGGTTCTGCGGCGCCGCGAGGTTGCGGTGGGTGGAGACTGACCCGCGGTTTCGTGGGGCGATCCGCAGGTTTTACGCTCGCCTCATGGCAGTCAGTCCCACGGTTCCCGTGGTCGCAGCAGGTTTGGTCGGTGGTTATGCGACGGCGCGCTTCAGCGGCGTTCGTCCGCTCGGCGGTGTCGTGCTCGCCGCGGCGGGTGCGTACTGTACGCGCGAGTGGGCCAAGCAGAGCCCCGTCGTCGCTGCTGGGCTGCTGACGACGTACCTCGGTGGGTTCGGGGCGTCGCATCCCCTGGCCAACAAGATCGGTGCATGGCCGTCGGTGGCGGCCGTGACCGTGGCGACCGCCGGTATTACTGCCGTCGCGACTCGCTGACATCACCTCGCTCGCCACGAGGTTGACGAAATCGACCCGCCAGGCGGCACAAGCGTCAACCGCGTCGGCCCTGATTCGGGGTCGACAGATCAGCGTTTGTCGTCGTCTCCGATATCGGTGCGCAGGTGACCGGTGATCTCGTCGACCTTCGCGCCGGTCGTCGGGGCGAAGCGTGATTCGTCGAAGCGCGGCGCGCCGTCGATGGTGAGGTTGTACTTCAGGAGTTGTTCTTTCACAGGGCTTTTGAGCTCCGCGAAGATCAGCGTGATGGCGTTGCCGCGTAGGTAGTCGTCGAGTTCGACGATCTCGTCGATCGCGGTCGCGTCGATCTCGGTGATCGGTTCGGCAGCGAGGATGACGGTGTGGATCGAGCGCCCCGCATCCCACGCCTTTTCGACCTCGCCGCGCACGAAGTCGTCGAAGAGGCCGCCGTTGGCGAAGAAGAGTGGGGCGTCGAAACGCACGATGACGACGCCGGGGATGCGCTCGGCGGTCGGGTTGCGCGTGACGTCGTGATAGCCGCGGACGCCGGGAACGCGTCCGAGTTCGGTGCGGTAGGGCCGCCATGCCTGGTTCACGAACGCGATGAACGCCAGGCCGATCGCCACCAGAATGCCTTCCAGCACACCGAGAAGCGCGACGCCCAGGAACGCCGCGATCGACAGCGCCCCCTCGACCCAGCTGACGCGGAACAGCTCGCGCACCGACTCGACGTCGATCAGCGAGAAGGCTGCCGAGATGACGACCGCGGCCAGCGCCGACGACGGCAGGTACGCGGTGACGCCGGGTGCGACGAGAATGAAGACGACGATCAGGAGGGCACCGGTCAGTGGTGCGAGTTGGCTGCGCGCGCCGGCCTGCTCGGCGACCGGTGTTCGCGACGACGACGCCGAGATGGGGAAGCCGCCCAGCAATCCGGAGCCGATGTTGGAGGCTCCGATCGCGGCCATCTCCTGGCTGCCGTTGACGCTGTCACCGGCGCGGGCGGCGAAGGTCCGGGACAGGACGCTGGTGTCGGCGAAGGCGATGAGCGCGATGCCGGCGGCCGGTCCGATGAGGGCGAGAGCATCACTGAGGTCGACGCCGCTCAGCGCCGGCGCGGGGAATCCGCGGGGCATGCCGCCGACGACGGGGAGATCGTCCTCCCAGCCGAGGGCCCACACGACGACGATCGCGCCGACGACGGCTATCAGCACTCCAGGAACCATCTTGCTGAACCGCTTGATGATGAGAATGACCGCGAGACAGGTGATTCCGATGACGGTGGGTAGTATCTCGAACTTGCGGTCGACGATGCCGCGGGCGATCTCGGTGATCTCGCCGAGGATGGAGTCTGCCTCGATGCTGAACCCGAACAGCTTGGGAAGCTGACTCAGGATCACCACGAGTGCGATGCCGTTGAGGTAGCCGATGCGGATCGGTTTGGACAGCAGGTCGGTGACGAACCCGAGTTTCAGCAGACCGCCGATGAGGAGGATGACACCGACCTCGATCGCGAGGACTCCGGCCAACGCGATGCGCTCGCCGTCGAACGCGGCCAGCGGGATGATGGCCGCCGCGATGATCGGGGCGAGTGAGGAGTCCGGTCCCAGCACCAGAATGCGCGACGGCCCGACCAGCGCGTAGATGATCAGCGGGACGATCGTGGCGTAGAGGCCGGTCACGGGCGGGAGTCCGGCGACCTCGGCGTAGCCCATACCCGCGGGGATCAGCAGCGCGGTCAGCACGATGCCGGCGACGATGTCGCCACGCAGCCAGCTGCGGTCGTAGTTCCGCGCCACGGCGAGTCCCGGCAGCCACCGGGAGAGTGTCGAACTCATCGGGTGATTATGGCTCAGCGCTCGGCCGGTTGGTGTGGGGTCCGGTGTCTGCCTCGTGCAGGTGTGCGGGCCGGTACACCGAACGGGCTAAAGGCAGGCTTCTCGCGCAAAACGGACTGTGATGTAGAGCACATATTCGTACACTCCAATGCGCCGCGGGATCTCGCCGAGTAGCACCCTGAACACCGCCCCGCTCCGTACTGGAGCGGGGCGGCGTCGTGTCCATCGCCCAACCGACTTACCCAGATTCAGTGCGTCGGATCGTCGATGCTGACGGCACAATCGCCGCATGCCACCCCATCCCCATCTCGATGTGCCGTCGTCACCGGAGCTTCGACGGCGATGTCAGGCGCGCGCCGTCCTCGAGGCCATCATCGCCGGCAGCGCGGAAGAGGCAACGTCGGCCCACCTCCGATACAACGACACCTGGCGCCCCGACGCCGCGCTGGCCACCTGGGAGGACGGGCAGGGCAACGAGTGGTCGGCGGTGTTCTCCCGTACCGGCACCTACCTGCGCGGCTACTACCGCGACTCCGCCATGAATCCCCTTCACTACCAACGTAATCGGCTGTGGGACGGGCTTCTCGACGACCTGCCGTCGCAGTTCGCCGGTTACGTCACCGACCCCGACGTCGACGGCAAGTACCGCTACGCGCCCGAACCCGATTCGGCGATACCGGCAATCACGTTGTGCGCGTGGCAATTACCTGACGACCGGTCGTGGCAGGGGTCGGGACTTCGATCCACCCGACGAGGTCGACGAGGAACTCGAAGGCCTGGAGTACCTGTTCCGCGATGTCGTCGAGTGGTCGTCGGACGAGGTCACCGAGGCGCTCACCGACTACCACGAACTCGACCTCGACGCAGCCGCCGTCGTCAAGGTCCTCGGTCGCGCGCCGCTGACCCCCGAACTCGTCACCTACGTCAACCCCGACGCCGACACCGCGTGGGTCCTGGCGCAGGCGGTCACCGCCGGCTATCCGAGCTAGGGGCCAGCCCCAACCTGTCCACAACCCACCATTTCGCGGCAACCTGTGGACAACTCACATGTGATCCTCGATCTGTCGTAGGCGGAACCTAATCTGGCCCGTATGAACGACTTTCGACCTCTCATCGTCGACGAGAAGTATCTCGCCGGGCGGTTCGGCAGTGCCGTTGCCGCCGGCTCTCGGCTCGCGCGCGACGGCCACGTGCTGACTCGCGAATGGTCGGAGTCCGGACTCGAACTCTCCGGCACCTGCGACGATCCCGACGGCTATTCCTACGCCGCGCAGATCCGGTTCCTCGGGACCCCCGGTGGTGGACGGCAAGTCGTCGGATCGCAGTGCTCGTGCCCGCTTACCCTCTACTGCAAACACGCCGTTGCCGTGATGTTGGACGAGACGGCCGCCAACCGCCACGTTTCCGGAGGTGTGGTTCCCGGTTGGCGCACCGCGCTCGACACCGTGGCCCAGACGCGCGGCAGCACGGCAGTCAGCCCAGTGGCGACTCCATCCCGCGCACGTGTGGGCCTCCTGTTCATCCTCCCCGATCTCGACGATGCACGAGACCCGGGCTTACGCATCCTTCCGGTGGTCACCGATGCCCTTGGCAGATGGCGGCCCTCGGTCACCTGGGATCAATTCGGCGACAGTTCGACCGCTGACTTCGAGTATGACGACGACGCCAGTCCGCTTGTCCCAGAACATGTCCGGGCGGCTCGCACCCTGGCGCGGGCCGCCATCGCCGCCGGGGCAGTCGACGACGAGACAGCGTGCATTGTCGTGGAACGGGCGCCCGAAGATATCTGGGATCTCCTCACATCAGCACGCGATGCAGGTATCGCGCTGATGGCAGATCCGGACGAGGCCGCATCCACCGTCGAGATCGTCCACGACGCCGAACTCGGCCTGCACGTCGAACGCGATGGTGACGGCATCGTCCTGCGTGCCGGGCTCCGCCGCGCAGGCGGGCACTCCACGGTCGACTCTCACGAGAAGCGCTACGCCCCACCCTTCGACGGTTACAGCGAGATGCTCCCGCACGGGTTCTTCCTCGTCGCCGAGCAGACACTGTTCCTCGGGTCGGTCGCAGCCTCCGTCAACAAGCCCGCTGTCGCCGAACTCGTCGATCATTCGACGATTCGTATCCCTGACGCGGACGTGCCCGAGTTCCGCGCCGAGGTGCTGCCCGCGCTGCAAGCCTCGCTGGCCATTCACGACCCGACCGGCGCCCTTGACGCCGCCGTCGCCCGCGGGCCATTCCCTCTACTAACGGTTGAGGGCACCGACCAGGGCTCACTCGTCTACTGGCAGCTCTGCTACGAGATCGACGGAACACAAGGGATTTTCGAGCGTAACTCGGTCCGCATGAACGCTTCGTTCCGAGATATGCGGGCCGAGGCCGACCTCTGGGAGCCTCTCGCCGACACGATGCGCGCCGTCGCGTCGACGTGCAATCGGTGGCCCATGCAGGCAGTGCGCTACGCGCAGCACGAGTTCATGCGCGCCGGCGCCACCAGAGAAGCGAGCTACGAGTTGCTCAAGAACATGATCGATCCGGAGAAGGCCATTTCCCAGGCGACGCCGGAGCTCCTGGCGCGCCGCTACACCTACAGCCGCGTGGACACCGCGCGCCTCTGCGGTGAGGTCGTCCCCGGCTTGCGGCAGCGCCCCGACGTCCGGGTGCGGCTACTCGGTATCGACACGGATTTCCGCGCCGCACAAACCGAACCGATCATCACCTTCGGCCTCGGCGATGATCCTCGCAGCGACTGGTTCAACCTGCGCATCCACGTCTCCATCGATGGGCAAGCCGTACCCTACGACGTTCTGCTTCGCGAATTACGCAGCAGCGCAACGCATATGATCATGCCCGATGGCACCTACTTCCCCCTCGATCACCCATCGCTGGAACGCCTGGTGGATCTGCTCGACGAGGCCAGGGACATCGGCGACATCCAATGCGGCCGCATCCGGCGCGGCTCCGTCAACGCGACCCTGTGGGAGGAACTGTTCGCACTCGGCGTCGTCGACGCCGATCTCACGGCCTGGAGCGAACGCCTCGTCACCCTCGCTCAGGCGACACCGCCGACTCCCGCGGACACGCCCGCGGCCCTGCGGGCGGAGCTCCGTGATTATCAGCGCGACGGCCTCACCTGGCTGAAGTTCCTCTGGGACAACAAAATCGGGGGAATCCTCGCCGACGACATGGGCTTGGGAAAGACGATCCAGACACTCGCACTGATCGCGACCGCGCTGGAGACCACACCCGACGCACGGTTCCTGGTGATCGCGCCGACCAGCGTCGTCGGAAACTGGGTGAAGGAGACCGAACGGTTCCTGCCCGACACGACGATCCGCGCGATCTCCTCGGTACGCACCCACGGGCCCGTCGACGAACAGATCGGTGACTCGACGATCGCGGTCACCTCCTACACGCTGTTCCGCCTCCAGTACGACACCTTCGCGGAGTTCCCGTGGTCGGTCATCATCTTCGACGAAGCGCAGTTTCTCAAGAACCACGACGGCAAGACCCACCAGTGCGCTCGCCGCATCCCCGCAGACCTGAAACTGGCCATCACGGGTACGCCGATGGAGAACAACCTCATGGAGCTGTGGGCCCTGCTCTCCATCACCACACCCGGGCTGTTCCCCACACCCCGGCACTTCATCGAGTTCTTCCGCCGACCCATCGAGTCGGGCGACAGGCGTGGCCGGCTCGCTCTCCTGCGCCGCCGCATCAAACCCGTCATGCTGCGCCGCACGAAGGATCAGGTCGTCGGTGATCTGCCGCCGAAGCAGGAGCAGACCGTCGCCCTCGACCTGAGTCCGCGCCACGAGAAGATTTACCGCGCCCGGTTCAATCGCGAACAGCAGAAGGTGCTCGGGCTCATCGAGGACTTCGAGCAGAATCGCTTCGAGATCTTCCGCTCCCTCACCATGCTCCGCCAACTGAGCCTGCACGCCGCCCTCGTCGACGACCAGCACGCCGACGTCCCGTCGTCGAAGATCGATTATCTTGCCGACAAGCTGCCCGAGCTCGTCGAGGAAGGCCACTCGGCGCTGGTCTTCAGCCAGTTCACCGGCTTCCTGAACCTGGTCCGCCGGCGCCTCGACGAGGTCGGGGTCCCCTACAGCTACCTCGACGGCTCCATGAGCGCACCCGCACGTGCCGCCGAGATCGACCGGTTCACCTCCGGCACCACTCGTGTGTTTCTCATCAGCCTCAAGGCGGGCGGTTTCGGGCTCAACCTCACCGAGGCCGATTACTGCTTCGTCTGCGATCCGTGGTGGAACCCCGCGGCCGAGGCACAGGCCGTCGACCGCGCCCACCGCATCGGCCAGACGCGTCCTGTCACCGTGTACCGACTCGTCTCGGCCGGCACCGTCGAGGAGACCGTCGTCGCCCTGCAGGAACGTAAGCGGGCACTGTTCGACGCCGTCATCGACGACGGCGATCTCTTCGGCACCGCGATCACCGCAGGCGACATCCGGGATCTGATGGGCAAGGGCGACGGTTAGACTCCCGGGACACCACAGAACGGGGGGACCCAGAGATGTTCATCAATCGTCGATTCCGCCGCGGCACCGTCGCCGCACTGGCATGTGCTGCCGTCTTCACGGTCGGCGCCTGCTCGACCGACGGGTCGGCCACCGGCGAACAGACCACGCCGACCGCCACCAAGTCCGGCAAGGAACTCATCGTCACCTCCGCCGATCTCCCGGCCGGTTACACCGAGACCCCGATCCCCGAGTCCGATTTCCAACGAACCGTCGATCAGATCCTGAACGCGACGAAGGGCGCCGACGTCGACCCGCCGCAGTGCGTGCAGCCGGAGATGATCCCCGGTTCTATGGACGTCTCCCAACTCGGCCTGATCGTCGCAACCAAGGGCGCAACCTCGTTGGCGGCCACGGTCGTGCCGACCACCCAGGATCTGGGCAAGATCGAGAAGTCGATGACCGGCGAGTGCGCCGAGATCACCATCAAGATCAACACCGGGCAGGCCGCGGGAGCGACGAGCACCGCCACCTACACCAAGAAGCAAGCACCCTCCACGCCCGCCACCGACGAAGCCGTCTTCGAGCAGAAGTCCGTCACGGCGTATCAGGGTCAGAACGTCACCACGACGACGCTCATGGGCTGGGCGGCGATCAACGGGTACACCGTCTCGGTGACCTCCGGCGGCCTCGACACTCCCGACGAGGCGGCGTTCAACGACCTCTTCGTGAAGGCCGTGACGAAGGTCGGCGACGCGACGTCGTAACCCGCTGGGCGCCACCTCCCGGACGCGATGACCCGCTGGACGTGACACCCCGCCGGACTCCGGTGCGGCGTACGGCCGGCGGTGCGCACCCCCTCGTGTGTTCACCGCCGACCGTCCGCGCGTGTTGTGGCCGCCGCCGACCGCGGTCGTCATCGGCGTCGCCGGGCCGTCGTACCGCTCCGCAGCGTTGGCCGTCGCAAGCCCACACACCCCCGACATCTGTGCCACCCCGAGGCACGTTCGGTGCGGACTCGTGGCGGCCAACGCTGCGTTGCCATCACGAAACCAGCGAAACGCCGGCCGAGCCAGCGACCCTCACGTATAGAGAGGTGAAGGTACAGGTCAGCGCGAGATTGGAAATTCCGGACCGGAAAAGCCCCGACGGTTTCCCGGAGTGTTTCCGCCGGGAACCCATGCGTAGGACTCAGTCGAGTGACTCAACTCACCGTCGGGAATTGGGCGAGTGAAGGGCGGTTAATTACCCTGAATCGGGTGTCCGTATCGGGGAGCGGAAAGCGTGAGGTTGCCTTCGGGGCGGCTTTGGCACGCCTGTTCATACAGGCGGGCCGTCCCACGCTGCGTGCCGCATCCTCGGCGTGTGCGGCGGCCGGAGCACCGGTCTCCGGCCAGCGGATCAGTGACTGGCGCAATGGACGGCACCTTCCCAAGGAGTTCTCCACCGTCCAGCCGCTGCTCGTCTGGTTGACCTCGCGCGCCGTCTCCGCGGGCGAAGACAACGTCCTGACGATCCCGCAGTGGAAGGACCTGTGGTCCGCGGACCCGGCCGCCGCCGACTCCGACACCGACGACCCGGGCAAGTCGCGGGACGTCGAGACGACCAACCGGCCGTTCCTCGGATTGGCCTCCCTCACCGCCGACGACCGTGCCGTCTACTTCGGCCGCGACGACCTCGTCAACGAACTCGCCGCGGTGATCCGCGGGGCGCTCGCCGACGAGTCAGGGGCCCCCCGCATCGTCATCGTGGCCGGCGTCTCCGGCGCCGGAAAATCATCGTTGCTCGGCGCCGGGATCGCCCGGGCCGACGGCGTCCCGACGCCGCGTCCCGCCGTCATCGACGCCGACGGTCTCCACTTCGACGACGAGCCTCCCGCCGACACAACCACAACCGCACAGATCGTCGTCATCGATCAGTTCGAGGACGTCTTCACCAACTCCGACGACGCGGTCCGCCACGTCATCGGCCAGCTCGAGGAGCTCGCCCGCGACGGCGTCGTGGTGGTGGGTGTGCGCGCGGACTTCTTCGGCCACTGCGTCGAGTTCCCCACCCTCGCCCGCGCCTGGCAGCGCCGCTGCGTCATCGTCACCGAGATGACCGACGCCCAATTGCGTGAGGCGATCACCGGACCGGTGAAGGTGGCCGGCGGGCGCATCGAGTCGGGGCTCGCCGACGTCCTCATCGCAGACCTGCACGCGGCGTCGGGTGTGGGTGATCGCGCCGGCCGGCTGCCGCTGCTCGCCCACGTGTTGCAGGTGACGTGGAGCCGGCGCTCGGGCAACCGCATGACGATCTCCGCCTACCGCGCCTCCGGCGGCATCGCCCGCGCCGTCGCCGATACCGCGGAGGCCGCGTGGGCCGCGGTCGATCCCGACGATCACGATCTCGCCCGCTCGCTGTTGATGGCGCTCGTCCACGTCGGGCCGTCGGGTGTCGCGCTGCGCACCGCGCTGGACCCGGCCACCATCGACGGCCGCTTCCCCGAACGTGTTCACGAGATCATCGACGTCTTCGCCCAGGCCCGGCTGCTGACGGTCTCGCAGGACGCGATCATGCTCATCCACGACGTCGTGCTCACCGCATGGCCGCGACTCGAGTCGTGGATCGGCGCGGACATGGAGAACCATCTCTGGCGTCAGCAACTCGACATCGATACCGCCGCCTGGGCCGGCAACGGCAAGCACAAGTCGTTCCTCTACACCGGCTCGCGGTTGGAAATGGCGCTCTTCCAACGCAGCGCCGTCGGCGAGCATTACCGGCACCTGCTCACCGCCGACAACGAAGCCTTCCTCGAGGCGGCCGTCGAACAGCGTCGCGGCAACCGGATGGTGCGCACGGGTGCCATCGGGCTCGTCGTCATCCTCGCGGTGATCTCGACCATCGCCGCCGTCATCAGTCTCCGCCAGGCACACGATCTGACCCAGCAGCGCAACAACGCCGAGCACGCCGCGCTGATGTCGCACATCGACAGCCTCCGCACCACCAACCCCACCGTCGCCGCACGCCTGTTGCTCGCCGCCCACAAGCTCTATCCCGACGACGAGTCCGTGTCCGAACGCATCCTCGGCGCCGCGAGCACGCCGCTGGCCACCACCGCTACCGGCCACGACGGCCCCATCTACGACGTCGCCGTCTCCGCCGACGGCAGCACGGTCGCCACGGCCAGCGGCGACCGCAGCGTCCGGCTATGGGCATCGTCGGACGACGCCGCGTCCTACCGGACCGTCGCGACCCTGCGCGGCTTCGGCAACTACGTCACCGCGGTCAGTTTCCACCCCACCAAACCGTTGCTCGCCGCGGCGAGCGGCGACGGCACCGTCCGCGTCTGGGACATGTCCGACCCGGCCGCACCGAAGGCCACCGCGACACTCCGTCCCGGCGACGGTCGGACCGTCTACATGGCCCGATTCTCGCCTGACGGAACACAATTGGCGACCAGTGCCGACGACGGATCGCTCACCGTCTACCGCGTCGGCACCGCCGTCGATCCACGGCCCGCCGCCGTCGTCCGCGCCCACTCGAGCGCCGTCCGCACACTCTCCTACCGCCCCGACGGGAAGGTACTGGCCAGCGGCGGTGACGATCAGGTGGTTCACCTGTGGAACACCGCCACCCCCGACGACGTGACGCCCGCCGGCCCCACCCTCACCGGATTCCCGTCCATCACGCACGCCGTCGCCTTCAGTCCCGACGGCCGCGACCTGGCGATCACCGGGGACTCCGCCAACGCCCAGATCTGGGATGTGTCCGACCCGTCGAGCCCGGTCGCCCGCAACTCCGCACTCCCGAACACCATCGGCGGATCCTGGTCGCTGACCTACAGCCCCGACGGCGCGCGGCTCGCGTCGGCCCGCTCGGACGGAAGCGTCGTCGTGTGGAACACGGTGAACCCGAGCGATGCACTTCCCCTGTGGTCCCTGGGCAATACCCCCGTCGACGGCACGCTGCGTACCTTCGCGGGCACCTTCAGTCCCGACGGCTCGCACCTGTTCGTCGGCCGTGACGACGGCGCACTCGATGTGTGGAGCATCCCGCCGGACGTGTACACCGGGCAGGGCGGGACGATCAGCAGTGTCGGGGCGTCGAAGACCGGGCAGGTGGTGGCCACCGCCGGCACCGACGCCGCGCTGACCGTGTGGACCGCTCAGGACGGGAAGCTCGCGGACCGCAGCCGAATTCCGTTGCAGCGCAGGGTCAATGACCGTCCAAGCGTGGCCGTCAACGCCGGCGGGACCCAGATCGCCACGGCGAACAACAACGGTGGCCTCGTCCAGCTGTGGGATACCGCCGACCGCGCCCGCCCCAGACTCGCCACCGACATCGCCACCGACACCCGCTACACGTCCTCGGTGGCGTTCTCCCCGACCGCCGACGTACTGGCCGCGGGCGCGTCGGATGTCACCGTGCAACTGTGGGACACGAGCAACCCCGCCCAACCCAGGCCGCGCTCGGCTCCCCTGACCGGCCCCACCGATCTCATCCGGAGCATCGCCTTCTCGCCCGACGGCACCCGCCTCGCCGTCGGCGCCGACGACACGCACACCTACGTCTACGACCTCACCTCCGATGCCACCACGCCGCTCGCCGTCATCGACGACACGAGCGCGCCGTCGCAGGTGGGCTTCACCGAGAACGGCGACATCCTCGTCGGCTCACGGGATCTCACCGCCTTTCGTGTCGATGGGAAGGGACAGGTCACCGAGGTCGCGCGCCGCGCCGACGTCCACGCCGCGACGCTGACGGTCCGCCCCGACGCGATCACGGTCGGCACCAGCACCCACGAACTGCTGACCTTCACCCTCGCCGCCGACGGCTGGTACGATGCGCTGGGCATCCAGCCGCTGCTGGTCCCCGGCGAGACGGGCACCACCTTCCAGCTCGCACCGCGCACGTCGTCGTCGGACTCGATTCTCGTCGCCGGCGACGGCACTGGCTCCCTCTACCGGCAGACCACCGACATCGACACCGCCAAGGCCTGGATCTGCACGAGCTCGCCGCCGCTCCACGAGGATCTCCAGGATTCGCTGCTCCCACACGAGCCGACCGACGACTCGTGCTGAGGTGCCCGGCACGGTTGCGCCGCCGGCCGACATCACGACCAATCCGTACGGTGCGACCCCGAATCAGGTTCCGCTGCAGGGATTTCCAGTGCAGGGGGAAGCACAGCACGGTGTGCCGGCGTTCGCGTCGGCCGACGTCACCAAGCCGTTCTCGATCGGCGCGATCCTCGCGCTCGTCGGGTCCGTCGTGGTGATCGCGTCCTACTTCCTGGCCTGGAACGTCGTCGCCGACGACACATCGGTCACCGTGAACGGATGGGGATCGGTCAGCGATCCGGCCTACGAGTTCACCACGGTCAAACTGCACTGGCTGCTGCTGGTGGCCGGCCTCGTCGCGCCGGTCGTCGCGGTGGTGCGGCTGCTCGGCAAGTACACCGAGGAGTGGAAGCGCGGGTCGATCGCGGTGATCGGAGCAGCCGCGATCGGCGCTCTGAGCACTCTGTTCCTGCCGCCGGATGGCGGGGAGCTCACCACGGGTGCCTATCTCGGCAGCCTCGGTGGACTGGTCATCGCGGCCGGTGTCGCGCTGATCGCGTTCGCGAAGCGCTGAGCACGACGGGCCGGCCGGTCACGACGGCTACTGCGCAGGCGGCGCGAACACCTCGAGCGCGTCGGGAATGACCTCGAACACCGCGGGCAGCTGACCGACGAGATCGCCGTCGAGGGACACCAGAGCCGTTGGATCGCAATAGAGTTCGACCTCGGTGCCCACCCACGTCGACACCAGCGCATGCCGTACGTGGGCACCGCTGAACACCGTCGGGAAGAGCCGCGCGATGGTGGTGCGCGGCAGCCGCGCGGGATACCGCGCCACGGTGAGATTGATGGCGCCGTCGAACATCGATGCCGCCGGCGTGACCTGCATTCCCCCGCCGTACGACGTCGCGTTGCCGATCGCCGCGAAGACGAGATCTTCCTCGCAGGTTTCGTCGTCGACACGAATCCGGTAGTGGCGAGAGCGCAGCCGCACCAGTTCGAGCAGGGCTGCGAGGGTGTATCTCGATTGCCCTTTCGGCCATCCCATCCGGCTGGCGCGCTCGGTCACCGAGGCGTCGAATCCGGTGGCGGCAACGGTTGTGAACAGGTGCGAGTCTCCGTCGGGAAACGTTGTTCGGCCGATGTCCATGCGACGGGTGTGCCCGGCCACGATGACCTCGACCGCGGCGAGCGGATCATGAAGGGGGATACCGAGATTGCGGGCCATGTCATTGCCGGAGCCGGCGGGAATGACCCCGATCGGGGTGCCGCTGCCGTAGCTGGCCTCCAGGGCCAGGCGGATGCTGCCGTCACCGCCGCAGACGACGAGCGCGTCGGTACCCGACGACGCCGCGTCGCGAGCGAGATCCGACGCGTGTGACACGTCGCTGCCGACCTCCAGCACCGCGTCGACGCCGCTGCTGCGGAACGCGTCGACCGCTGCGTTGGCGACCTCCTGGCCGCCGCCGTGACGCGACTGGGGGTTCGCGAGCACCATGACGTGCCGGACGGACATGGGTTACAGTCTCCCACAGAATGGCAACCTACGACCCTGGTGAGCAGGTTCTCGACGCTGCCCGGCGGTGCCTCCTCCGCCGCACGGGTCGTAAGGTCACGCTCGCACAGATCGCCCGCGAGGCGGGCGTCAGTCGCCCCACGGTGTATCGGCGGTGGGCCGACGTCAACGAGGTCATCCGGTCGCTGCTCACCCGCGAGGTGGTGCAGATCGTGCAATCGAGCCTGGGACCCAACGGCTTCGACGGCTCGTCCCTCGACGACATCGTGGCGCGGATCGTCCTTGGCGTGGAGGCGCTGCGGTCGAGCGAACTCATCGAAATGCTGTGGCGCGAGCAGAGTCAACTGATGGCGCCTTACGTCCTCGGACGCCTCGGCGCCTCGCAGCTCACCGCGCTGGATCTCATCGCCGACGGGCTGCGGCGGGCGCAGGATCGAGGGGTGATCCGCGCCGGCGACATCAACCACATCGCCTCGGTCGTGCTGCTGATCTGTCAGACGGCGGTGTCCTCGGCGCTGATCATCGACGCGACGCTCGGCGACGCATGGAAGCCCGAGGTGTACCGGCTGCTCTATTCCTATCTGGATCCGGCCGCCGGCCCGACGACCATCCCCGATCTCTCGCGCGGCTGACGACCGAACAGTGAGTACTCTCAACGCCATTCGACGACGGCACGCTCTTGAAGAGCTCGCCGATCCGCGGCAACCGCTGGATGTGCTCGTGATCGGCGGTGGCATCACGGGTGTCGGCGCCGCGCTCGACGCGGCGTCGCGGGGGCTGCGGGTAGCGGTGGTCGACGCCGCCGATCTCGCCAACGGGACCTCGCGGTGGAGCAGCAAACTCGTTCACGGTGGACTCCGCTATCTCGCCACCGGCCAGCTGCCGATCGCCTACGAGAGCGCCCTGGAACGCCACCACCTGATGACAACCATTGCGCCCCATATCATCTCGCCTCTTCGACTGGTCGTGCCCGATCGCGGTCCCCGTCCGGCGATCTCTGCCATTCGGGCCGGCTTCCGCGCCGGCGATCTGCTTCGCCGGGCGGTGCGCACCCCGTCGTCGGTGTTGCCCGGGCCCGCCCGGATCTCGGTGCTCGAAACGCTGACTCGCTGTCCGACGGTCGCGCGAGCGGGATTGCGGGGCGCGGTGACCAGCGCCGACGGACAACTCGTCGACGATGCGCGCCTGGTGATCGCGCTCGCGCGTACCGCCGCCGCGTTCGGTGCCGCGATCTGCACGTACACCCGTGCCGAGCGGGTCACCCCCGACGGTGCGCTCCTCACCGACGTCCGGACCGGCGAGCAGTTCGACGTCGCCGCCCGCACCGTCATCAACGCGACCGGAGTCTGGGCGGATCACCTCGACCCGACCATCGCGATACGTCCCAGTCGCGGAACACATCTCGTCTTCGACGCCGGCGTGTTCGGTCATCCGTCGGGAGCGCTCACCGTACCCGTCGACGGCTCGATCTCCCGGTTCGTCTTCGCTCTCCCCGAACAACTCGATCGGGTCTTCGTCGGCGTCACCGACGTCGCCGCGCCCGGCCCCATCCCGGACGTACCGCAGCCCGACGACGCCGAGATCGATTTCCTTCTCACCACGATCAATTCCGCACTGGAACAACCCGTTTCACGGGATCAGATCATCGGGACGTTCGCGGGCCTGCGCCCGCTCATCGACCCCGGTGCCGGAATGGCGACCGACGGCGCACTCGCCGACGTCTCACGCCGCCACCGCGTACAGGTCACCGATCGACTGATCAGCGTCGTCGGCGGCAAGCTCACCACCTACCGTCGAATGGCCCAGGACGCCGTCGACGCGGCCGTTACGGTCGGAAAACTGAATGCCGGGCCGTGCGTCACAACGGAACTCGCCGTGATCGGGGCCGTCGGCGACGTACCCTTCGGCCGGTATCCGCCATCGACGGTAGCCCGCTACGGCAGCGAGACCGCGGCGCTGTTCCGGGACGCGCGGACCGGCGAGGCGTCGTCGCTGATCGCCGATGGGATCGACGTGACGCGTGCGGAGATCGAGTTCGCGGTCCGCCACGAGGGCGCACTCACCGTCGATGATGTGCTGCACCGGCGCACGCGGATCGGACTGGTGGAGGCCGACGCCCGCCTCGCGCGGCCGGCGATCACCGCGATCGTCGAGAAGACGCTCGCGACGCTGTGATCAGTACCCCATCGTCCGGATCTCGCGGGCCAGGCGGTCGAGAGCCTCGCGTCGCACGTCGAGGTGCGGGCTGATGCGCAGCACGGCCTGTTCGGTGGACAGGGGTGCGCGCCACGAATCCGCGGCTGTCACAAGCAATCCCACGTTACGCAGCGCGTCACGGGCGGCCACGACATCGGAGGTCTCCCAGCCCGGCGGAGGAGCGAGGGTGATGATCGCCGACGGCTCGTCGATCGGCTCCATGACCTCCCAACTGCCGATACCGTGCAATCGTTCCCGGGCGGTGCGCCCGATGAGGGCCAACTCGCGGAACACCTTCTGCTGCCCGATCTCGAGGAGTTCGCTCACCGCGACCCCGAGACCGAGCCTGCCGGCGATGAACGTCTCCGAGTCGTCGATCTCCACACCGCGCAACGCATCTCGGCGCACCGCGATGAATCCGACACCGCGCGGCCCGGCCAGCCACTTGCGGCTGGTGCCGTAGACGATGTCGGCGCCGGTGACGGTCGGGACGTGGCCGACCGCCTGCGCCATGTCGGCGACGACCGGTACGCCGGCGGCATGGGCGATCTCCACGATGCGGGCCACCGGCTGCACCGCGCCGGACATCGACCCGACATGGCAGATGTGGATGAACGCGGGCTGCTCGAACTGCAGCATGTTCTCGAGCGCGTCGGTGTCGACGTGACCGTAGAGGTCCGCGTCGGGGAGGGCCCGCACGGCGTAGCCGCGGCGCTCGAACTCGTCGAGGTTGGGACCGAACTCGTTCTTGGCGACCCACACCGTCGAGGCCACCGGCAACGACCAGTGCGACAGCAGCGCACGTAAGGCGGCGCGGGCGCTGTCCCGGAAGGAGGCCTCGTCAGGGGTGTGTCCGATCAGCGATGCCAGGTGGCGACGGTGCGCGGCGAGTTCCTCGGCGGCGTCGTCGGCCGCGACATAGGACCCCACCTCCGACTCCCGCCAGAGGTGAGCTGTCACCGCGTTGATGGCCGCATCCGAGGAGCGCGCCGCAGCGGCGGAGTCCAGATGCGTCACGGCCGGTGGGATGCGTGCGGCGTGCCATTGTTCCCCGAGTTCGCTCACATACACACCGGCCAACCTACGCCAGCGCACCACCTGCCGGACAGGGGAGGTTGCCTGACCTGCGGCGCAGGAATCCGATGGAACCGGAGGAGTCGCTGCTGCGTCCAAGGATGCATGGAACCGCTGATCGAGTATCTCTTCGGCACCGGCGACGGCGTCACCACCACTTGGACCTCGCCCGCCGATGTCGACGTCGACGCGAATGGAACACCAGATGCGGTGCTCCTGGACTTCGACGGTGACGGCTCCCGCGACGACGCCATGTGGGACTCCGACGGCGACGCGCTCGCGGACGCCGTGATCCTCGATGTGGACGTGGAAGTGGAAGGCGACGCGGGACGTGGTGACGAGGGAAGCGGCGTCGGCGGTGGAAGCGCCGACACCGGCGCTGAACCGCGCATCTACCGGGACACCGGGCGCGGGCTGTGGGACCAGCGGGTGTGGGATGCGGTGGATTCAGGGCGGTTACCAGGGGAGCCTGACGACACCCACGATCTCGACGGTGACGCCCGCCCCGACGTGCGGATCCGATCCACCCCGCAGGGCCGGGAACTGGTCGTCGACTCCGATGGTGACGGCTCCTTCGACCGGATCATCGTCGATTCCGATGGCGATGGCCGCGCCGACGCCACCCGGGAGGCGACACCCTCCGATTAGGCGACCCCAGGGGCCGGGGTGCTGCACGAATCGTCCTGAAACTGAGCAGTGTGGCGCCGTTTCGCCCGTGAAACCTCCGGAATCAGGACGTTTCGTGCAGCATCACCGGGATATCGGTCGTTCACACGGTCCCGATCAGAGGGAACTGCGCACCGGAGGCGTCTGCGCGGCGGTGTCCTCGCGGTGCGAGACGTGCAGCACCCGCACCACGACGATCCCGATGGCGTAGAGCAGCACCCCGAGGATCGGGATGAAGGGCGTGCGGCCGTCGGGGGCCACCGTGACCGCGGCGACGGACACGGCCACCACATAGGCGACGTTGAACACCGCGTCCTGCACGGAGAAGACCTGGCCGCGGACGGAGTCGTCGATGTCGACCTGCATCGCCACGTCGCCGCACAGTTTGGCGATCTGCCCGATCAGGCCGAGCACAAAGGCCGCGACCCCGAACACCACGACGTTGAAGGTGAGCAGTGACAGTTCGGCGAGCAGGCCGACGGCGAGCGCGCCGAGGATCGTCGACCGCCGTCCGACACGGTCCACCGCGATCGGGGTCACCACGGCGGCCAAAAGCGCACCGGCCGCGGTGCAGACGGCGATGATCGAGACGAGGGCGAGGCCGTCGCCGTGACTGATGTTGCGGCTCAGCACGAGCACCATCAACGTGTTCAGACCGAACACCAGACGGTGCATCCCGATCGCGGAGAGGGCGGCGGCCGCACTGCGCGTGTGCGCCACCGCACGGAACCCGTGGAGAAGTCCGACGGCGACGGCATGCACTGCTGACGAGCCGGGTTCGTCGGGATGATCGGGGCCCAGGCGCAATCGCGTGAAGCCGTGCGCGAGAGCAGCGGCGAGCAACGCGATGATCACCCCGGACAGTGCGGTGATCGCGCTGCCCGAGTTGTCCGATCCGAAGATCGCGCGCAGCAAAAAGGCGAAGCCGGCACCCACGGCGAGTACGGCCGCACCGAGGGTCGTGAAGACAGCGTTGATCCCGACGATCAGATCGTGCGGCGCCACGTGTGGCAGCCCTGCGGACAGACCTGAGGCCACGAATCTGCTTGCTCCCGTCACCGCGAGCGCGCCGATGAGGACCACGGTGTCGGGGGCACCGGTTGCGATGGACAGCGACACGATCGCGATCATCGCCGCCCGAATCACGTTGGCGAACATCAGAACACTGCGTCGATCCCAGTGATCGAGGAGGGCGCCGGCGAACGGACCGATGAGCGAATAGGGGAGCAGCAGCACCGCCAGTCCGCCCGCGACGGCGAGCGGATCCGCATGACGTTCCGGGTTGAAGAAGATGGCCCCGAAGAGAGACGCCTGGAAGACGCCGTCGGTGATCTGACTCATCAAACGGACCGCGAGGAGGCGTCCGAGGCCGTCCGATTCCTTCAGCGCCACCCACATCGCACGGATGTCGGTACTGCGGTGAAGAGAAGCGGCGGGCACTCATACAGACTACCGACCTCCGGCTGATCGGCATGCCATGATTGACGGGTGGCCGGCGGTGACGACGCAGAGGATCCGACGCCCGAGTCCTATCCGGATTCGGCGGGTAATGGCGAGTGGGACGAATCCGGCGAGCGCCGGCATCGGGTGCGCGCGGGATCGTTGCTCATCGCGTCCACCGACCTGATCGAACCGACGTTTCGACGGTCGGTGATCTATGTGATCGAGCACAACGACAGCGGCAGTCTCGGCGTCGTGCTCACCCAGATGAGTCAGACCGCGGTCCACAATCTCCTGCCGCAGTGGACCGATCTCGCGGCCTCGCCGCGCGCCGTGTTCGTCGGTGGTCCGGTCAAACAGGACGCGGCCCTGTGCCTGGGCGTCGTGAAGCCGGGCGCGGACGCGTCGTCGTCGATGTCGTTGCGGCCCGTCGACGGCCGGGTCGTGCTCGTGGACCTCGACGGCGATCCCGACGAGCTCGCCGAACTCCTCGAAGGCGTCCGCATCTTCGCCGGATACGCCGGCTGGGGCATCGGGCAGCTCGAGTCCGAGCTCGATCAGGACAGCTGGCTCATCGCCTCCGCGCTCCCGCGCGACCTCCTCGCCCCGCCCACCGTCGACGTCTGGTTCGACGTACTGCGGCGCCAGCCGTGGCCCCTCCCACTCCTCGCCACCCACCCCATCGACGTCATGAGGAACTGACGAGGCATCGAGCGGGCGCGTTCTCACACCGAGCGGGCGCGTTCTCACACCGAGCGGGCGCGCACCAGCATCGAGTGGGCTCTACTTCACCGATTTCTCGTCGCTGCACATGCCGCGCAACGTGCACGCTCCGCAACTGCTCTCGCCGCAGTCGTCGGCGGGGCTGTCCGTAGCTGCAACGTCGGTTGACGACGCGGCGCCGTGATCATCGCCGCAGCATCCGCATCCGGCGTCCGACGATTCAGCGGCGGTCGCGGCTTCCGCCGCCCGGATGCCGATCCCGCTGACCAGGCCGACGACGAACAGCGCCACGACCAGCGCAACCAGCGCAAAGATCCACGACCACCAGCCGTCGACGCCCAGCGTGAGCAGCCCGCCCAGCGCGAGGATCACCCCGGCGCCGATCAGTCCCGGGCCGGCGACGCGATTCGCGATGCGGAACGCATCCTCTGAGTAGACGGTTTCCGCGGACCGAACCCCGAACCAGCGACTGCCGGGCAACCTGCCGGTCAACCCGAGCACGCCGACGGTCAGCCACATCGCGGCAAGCGCGAAGACGACGACGGCAGCGGCGATGGTCAGGACGGTCACGGACCCAGTTTACGACCGATCGACACCCCGACCGGATGCAGCCCGACGATCCGCACGATTTACGCTGGTGGAGTGACTTCAGCAGAACCCGGACACCGCTACACCGCCTCCCTCGCCGGCGAGATCGAGCAGCGGTGGCAGCAGATCTGGAGCGAGCGCCACGCGTATGAGGCGCCCAACCCGGTGGGTCCGCTCGCCGGCGACTTCTCGGCCTTCGACGGCTCTGGGCCCGACGCGAGCGACAAGCTCTTCATCCAGGACATGTTTCCGTACCCCTCGGGTGCGGGCCTGCACGTCGGCCACCCGCTCGGCTTCATCGCGAGCGACGTCTTCGCCCGGTATCAGCGGATGACCGGGAAGAACGTCCTGCACACGATGGGCTTCGACTCGTTCGGTCTGCCCGCCGAGCAGTACGCCGTGCAGACCGGCACCCACCCGCGGACCACGACCGAGCAGAACATCGAGCGCTACCTCGGCCAGATCCGACGCCTCGGCCTGGGCCACGATGAACGACGACGCGTCGCCACGACCGACGTCGAGTTCTACCGCTGGACGCAGTGGATCTTCCTGCAGATCTACAACGCCTGGTTCGACGCCGAGCAGGGCAGGGCGCGGCACATCGACGAACTGATCGCGGAATTCGAATCCGGTTCGCGCGCAACGCCGGACGGTCGTCCGTGGGCGGAGCTGGCCGCCGACGAGAAGACGACGATCATCGACGATCACCGCCTCGTCTACCAGAGCGATTCGATGGTCAACTGGTGCCCGGGCCTGGGTACCGTGCTGGCCAACGAAGAGGTCACCGCCGACGGCCGCAGCGACCGCGGAAACTTCCCGGTGTTCCGAAAGCGCCTGCGGCAGTGGATGATGCGCATCACCGCCTACTCGGATCGTCTCCTCGATGATCTCGACCTGCTGGACTGGCCGGACAAGGTCAAGACCATGCAGCGCAACTGGATCGGCCGCAGCCGCGGCGCCCAGGTCAGCTTCCCGGTGCCCGGCGTCGACGCCACCATCGATGTGTTCACCACCCGTCCCGACACGCTGTTCGGTGCGACCTACATGGTGCTCGCACCGGAGCATTCCCTCATCGATCAGCTGACCGCCGAGGTGTGGCCAGAGGGCACCGATGATCGGTGGACCGGCGGTGCATTAACTCCGGCACAAGCGATTTCGGACTACCGCGCGGGTATCGCCGCCAAATCCGACCTCGAACGCCAGGAGAACAAGGAGAAGACCGGTGTCTTCACCGGAACCTTCGCGACCAACCCGGTCAACGGCGATCACATCCCGGTCTTCATCGCCGACTACGTGCTGATGGGCTACGGCACCGGCGCCATCATGGCCGTCCCGGGCCACGATTCCCGCGACTACGAGTTCGCCACCGTCTTCGGTCTGCCCATCCGCGAGGTCATCGGCTCCGAGCAGGGCATCGGCACCGAGGCCTACACCGGCGACGGCCCACTGGTGAACTCCGGTTTCCTGGACGGACTCAGCGTCGACGACGCCAAGGCGACGATCATCGAGAAGCTGGAAGCCGACGGCGCGGGGACCGGCACCATCCAGTACAAGCTGCGCGACTGGCTGTTCGCCCGGCAGCGCTACTGGGGCGAGCCATTCCCCATCGTGTACGACGAAGATGGTGTGGCACACGCGCTTCCGGAGTCGATGCTCCCCGTCGAGCTGCCCGAGGTGGAGGACTACGCACCCGTCTCCTTCGACCCGAATGACGCCGACAGCGAGCCGTCGCCGCCGTTGGCGAAGGCCACCGACTGGGTCGAGGTGGAACTCGATCTCGGCGACGGCCTCAAGAAGTACCGCCGCGACACCAACGTCATGCCACAGTGGGCGGGCAGTTCCTGGTATCAGCTGCGCTACATCGACCCGACCAATGAGGAGGAGTTCTGCGCCAAGCCGAACGAGGCCTACTGGATGGGTCCACGCCCGCAGCTGCACGGCGCACATGATCCCGGCGGCCTCGATCTTTATATCGGCGGCGTCGAGCATGCCGTGCTGCACCTGCTCTACTCGCGCTTCTGGCACAAGGTCCTCTTCGACCTGGGGTACGTCACGAGTGTTGAGCCGTACCGAAAGCTGTTCAACCAGGGCATGATTCAGGCCTTCGCCTACACCGATGCGCGCGGCGTCTACGTACCCGCGGAGGAGATCGAAGAACGCGACGGAAAGTTCTTCTACAACGGTGAAGAGGTCACCCAGGAGTACGGAAAGATGGGCAAGTCGCTCAAGAATTCCGTTGCGCCCGATGACATCTGTCGCGATTACGGTGCCGACACCCTGCGCGTCTACGAGATGTTCATGGGTCCGCTCGACCAGTCCCGGCCGTGGGCGACGAAGGACGTCGTCGGTGCGCAGCGATTCCTGCAGCGTGTCTGGCGCCTCGTCGTCGACGAGGAATCCGGGCAGACGCGGGTAACCGACGCGACACCGTCCGACGACACCCTCAAGCTCCTGAACAAGACGATTGCCGGTGTGCGGGAGGACTATTCGGAGCTGCGAGACAACACCGCGGTCGCCAAGCTGACCGAGTTGACCAACCATCTCACCAAGAACTACGCCGACGGTGCCCCGCGCGGCGTCGTCGAGGATGTGGTGGTGATGCTGGCTCCGCTGGCTCCGCACATTTCAGAGGAGCTGTGGTCGCGGCTCGGGCACGACGAACTGTTGGCGCGCGGTCCGTTCCCCGAGGCCGACGAGAAGTGGCTCGTGGAGGACTCCATCGAGATCCCGATCCAGGTGAAGGGCAAGGTGCGCTCGCGCATCACCGTCGCGGCCGACGCCGACGAGACGACGATCCGCGAGGCTGCCCTCGCCGACGAGAAGATCGTCGCGCTGCTCGACGGCGAGCCCCGCAAGGTCATCGTCGTTCCGGGCCGGATGGTGAACGTCGTCCCCTGACCCGAGACCGAGCGGGCACGTTCCAGCGTCGAGCGGGCACGCACCAGCGTCGATCGGGCACACCCTCGCGTCGAGCGGGCGCTACTTGGGCGGCAAACCGTTCGCGTAGTCGATGCCTCGCGCAGCCCATCGTCGTAGATCCTGATCGTCGGCGAGGCCGGTGTCGGCGACGCGTACCCAACCCTTGGTCTCTCGGCCCGACATGATCATCGGAGCAGCGTGCGGCTGCGCCACCAACCCCTCGGTGTGCTCCCGCGGCACGCGGACCATCAGTCCGCCCTGGCCGCTCACGCACACTGCCATGTGCCCGTTGATCAGAAAGGCGAGCCCTCCGAACATTGACTTCTCATCGACGACCGGGCCGCCTGCGGGAGCCGCTGGCAACTCTGCCAACAACTCCCGAATCCGATACGCGAGATCCTCGTCGTACGCCATTCGCCGAGTGTAGGTCCAGTGCGGCGGCTCGGACGGGTGTTTGACTGATGCGCGCTGGGTTCAGTGCGGCGCGACGGTCGGTTCGAAATCCTCGACGACCGGCTCGCTGCCGGGTCGTAGTGTCACCAACGACCATTCCGGAACTTCCACCCAATGGGTGTCCCGGTACTCGAGTTCCAGCGGCTCGGACACGATGATGCGCCCGTCGGAGGGGAGCTGGATGTGCCCGGTGCCGTCGCCCGCGGACAGGGTCAGCGCCTCCACCGAGTGATACAGGGTGTTGGACTTGCGGTTGCTGGAGTAGCGCACGGCATAGATCTCGTCCCCGTTGGCGGCGCAGATCGTGGCGCTGAACGGGTCGTCGACCCCGTTGTCGGTGCGTGCCTTCTCCACCCGGCCGACCATGCGCGCGAGGGCGCCCTTCGGGTCGGTGTCGAGCCCGTAGGTCAGGGCAAGGTAGAAGCAGAGCTCGGTGTCGGCGTTGCCCTCGATGAACGGATACAACTCGGGGGCGACGTCGAACGTCAAGTCCCGCTTGAGTTTCGAGAATCCCTCGATCTCCCCGTTGTACTGGAACAGCCATCGTCCGTAGTGGAATGGATGGCAGTTGGCACGGCTGATGGTGCCGCCGAGGGCAGCACGGACGTGGGCCAGGAACATCGGTGACGAGATCTGCTCGGACAGGCGCTGCAGATTGTGATCGCTCCAGGCGGGCATGATGTCTCGGTACTGGCCCGGGAACTCTCGGTCGCCGTACCAGCCGATGCCGAAACCGTCACCGTTCGTCGGCCAGGTGTGGTTGCGGAACATCGTCGTCATCGGAGCGCCGGGTAGATAGAGCTGCCGCGCCTCGAAGCTCTGATCGACCAGGGAATGCGATGGTCGGGTGAGAAGGTCTTCGAGATGTATCGGGGAACCGGCATAGGCGAGCCATCGGCACATGGTGCGAGGCTAACGAGTTGGGGCGTCAACCACGGCGGGACTGAGGGTTTCGTCTCGCGACGAGCCGCCCCTGCCGCGCACGTCCTACCCGGACGTGGCGGATCGTCGTGCCTGTTCCACCGGGCTGCGCGGTGGCCACGGGATCAGCATGGACGTGCGTCGTCGGTAGTCGGCGTAGGCGGGATACTTCGACGCCGTGATCGACTCGGTGAATTTCGTCGAGCCGATGAACAGCACCGTGAGGAGCGCTGCGCCGATGATCGTCCAGTTCAGTGCGCCGCCGATGACGCCGAGGCCGGACCCGACGGCGGCGGTCGCGCCCAGGCAGTAGATCATCCACCACTGGGCCTGCTCGCAGAAGAAGTTCGGATGGCGGCTGACGTGGAAGAGGCCGGTGGTGGCGAAACCGGGGTCCAGGTGACCGCCGGCGCGGGCCTTGGCCTGATGAAAACTCCACTGCTCCTGGTCGGCGAGCGTCTCACCGATGAGGAAGATCGCGAACAGCACACCGAACACCAGGTCCCACACCGTGAGCGCTGTGGGATGCTGGGCCGCCAGGTAGGCCGGAAGAGTGATCAACACCAGCAGCGCGTTCTGGTAGAGAACGATGAAGAACAGGTTGAACAGCTGAAACTGCCCGGGCGACATCCGGTTTCGCAGAATTCCCCACCGATAGTCCTCGGTTCCCGTGTAGCCGCCCTTGCGCGCGAAGTTGAAAGTGAGCCGTATTCCCCACAGCGTGACCAGGACTGCCATCAGGATCAACCGCGCGGAATCCTGGCCGCTGGTGATCACCGAGCTGGCGAAGATCCACACGTAGACCACTGGCACGATCGACCAGATGCGATCCACCCATGAGGTGTCCTTCGTGATCAGCGACGCGACCCAGCACATCGCACAGGTCACAGCGGCCACGACGTCAACGAGGGTCAGAGCACTCATGTTCAGAGCGTATCGGTGCACGTCTACCCGCATGACCGGTCCGGGACGGAGCATAGGGGTTGGCAACTATCTTACTCAGCAGTAAGATAACCGCCATGGCGATCAACCTTGAGCTCCCGTCCTCCTTCGATTCGACGGTCGAAGCCACCCACATGGCTGCCGAGCACATGTTCCGGCCCATCTCACGCAAGTACGACAAGGCCGAGCACGAGTACCCCGTCGAACTCGACGACCTGGCCAAGCTCGCCAAGCAGCGTCGTGATGCGGAGAAGTCCGCCGACAAGGGTGAGAAGAAGACCTCCGACGCGCCGTCGAAGAACGGCGCCAACCTGCGAGCCATCATCCCCGCCACCGAGATGAGCTGGGGCGATGTGGGCCTCCTCCTCTCGATCCCGGGTCAGGGCTTGGGCAATGCCGCGATCGCCGCCGTGGCCAACGAGGAGCAGCTCGAACGTTTCGCCGACGTCTGGGCCGCCATGGCGATCACCGAGCCGAGCTTCGGTTCCGACTCGGCCGCGGTGTCCACCACTGCCACGAAAGACGGCGACGACTACCTGATCAACGGAGAGAAGATCTTCGTGACCGCGGGTTCCCGCGCGGATCACGTCGTCGTCTGGGCGACGATCGACAAGAGTGCCGGCCGCGCCGCGATCAAGAGTTTCGTCGTCCCGATGACCACCGACGGCGTCACCGTCGCCCGCCTCGAGCACAAGCTGGGCATCAAGGCCTCCGACACCGCCGTCATCCGGTTCGAGAATGCGCGCGTGCCGTCGGAGAATCTGCTCGGTTCGCCGGAGGTCGATACCAAGAAGGCGTTCGGCGGGGTCATGCAGACCTTCGACAACACCCGTCCGGTGGTGGCCGCGATGGCCGTCGGGCTCGGGCGTGCGGCGCTCGAAGAGCTTCGTCGGATGCTCGAAGAGGCCGGCCACGAGATCGACTACGACCGTCCCGCAGCGACTCAGCACGCGACCGTCGCCGAGTTCATCCGCCTCGAATCCGATTGGGAGGCGTCCTGGTTGCACACTCTGCGCGCCGCCTGGATGGCCGACAACAAGCAGCCGAACTCCGCCGAGGCGTCGATGTCGAAGGCCAAGGCCGGCCGCACCGTCACCGAAGTGACCAACAAGGCCGTCGAGGTCGGCGCCACCGCCGGCTACTCCGAGACCCAACTCATCGAGAAGTGGGCCCGTGACTCCAAGATCCTCGACATCTTCGAGGGCACCCAGCAGATTCAGCAGCTGATCATCGCGCGCCGCGTGCTCGGGAAGTCGAGCGCGGACCTCAAGTAGTCGAGCGGGCACGCTCCAACACCGAGCGGGCACAGCCGACCCCGGCTGTGCCCACTCGATTATTTTCTGTGCCCACTCACGGCCAGAGCGTGCCCGCTCGACGAAAATCTGTGCCCGCTCGGTGCGGGGTGCTAGCCTCTCCAACTAGAACACGTTCTAGTTTTGAAAGGCGCACACCCATGACCGTTGACCAGGCCGCCCCCGACACGGACAAGATCGACGCCGTCGTCGATGCGTACGTCGAGTACCTCACCTCCGGCACCGCCGAGCAGATCGCCGATCTCTACGCCGCGGACGCGACCGTCGAGGATCCGATCGGTGCCGACGTCCGCGACACCCGTGAGCAGCTCATCGAGTTCTACTCGATCATCACCGGCATGGAGGAGCGCACCGCGACGCTGAAGTGGAAGAAGATCGCCGGGGACACCGCCGTCTTCGAGTTCACCCTGGTCACCGGCACCGGCGGGATGCGTTTCGAGATCACTCCCGTCGACATCATGGTCTTCGACGACGAAGGCAAGATCTCATCGATGCGTGCCGTCTGGCAGCCGAGCGACCTCAAGCAGCTGTAGGAACGACGGAGTCAGCGACCCGTCGGCCGCAGCACGATCTCCTCGGGGCTGGCGTCCGACGGCGTCGCGATCGCCTGCACCACCGCACCCGCAACCGTCGACGGCTTCAAGAACTGCGACGCGTCGTACTCGCGACCCTCGATGGCGATGAGGTCGCGCTGCATATCCGTGTCGATGCGGCCCGGAAAGATCGACGTCACGCGCAACGACGGCTCCTCGGCGCGCAGCGAGTCGGCCAGTGCCCGCAGGCCGAATTTGCTTGCGGCATAAGGCGCCCAGCCCGGATTCGCCCGACGCCCCGCGCCCGAGTTGATGAACAGGACGTGGCCCGACGCCGCTCGTAGCGCGGGCAGCAACTGTCGCGTCAGTTCGGCCGCGGCGATCAGATTGACCTCCAGCACGAACCGCCATTCGTCGACGGGCGTCTCGGCCACCGTCGACAAGCTGCTGCCCACGCCGGCGCTGTGCACCAGCACATCCAACTCCGAGATGACCTCGGTGGCGGCGTCGACGGCGTCGTGATCGGTGAGCTCGACCGCGAAGGTGCTCGCGCCGTCGAGCTCCATCGCGAGTGCGTCGAGCTCGGCGGACGGTCGCCCGCCGAGCAGCAGGTCGTGGGTGGGTGCGAGTTGCCGGGCGATCTCCGCCCCGAGCCCGCGGCTGGCTCCGGTGATCAATGCGGTGGGCACGTGACACACGGTACGCGGCGGCGTGAGTCGGTTGACCGGCGCGCGGGGCGTCGGCAAGGCAGAATCTCGGTGTGGCCAGGTACGGATTCACCCCGACGCAGCTGGCGGCCCGCGCCGCCTACCTTTTGCGGGGCAATGACCTGGGCACCATGACCAGCGCGGCGCCCCGTCTCTATCCGCACATGTGGAGCTGGGATGCGGCGTTCGTCAGCGTCGGCCTGGCGCCGCTCTCGGTCGAGCGCGCGGTGATCGAGATGGACACGCTGCTCTCTGCGCAGTGGTCCAACGGCATGATCCCGCACATCGTCTTCGCCAATGGCCGCGACGGCTATTTCCCCGGCCCGTCGCGCTGGGAGTGCGCGCGCCTGGCGGACTGCTCGCCCGATTATCCCGACACCTCCGGCATCACCCAGCCGCCGGTCCATGCGATCGCGGTGCAGCGCATCCTCGATCATTCCCGACGCCACGGGCGCACGACGCGGTCGGTGGCCAACGAGTTCATCGACCGACGCTGGGGTGCGTTGATGCGGTGGCATCGCTGGCTCGCGCACGCGCGCGACCCCAGCGGCCGCGGCCGCATCACGATCTTCCACGGGTGGGAATCGGGGATGGACAACTCGCCGCGCTGGGACAGCCCCTACTCGAATGTCGTTCCCGGAGAAGACCTTCCGCCCTACAAGCGGGCCGATCTCGATCATGTCGGCGGCGACGCCTCGATGCGACCGTCGAACCTCGAGTACGACCGCTACATCTGGCTCGTCGAGCAGATGAAGCGTGCCAACTACGACGACGATCTGCTCCCGAAGGTGATGGACTTCGCGGTGGAGGACGTCTTCGTCTCCGCCATCTTCTCCGTCGCGTGTGACGTGCTCGCGACGATTGGCGAGGACTACTCCAAGCCGCGCGCGGACGTCCGCGATCTGCGTGCGTGGTCGGATAGGTTCCGGGCCGGCGTCGTCGCCGCGGCGAATGACCGTAACGGCGCCGCGCGCGACTTCGATCTCCGCGCGAACGCGTGGATCAACACCGAGACGATCGCCAGTTTCGCTCCGCTGATCTGCGGCGGACTTTCTCGTGAGCGCGAGCGCGCACTGCTGCGGCTGTTCGAGGGTCCGCGCTTTTGCGGGCATCCGGACCTGCGCTACGCCGTCCCGCCGTCGACGTCGCCGATCTCGATGGACTTCCGTCCGCGCGAGTACTGGCGCGGGCCGGTCTGGCCGGTGATGACCTGGCTGTTCAGTTGGGCCTTCGCCCGACGAGGCTGGACCGAGCGTGCCGCCCGCCTGCGCGAGGAGGGTCTGCGTCAGGCGACCGACGGCGCGTTCGCCGAGTACTACGAGCCGTTCACCGGTGAACCGCTGGGCAGTATGCAGCAGAGTTGGACGGCGGCGTCGGTGTTGGATTGGCTGGATTGACGCCCTGGTCGACGACGACGACGGTGGCGTGGCGGAGGAACTCAGCGGGCAGTAGCTTGCGTCTCACCGGAGAAGATGAGATTTCACCGCAATAAACAATCGCGTCACTCGTCCGTAACACACGTCCGGGTTCATAACAGGGGACAAAGTCCACTGGCGTGATCCACTCGCATCCGTGAGTGAGCGCCCTTCCCCTGGAGCAGAGACCATGACCGCGACCCCCGAAACCGCCACCACCGCACCCGAGTTCCTGGTCACCCCCGACGCCTGGAAGTCGTTGCCGCGCATGCCCGAGGCCGAGTACCCAGGCACCGAGGGCTACATCGGCGACGTCTACGAGAACCCGCAGGGCAGCCCCATGTGCAGCGGCTTCTTCGAGCTGAAGAAGACCGACGCCCCGCTGTACTACGAGTACGAGTACGACGAGATGAAGGTCGTCCTGGAGGGCGAGTTCCTCCTGGAGAACAAGGAGACCGGACAGAAGCTCGTCGCCAAGGCCAAGGACGCGATCTTCTTCCCGAAGGGCTCCAAGACCTACTTGAGCACCCCCAGCTACGCCCTGGCCTTCTACACCGGCCAGCGCGACGCCACGCTCCTCTGAGCCACACCATGGAGCAGCTCGCCTACTCCAGCATTCCGGCCTGGGCGCGGCCCGGTGATGGTGCCGGCACGAACGAGGCGCCACTCACCGAAGCCTCCATCCTCCCCGCGCCCACGGCCGGATTGGGCCGCAGTCACCTGCTCGTAGGTGTGGGTCGGGATGCGGCAGATGCGGTCGCGGACTGGTCCGCCCAGTTGGTGGCGCAAGGTCTGACCGTGGAGGAGATCGTCACGGAGACCGTGGCCGAGGCCGACGTGCAACTCCGTGCCGCGTTCGATGCGGCGACCGTCGGGATCCGGCTGATGCTGGCCGGACCCGTCGGCGTCTGCCTCGCCCTGCGTGCCACCGCGGTGCGGGCCGGACTCGACGACGACGAGCTCGCCGTCATGCCGTGCGGTACCGGCCCGATCGATGTGCAGTGCGCGCATTGCGGCGAGGTCACCTCGGTGATCGCGGCCGTCGACGACGTCGTCGAGTGCACCACCTGTGCACGCAATCTTCTTGTCTACTATCACGTCTCGCGTCGGACCGGCCATTACCTGGGCTTCATGATCGACGCCGAGACCGCGAATATCTCGGCTGCACAGCCGAACTCGCCAGAGCCAGAACGGGAGGGTGTCGGATGACCGCCACCATCTCCGCCGACACGCCGGCCGCCGGCCCGTCGGCCTCCGACACCCCGCCTGCCGCCGTCGAGCGCGTGCCGGAGACGATGACCCTCATCGTCACCGCGATCGACCGTCCGACCCCGGACATCCGCACCTTCCACCTCGCGGCGGTCGACGGCGCGGCGTTACCGGCCTTCGTCGCCGGCTCCCATCTCGTCGTGCACACGCCGAGCGGAGCCAACGCCTACAGCCTCACCGGTGACGGCACCCACCCGACGTCGTACTCGATCTCGGTCCTGCGCATCGAGGACGGCACCGGCGGATTCCTGTTGAACGACATCGGAATTCACGATTACGCCGGCGGTACCGCGGTCCACATGAACTCCGGTGTCGCGGCACTCGCACTCGCCCTGGTGCTGGGTGCGCGGCGTCGTCGGATGGAACGACCCAACAACGTGCCCCTGGCCCTGCTCGGCGGCGGCATCCTGTGGTTCGGATGGTTCGGATTCAACGGCAGCTGCGCCCTCGGCGCGAGTTTCCTCACCCAGGTCGTCATCCTCAACACGCTGCTCGCCGGGGGTGCGGGCATGATCGGCTTCTGCCTCATCGAGCGTCTGCGGGAAGGTCACGTCACGTCGCTGGGCCTGATCACCGGTGCGGTCGCGGGCCTCGTCGGCATCACCCCGGCGGCCAACACCATGACCCCGCTCGGCGCCCTCGGCGTCGGGATCCTGGCAGCGGCCGTCGTGGCGTTCATGCTGAGCTTCAAGTCACGCCTGAAGGTCGACGACTCGCTCGATGCGTTCGCCGTCCACGGCGTCGGGGGCATCGTGGGCACCCTGTGCATCGTGCTGTTCGCGTCGGAGTCGGCACCGGCCGGTGTCGAGGGCATCCTGTTCGGCGGTGACATCAGCATTCTGTGGAAGGAACTGGCGGGCATCGTGATCACCTGCACCTTCTCGTTCGTGATGACCTACCTCATCGCGAAGGCACTCGACAAGACGATGGGTCTGCGCGTCGACGAGGAGACCGAGATCGAGGGCCTGGACTCGACGATCCACGCCGAGACCGCCTACGAGATCCCTGCGGCGGGCGTCGGACATGCTCCCGGGTTGACCAGCGCGCTGCTCTCCAAGAGCGCCAAGCACGCCTCGGAGGCCGAACCGCAGGTCTCCACCAGCACCGCCTAGCGTCAACGATCCACCCGACGACCGGGCCGACGGGGGCTCACCGATCCGCATCGGTGAGCCCCCGTCGCCGTTTCCACCCGCGGGAGGTGGTGTCGCCGTCGGTCCGTTCAACCCGCGACACCAACACCTCACGCTGGCGAAACACGATCGAAACATTCCCGGCGTCTACTTAAAGTAGACAAAGGTTCACCGGAGTAGACATACTGGACCCCAGCACCATCCCTTGGAGAAACAATGACCGACTCAACCGAAGCCATCACCCCGTCGCTCGCGGAGTTGTGCGACAAGCACGGCACGGCGTTCGTCCTGGCCATGTTCGTGGACCTCCGCGGCAAGCCCTGCGCCAAGCTCGTCCCCGTCGAGGCCATCGACGAACTCGCCACCGACGGCGTCGGATTCGCGGGATACGCGGTCGGCGCGATGGGTCAGGAGCCCAAGGATCCCGACCTGATCGCCATCCCGGACCCGTCGTCGTTCCTCCCGCTGCCCTTCATCAAGGAAGGCCTCGCGCTGGTCCACTGCGACCCGCATGTCGAGGGCAAGCCGTGGCCGTTCGCGCCGCGCAACATCCTCAAGTCGCTCGTCGCGCAGGCCGCCGACGCCGGCTTCGAGCCGTGGGTCGGTGCCGAGGTCGAGTACTTCCTGCTCAAGAAGGACGCCAACGGCACGCTGGTCACCGCCGACGACAACGACGACTCGTCGCAGCCCTGGTACGACGTCCGCGGCCTGACCCGCATGTATGACCACCTGACCGCGGTGTCGACGGCGATGAATCAGCTCGGATGGGGCAACTACGCCAACGATCACGAGGACGGCAACGGACAGTTCGAGCAGAACTTCGCCTATGACAAGGCCCTCGTCACCGCCGACCGCGTCGTCACGCTGCGCTACCTGCTGTCGACGATCGCCGCCGAGCGCGGCATGGTCGCCACTTTCATGCCCAAGCCGTTCGCGGACCGCACCGGCACCGGCCTGCATCTGCACATGTCGCTCACCTCGACCGGCAATCCGGTGTTTCCCGGCAGCTTCGACGAGGACGAGCGCGGACTCGGCCTGTCCGACACCGCCTACGGATTCGTCGGCGGCATCCTCGAGCATGCCAACGCCCTGCAGGCGGTAATGGCCCCAACGGTCAACTCCTACAAGCGAACCGGCGCCACCGCGGTCCGGTCCGGCGCGTCTTGGGCGCCGCGCACTCCCACCTACGGCGGTAACGACCGCACCCACTACGTCCGCATCCCCGATCAGCAGCGCGTCGAACTGCGCGGCGGTGACGGATCGGCCAACCCGTACCTGGCCATTGCCACGGCGCTCGGGGCCGGCCTCGACGGCATCAAGCGCAGCCTCGATCTGGGCGTGCTGGGTACCTGCCCGGACCATATCGGTGCGTTGCCGCTGACCCTGCTTCACGCGGTCGAGGCACTCGAGGCCAGCCCGGTCGTCACCGGCGCCCTCGACGCCGCGCTGCCCGAGGACTGGCCCGAGGGCCAGCAGTCGGTGTCGCAGTACTTCTCGCACCTCAAGCGCGAGGAGTTCTTCTCCTGGCACTCGGCGGTCTCCCCCTGGGAGATCGACAGCTACCTGACGGCGTGCTGACCCCGCCTGTCACCCGACCTCATCCCGACGAACAAAGGACCAACACCATGTGCGGAATCGTGGGCCTGCATCTGCGCAACCCCGATCTCTACCCGAAGCTCGGCGAGATGCTGAGCGTGATGCTCGGCGAAATGCAGGACCGCGGAGCCGATTCGGCCGGCATCGCCGTCTACGGCAACCCGCAGTGGGCGCCGCCCGGACACGCGTGCGTCAGCCTGCTCGAGTTGTCGCAGGAGCCGTCGGCGGTGGCCGCGGAACTGTCGCCGATCCTCGGCACCGACGTCGCGGCGCAGCGCGTCGACGAGACGTTGGTGATCAGCGCCGACGTTCCGTCCGAGGAACTCCTCGCCGTGGCGCGGGCCAGCTACCCCGATGCGCTCGTCGCGGGCTTCGGCAGCGACCTCACCGTCCTCAAGGGTGTCGGTGCTCCGCGGGACCTCGCTAGATCGTGGGGTCTGGCCGGGGCGTCGGGCTGGCAGGGCGTCGGGCACACCCGGATGGCGACCGAATCGGCCGTCACCCCCTCGGGTGCCCATCCCTACGCCGTCGGACCCGAGCAGTGCCTCGTGCACAACGGTTCGTTCTCCAATCACGCGACGATCCGACGCGAATTGCGTGCGCAGGGCATTGAGTTCGACTCCGAGAACGACACCGAGGTCGGCGCCCGCTTCGTCGCCCGGGAACTCGCCGCGGGCAAGGACGTGGAGACCGCGCTCAAGGAGGTCTGCGCGACCTTCGACGGCTTCTACACCCTGCTCGTCTCCAACCGCGACTCGTTCGCCGTGGTCCGCGACGCCATCGCCTGCAAGCCCGCCGTCATCGCCGAGACCGACGACTGGGTCGCCATGGCTAGCGAATACCGCGCGCTGGCCCAGCTTCCCGGTGTCGAGAACGCCCGCATCTGGGAGCCCGAGCCCGAGGTGGTCTACGCATGGACACGTTGAGCCGCACCGCCACTGATCACCCCGCCGCCCCGCCCATCACCGACACAGAGGAAGCCGTAGCCATGAACCCCTATACGCAGTTCGATCTGGCGAGCACCTCACTGCGCGAGGTGAACTCCGCGCTCCACGGCGACATCGACGGTGAGATCGTCATCGACAATCCGGCCGGCGCGCACAGCGTTGCCGCGGGCGTCAACGCACCGGTGAAGATCACCGTCAACGGTCATGTCGGCTACTACGCCGCCGGGATGAATCAGCAGGCCGAGGTCACCATCAACGGCAACGCCGGGACCGGTGTCGCCGAGAACATGATGAGCGGCACCGTCGTCGTCAAGGGCAACGCGGCCCAGTCGGCAGGTGCCACCGCGCACGGTGGGCTGCTCGTCGTCGAGGGTGACGCCGCGGCCCGCTGCGGGATCTCGATGAAGGGCGTGGACATCGTCGTCGGCGGCAACGTCGGGCACAACAGTGCATTCATGGCGCAGGCCGGACGCCTGGTGATCCGCGGCGACGCCGGCGACGGGCTCGGCGACTCCATCTACGAAACCCGCATCTACGTCCGCGGTGACGTGAAATCCCTTGGCGCGGACTGCATTGCCAAAGAGATGCGCGCCGAGCACCTCGACGAGCTCGCCGGTCTCCTCAAGGCCGCCGGCTTCAAGGACGACAACCCCGCGGACTACACCCGCTACGGATCGGCCCGCGAGCTCTATCACTTCCACGTGGACAACACGTCGGCCTACTGACCACGCCTACGAACGAGAGAACGAATATGTCCGAGAACCTGAGCGTCGAGCAGCGCGGTCTGCGCGAATCGGCCACCTTCGACCGCACCACCATCGCCGCCATCCAGCGGGCCGCCGAGACCGGCATCTACGACGTCCGCGGGTGGGGTGCCAAGCGCAAGCTGCCGCACTTCGACGACCTGCTGTTCCTCGGCGCGTCGATGTCCCGTTACCCGCTCGAGGGCTACCGCGAACGCTGTGGCACCGACGTCGTCCTCGGCACCCGACATGCCAAGTACCCCTTGCATCTCGACACCCCGGTCACCATCGCGGGCATGAGCTTCGGTGCGCTCTCCGGACAGGCGAAGGAAGCCCTCGGACGCGGTGCCAGCGAGGTAGGAACGTCGACGACGACCGGCGACGGCGGCATGACCCCGGAGGAGCGCGGCCAGTCCAAGCACCTCGTGTACCAGTACCTGCCCTCGCGCTACGGCATGAACCCCGACGATCTGCGGCGCGCCGACGCCATCGAGGTGGTCCTTGGTCAGGGCGCCAAGCCCGGCGGCGGCGGAATGCTGTTGGGGCAGAAGATCTCCGAGCGCGTCGCCGGGATGCGAACGCTGCCCGAGGGTATCGATCAGCGCAGCGCCAGCCGCCATCCCGACTGGACCGGCCCCGACGATCTCGCGATCAAGATCAACGAGCTGCGCGAGATCACCGACTGGGAGAAGCCGATCTACGTCAAGGTCGGCGCCACCCGCACCTACTACGACGTCAAGCTCGCCGTGCACTCCGGTGCCGATGTCGTCGTCGTCGACGGCATGCAGGGCGGCACCGCCGCCACCCAGGACGTCTTCATCGAGCATGTCGGCATCCCCACCCTCGCGGCCATCCCGCAGGCGGTCCAGGCGTTGCAGGAGTTGGGAGTTCACCGGGAGGTGCAGCTCATCGTCTCCGGCGGTATCCGCAACGGTGCCGATGTGGCCAAGGCCATGGCGCTCGGTGCCGACGCCGTCGCCATCGGCACCGCCGCCCTGATCGCCCTGGGCGACAACGATCCGCGCTATGCCGCCGAGTACGAGAAGATCGGCTCTGCCGCAGGCTATTACGACGACTTCCAGGACGGAAAGGATCCGGCCGGCATCACCACGCAGGACCCGGAGCTCTCCGCACGATTCGACTCGGTCGAGGGCGGACGTCGCCTCGCCAACTTCCTGCGCGTGATGACCATGGAGGCCCAGACCATCGCCCGCGCCTGCGGCAAGGCGCACCTGCAGCACCTCGAGCCCGAGGATCTCGTCGCCATCACCATCGAGGCGTCGGCCATGGCCCGTGTCCCGCTCGCCGGCACCTCCTGGATTCCGGGGGCTGGGCTGTGACCACCGAGACCGCATCGGTCGTCATCGTCGGCGGCGGCCTCGAAGGGGTCGCGACCGCGTGGGCGCTCGGGCAGCGAGGTATCTCTGATGTCGTCGTGTGCGAACGGGATACCGTCGGCGGTGGCATGACCGGCAAGTCGTCGGGCATCGTCCGGTGCCACTACGGCGTCAGCTCCCTGGCCGCGATGGCGGCGCTCGGGTTGGAGATCTTCGAAAAGGCCGAGGAGATCTTCGGTACCGACATCGGGTTCCGGCAGACCGGCTATGTCGTCGGCGTCGGTGAACCCAACGTCGAGAATCTTCGGAAAAGTCTTGCCGCACAACGCGCCGTCGGTGTGCAGACCGAGTCCATCGACAAAGACGACGTCGCCCGCATGTGGCCGACCGCCGACCTCGAACCCTTCGCGGCGTTCGGCTGGGAGGAGCGCGGCGGGTACGGCGACGCCTATCAGACGGCCCAGGCGTTCGCGGCCTCCGCACGCGCGGCCGGCGTCCGAATCCGGCAGGGCACCAGCGTCTCCGGACTCATCGTCGACGGCGATCGGGTCACCGGCGTGACACTCGCCGACGGGTCGTCGATCTCCGCGGAGACCGTCGTCGTCGCGACCGGCGTCTGGACCAAGCCGTTCCTCGCCGCCCACGGCGTCGACGTCCCGATCGAGGTACACCGCGAACAGATCGTGATGATCCAACCGGGAGAGGACCTCGGTGATATTCCCGTCTTCTCGGATCTGGTGTCGCTGCAATATGTTCGGCCCGATGTGCGCGGTGAGATCCTGTTCGGCAACAGCGATCTGGCCGAGCTGGAGATCGCCGATCCGGACAATTACGTGAACCGGGCGCTCGAGGAGTTCGTGGATCTCACGGTCGACAAGGTCGGCACCCGCTTCCCCGGCTTCCCCGATCCGGCCATCACCTCCAGCTACGCCGGCTGCTACGACGTCACCCCCGACTGGAACCCGATCATCTCCCGGGGCCCGCTCGACGGACTCGTCATCGCGGCCGGGTTCAGCGGTCACGGCTTCAAGATCTCACCGGCCGTCGGACGCCTGGTGGCCGACCTCGTCGTCGACGGGCGCAGTGCCGATCCGCGAATCCCGGAGTCGGACTTCCGGTACGCCCGATTCGCCGAGGGGGATCTGCTGAAGACGCGGTTCCCGTACGTGGGGGCCGGAGAGATGCGCTGAGCGGAGAACTGCCGTGTGTCTCATGACAGTGAACACCGCCGGTGCCTATGCTGACGGGATGGCTGACGACCCGCTGCTCCGCAATCAATCCGGCACGGCCCGGGACCGCTCCGTCGACACTCCTGTCGAAGAGCTCGAACTCGAGACCGCGATCGCCGAGAACGTTCGACGGCTGCGTCGTCAGGAGGGGCTCTCCGTCGGCGACATGGCGGTGAAGGTGGGCATCTCCAAGGCGATGCTCTCGAAGATCGAGAACGCCCAGACCTCCTGCAGCCTCAGCACTCTTGCCCGGCTCGCCACCGCCTTCGACGTCTCGGTCACCTCACTGTTCCGCGGTGCGGATCTCGAGCGGTCGGCAGTGTTCGTGAAGGCGGGCGAAGGTCCGGCGATCATCCGCGAGGGCTCCCGCGAAGGTCACGAGTACGAACTGCTCGGCTCCCTGCGCGGTGAGCACAAGCGGCTCGAATGCCTGATGGTGACGCTCACCGAGAAGTCGGTGACACAGCCGCTGTTCCAGCATCCGGGCACCGAGTTCATCTACATGCTCGAGGGCACCATGGACTACGCGCACAGCCGCTCGGTGTACCGGATGAACCCGGGTGACGCCCTGCAACTCGACGGAGAAGGAGCGCACGGGCCGGTCGAACTCGTCGACCTGCCCGTGCGCTTCCTGTCGGTGATCGCGTTCCCGGACACGATGACCTGAGTTCTCCCCGGACACCGAGCGGGCACACACTCGCATCGAGCGGGCACGCACCCGTGCCGAGCGGGCACACACTCGCATCGAGCGGGCACGCACTCGACCGAGCGGGCACGCGCCCGGCTGCTCAGTACTCCTCGGCGCCGATCAGTGCGGCGTCGTCGGCCACCTCGTGCGAGTCGGCGGCCGTGTTCCGGACGAAGCAGATCGCTCCGATGGCGACGACGCAGTAGGCCGTCGCGAACCAGAACGGTGCGGCATACGAGCCGAACCAGTCGGCGAGGTGTGCGACGAGCACCGCGGCGATTGCCGCACCCATCCACCGTAGGAAGCTGTACCCGGCACTGGCCACCGACCGCGGCGTCCGCGGATCGCCCGCGGACATCGCGACACCGGTGAACAGGGTGTTGAGCACACCGGACGGCAGACCCGACAGGATGACGGCCAACCCGATCAGCCACACCTGCGACTCCAGCGTGCCGATCGCGGCGAGTGCCATGACCACGGCGTAGGCCGCGATCGCGGTCATCACCCCGCCCTTCTGGCCGATGCGGTCGGCGAGGGCGGGCGCGATGAAGACACCGGCGAGCGCGGTCAGCAGACCCCAGCCGAAGAAGATCAGACCGGCGTAGATCGGGCGCAGGCTCATGGCGATCGGCGCCCAGGCGATGACGGTGAACAGAGCCCCGGTGTAGAACGCCGAGCCGATCGACGTGACGAACAGGGTGCGGTTACGCAGGGCCTTGAGCGGGTCGATGATGGTGACCCTCGGACGTTCGCTCGACGGACCGTCGGTCGGCAGCAGGAACGCACAGAGAGCGGCGCCGATGAGCATCAGGATGGCGGTGCCGGCGAACGGTGCACGCCAGGTCCACTCGCCGAGAACCGCGCCGAGCAGCGGGCCGACGGCCAGGCCGGCGCCGAGCGCAGCCTCGTAGAGCATGATGCCGCCGGAGTGATTGCCGCCCTTACTTCCGCTCGCGCCCACGATGAACGCCAGTGCGGTCGCCAGGAACAGTGCGTTGCCCAGACCCCAGATGACGCGCAGAGCGATCAGCTGATCGATGTTCCCGGCGAAGGCGGAGACACCCGCGGCGATGACGATCAGCACCAGGCCGACGGTCAACGTGCGCTTGGGGCCGAAGCGGTATGCGGTCCAACCGGTCAGCAGCATCGCAACGCACTGGACGCCGACGTACACGCCGAATAGCAGAGTGAGCTTCTCCGGCGGCGCGTTGAGTGCTTCGGCGATGCTGTGCAGGATCGGGTCGACCAGGCCGATGCCCATGAATGCGATGACCGCGGCGAACGCCGTCACCCAGACGGTACGCGGCTGCTCACGGAAGGTCTCCATCAGGGAGGGTGTGTGGTCGGGAGAAACATCCGACGACGACTCGTCGGTCTCCTTGTTGCTGATGACGGTCACTTCTACCTCGAAATCGATTGTCGTATAAGGGTTTCTAGCGGGCTGCACTGCTGGTGTCGGGCGTCTTCTCCAGGTGTTCCTGCAGGGCTCGCAGCGCGGGAGCGGCGGCGGAAAGTGCCGCCCGTTGCTCCTCGGTGAGGGCTGCGAGCGCTGCGGTGAGCACCTCGTCTCGTTGTCCCCGGACGCGGTCGAGAACCTCTCGGCCGTGCTCGGTGACGGAGACCAGAACCGCCCGCCGATCCTCCGGGTCCGGCGACCGCTCGACGAGGTCGTTGCGGCGCAGGCCGTCGATCAGGGCGGTGGCGGTGGGCATCCGGATCGATTCACGGTCGGCGAATTCGCCCATCCGCATGGGACCATGATCGATCAGGGTGACCAGCGCCGATGCCTGAGCGGCGGTGTACTCGGGGATCGGGGTGTGTCGTCGGAGCGCAAGATAGAGCCGCGTCAACGACGGGCGGATGGCTCCGGCAAGGTCATACACATTCTCCGACACACTTAGTAACCCTAATACTTAGGGACACGAAATAAAAGTCTGGTCATCGATCGTGCACAACCTCACACCGATCGGGCACGCACCAGCAGTGAGTGGGCGTACTTTCGCGCCGAGTGGGCTCAGCGCGCCCACTCACGCTCAGACTGTGCCCGCTCGACGCTGGGGTGTGCCCGCTCGATGACGGTCAGAACCGACCTCCGGTGCCGATCCGCCCCGACGACCCGGACCCACCGAACGAGCCGGGGCTGCGGCCGCCGCTGCTGTAGCCACCGCCGCCGAAGCCCCCGCCGAAGCCGCCACCGAAGCCACCGCCCCGCATCCCGCCGCGCAGGAAGCTGTCGACGAGGATGCCGGTGAGTACCGCGCCGCTCGCCGAACCGCCCGATCGCTGCTGGGGAGGCTGCTGGCTCTGCTGCCACTGTGCGACGTCACCCTGCGCCGACATCAACGCCTGATCCGCCAATCCGCCTGCGCGACGGGCAGATTCGATTGCCGCGGCAGGGTCGCCAGCCGCGCCCGCGTTGGCCTCGGTCAGCAGACGTTCCGCTTCGGCGAGGCGAGTGCGGGCCGTCGACTGGATCGCGCCGCGTCGGGTGGCGATGAAGTCCGATGCCGCGCTGACCTTGGCCTGGGCGGAGGCGAGCGATGAGGTGAGCAGTTCGGCCCGCCGCTGGCGGTCCGCCGATGCCGCGCGTGCCTTGTCGAGGGCGTCGTCGAGCACGGCGTCGGCGTCGACGAGGGTGCTGAACGTTCCCAGCGGGTCGGCCGCGAAACCGGTGCGGGCGTGCCCGACCGCGGTCTGCGCGGCCATCACCGCATTCGCCAGCTCGGGCCCGCCGTCGATCCCGAGATTGGCGGCCTCGGCGAGCTCACCGTCGACCTCCTCGATGAGCGCAGGCATCCGCGTGTGTGCGGCCGTGATGTTCTCGTCGGCGTGATCGATGGCGTCGAGCAGTCTGCCGGCCTGCTCGATCGCGCCTTCCGCCGAACGGATCGCCGCGACCGCCGGACCCTGCTCGCCGGCCGGATGTGAGATGGCCTCGCGCCCCTGGTCGGCGCTGCTCTCGGCGAACCTGATCTGCTCTTCCGCCAGCTCCGGGTTGTGCGCGATTGATGCGAGCGTCGGCTCGCCGTGCTTGATGACCAGCGCACCGAGCTGTGCCCGCGATCCCTCGAGGCGCGCCCGCAGCGCCACCAACGACTGCGTGATGGTGTCGAATCGCTGCGGCGCGTTGATCAGCAGGTTGCGCATCTCGTCGAACGCCTTGACCTGCCCGTCCAGCTCGGCGTCGACCTCGGTGCAGGTGGTGATGATCTGTACCAGCATCGAGCGCTGTTCGTCGGGCGTCTCGGGGATGTTGTCGTCGAGACGCTGTCGCAAGGAGAACGACGACGCGAGTCCCTGCTTCGCGTTCGCCAATGCCTGCGAAAAGGGTTGGGTCTGCGCCTGACCGAACTCGCCGACGGCCAGCTTCAGCTCTTCCTCACTGGTGCGGATGGCGTTGTCGGTGTCGGTGAGGATCTCCCGCGACCACGGGTCGAGTACCTCCAGCGGCTGCGCCGCCAACTGATCGGCAGTCAGTTCGGACTCCTGCTCACGCAGACCCTCGACGCCCTGCTCGATCCCGCGACGCTTCCGACGCCGCGAGTACAGCAGTGCGCCGCCACCACCCACGACGACGACACCGCCGGCCACCCCGGCTGCGATCAGCCCGGTGTGCGACGGCGCCAACGCATCGGAGATCCCGGTGGCCGCGGCAATCCCCGCCTCCGCCCAGTCGCTCTGCGCGAGCTGCGGCCGGATGTCGTTGATGGCGATGTCGTTCAACGCGTTCTGGTCGAGATCGTCGATGCCGACCGGCGCGTTGAAGTAGTACGACCGCGCATCCGTCGCCACCGCGAGGAGCACGTCGCGGTAGCCGAGGTCGCTGGCGGTGACGGTCTGCGAGGCCCACTGTTCGGCGGACAGGTCATCGAAGGTCTTCACATACGCGACCCACAGCTGGACCTGATGATCGGTGCCGAGCTGCTCGATCCGGTTCTCGAGATCTGCTCGCTGCCCGGCGGTCAGCACATTCGCCGGGTCGTACACCTGGGTGGGCAGGCGCACCGGCGCCTCCGCGGTCGCGGGAGCGGCGAAGAGCGCGGAGAACAGCACCACGAACAGCGTCGCGGTCAGTGCGCCGAGGGCACGGGCGTGCATGCGGACAGACATGGCTTCAAATCTAGCCGCAGCGCCCGTGGGCCGGGGATGGTCGCCCAGATGATGGCGCGGGGTCAGGGTCAGGAATCGCGCCACCGGATGAGCGCCTCGAGGGTCGACATGTCGTAGTCGGGTCCGCCGACACCGATCGTGATCGTCGAGATCCCGGCGGCGGTCAGCTCATCGGCGTTGCGCAGGGCGTCGTCGACGCTCCCGCCGCGCACCTCGACGCCGGCCGAATGCTCGATCTCCTTGGGGTCACGCCCGACCGCCGCGCAGTGCTCGTCGAGGATCGCGACCTTGCGCAGGTACGCCTCCTTGTCGACGAAGTAGTGCCACATGTCGGCGTGCTCGGCGACATACCGCAGCGTCTTCTTCTCGCCGCCACCGCCGATCAGCACCGGGATGTCGCGGGTGGGCGGCGGATTCAGCTTCTCCAACCGCGCCTCGATCCGCGGCAGCGCCTCACCGAGCGCGTCGAGCCGTGAGCCCGCGGTCCCGAACTCGTAGCCGTACTCGTCGTAATCCTTCTCGAACCACCCCGATCCGATGCCCAGGATCAATCGGCCATCACTCATGTGGTCGACGGTCCGCGCCATGTCCGCCAGCAGGTCCGGGTTGCGGTACGAGTTGCAGGTGACCAGTGCACCGATCTGCACGCGCGAGGTCTGCTCCGCCCACGCACCGAGCATCGTCCAGCACTCGAAGTGCGGGCCGTCGGGATTGCCGTAGAGCGGATAGAAGTGATCCCAGTTGAACGCGATGTCCACCCCGAGATCCTCCGCGCGTCGGACGGCGTCGCGGATCTGCCGGTACTCGGGCGCTTGCTGCGGCTGGATCTGGACGCCGACGCGGATGGGGAAGTCACGAATAGTTGAGGCCATGGGATCCATAGTGCACAACAATGCAGGAGTGACGACTCCGGATTTCCCGACCGCGCCCGCCTTGTCCGATCTTCGACGACGCTCCAGCGCGAAATGGCAGACCTACCCCGACGATGTTCTCCCGATGTTCATCGCCGAGATGGACTTCAGCCTCGCACCGCCGGTGATCGATGCGATCGTCGCGCAGGCGCGCAGTTCCGACATCGGTTACGCCGCCGACGCCGGCCGGGTCGGGGAGGTGTTCAGCACCTTCGCCCGACGACGCTGGGGCTGGGAGTTCGACGCCGACGATGTGCGCCTCACCACCGACGTCAGCGTCGCCATCGTCGAGACGCTGCGCGTGGCGATAGAACCCGGCGACGGGGTCATCATCAATCCGCCGATCTACCCGCCGTTCTTCGAGTTGGTGCCCGAGGCGGGTGGTCGTGTCGTCGAGGTACCGCTGCTCGACGACGGCGCGTATCGTCTGGATCTCGGTGGCATCGAGTCCGCGCTCGCCGATGGCGCCAAGGCCGTATTACTGTGCAGCCCACACAATCCCGTGGGCCTGTGTCATCCGCGCGAAGACCTGGCACGGCTCGCCGATCTCGCGCTGCGGTACGGCGCGACGGTCGTCTCCGACGAGATCCACGCACCACTGGTCCACCACACCGCGGACTTCATCCCGTTCCTGGCCGTCGGCGATGCCGCCCGCCGCGTGGGTGTCGCACTCCACTCGGCGAGCAAGGGTTTCAACGTCGCCGGGGCCAAATGCGCGTTGATGATCGCCACCGATGAGCGCACCCGCGCGATGCTCGACCGCCAGCCCGAGGAGGTCGCCTACCGCACCAGCATCCTCGGACGCGCCGCCACCGAGGCCGCCTTCGAGCACGGCGACCTCTGGCTCGACACCGTCATCGGAGTCATCGATGAGAACCTGACACTCCTGGAATCGGCTCTGGCACAGCAGGTTCCGTCGGTGACGATGCGACGACCCGCCGCGTCGTATCTGGCCTGGCTCGACTTTCGGGCCACCGGACTCGGCGACAATCCCGGGCTCGCGCTGCTCGATGAGGCCAAGCTCGCCACCCACTACGGTCCCGCATTCGGCAAGCAGGGCAAGGGATTTGCACGCCTCAACGTCGCATGCGCACCTGAAGTGGTGGTGGAGGCGGTGGGCCGGATCGCGCGCGTCGTGCACGGTGCCGCCTGACACCTCGTCGCACACCCACCACTTGTGCGCAGACACACCGCCGTTTTGGTGGTGTGTACCTGCAAAAGTGGTGGGTGTGGTCTGCGCCGCTAGCGAATCCGCCGTGCCCGCAGAATCACGTCGTGCGTGTGATGCCCTCCGCCCGCCGCGATCCCGCGCTCCCGCGTCTCGTCGGTGACGATCTCCCAGTCCGGATCGTCGGCGATCCGCGCGGCTACGTCTCCGGGGAAGATGTAGGCGTCGGGATCGCGGCCGTGCGCGCGGATCCCCGTCGGCTCATGTGCGGACATCACCAGCGATCCGCCCGGCGCGACCGCTCCGAGCAACCGGGCGACGGTCGTCTCGTCGCCGGCCGCGATGGGGAAGTACTGCGCGGACACGAGGTCGAAGGTGCCGGGCGCGGGTACGTCGTCGGCGTACAGATCCACCTGTGCCCAGGTGATCGCGCCGGTGGTGTCCAGCGAGCGTGCCCGCTCGATCGCGACGCCCGAGATGTCGATGGCCACCACCGTCCAGCCCCGTGCGGCGAGCCAGCGTGCGTCGGCGCCTTCGCCGGAGCCCACGTCGAGTGCGGTGCCGGGTGTCAGCGCGCCGGCCTCTGCGATCAGCGCCGGATTGACGTTCGACGTCCACAGCCTGTCCGCCGAGCTGTACCGCTCATCCCACTCGGCGGCGGTGCCGGTGTCGCGGGCGGCGTTCGCCGCGGCGGTGGCGGCGAAGTCCTGATCGGAGTCGTGGTCCATGTGGCCGACGGTAGCGGTCACCCGCGCGCCCGGGCCATGACCTTGCGAACTCGGCAAGAATCCCCGCGTGGCCACCGATTGTCACACCCGCATGCGAACATATGTTCTATGCGAATCGATCGGGGCCCACGCAGTGAGTCGACGATCCTCCATGCCGATCTCGACTCGTTCTACGCGTCTGTCGAGCAGCGCGACAATCCGCATCTGCGCGGCCGTCCGGTGATCGTCGGCGGGGGAGTGGTCCTCGCCGCCAGCTATGAGGCCAAGGCCTTCGGCATCACCACGCCGATGCCCGGCCATCAGGCACGTGCGCTCTGCCCGCGCGCCGTCGTCGTGCGTCCCCGGTTCGACGCCTACACCGAGGCCAGCAAGGCGGTGTTCGAGATCTTCCGGGATACGACGCCACTGGTCGAGGGGATCTCCGTCGATGAGGCGTTTCTCGACGTCGCCGGGCTCGCCCGGTTGTCCGGTGAACCGGCGGCCATCGCCCATCGCCTGCGCGAGCGCGTTCGCGACGAGGTCGGCCTCCCCATCTCCGTCGGTGTGGCCCGCAACAAGTTCCTCGCGAAGGTCGCCTCCGCCGTGAGTAAACCCGACGGTCTGCTGGTCGTCCCCGCCGGTACCGAGCTCGCCTTCCTGCATCCGCTCCCGGTGCGGCGGTTGTGGGGTGTCGGCGCTGTCACCGAGGCCAAGCTGGCCGACGCGGGAGTCAGCACCGTCGGGGATCTCGCACGCATGGGGGAGCGCGGCTTGCGCCCCATCCTCGGCCCCGGCTCCGCCCGGCACCTGTTCGCCCTGTCGATGGCGACCGATCCGCGCCGCGTCGACGCCGGACGTCGTCGCGGGTCGATCGGGTCACAACGGGCACTCGGGCGCCGGCCGAAGGCACCGTTGGAGATCGAGGTGACGATCGTCGCGATCGTGGAGCGGCTCGCCAAACGACTGCGAACGGCCGAAAGGGTTTGTCGCACCGTTGTTTTGCGGCTGCGCTTCAATGACTTCAGCCGCGCGACCCGGTCGCGCACCCTGATCGAGGCGACCGACCGCACCGACGTCATCATGTCGACGGCGCGCGCCCTCCTCGACGATGCGATGCCCATGCTGCTCGACCGCGGCTGCAGTCTCGTCGGCCTCTCGCTGACCAACCTCGACGCCCACGACAGCATCCAACTGGCACTGCCGTTCGAGGCAGATCACTCCGAAGAACTCGACGTCGCCATGGATTCACTGCGCAACCGATTCGGCCGCGACGCCGTCACGCGTGCCGTCCTCATCAACCGTCATCACGGAGATGATGCGCCGATGCTGCCGGACTGATGCGGCGGACTGATCGCGTGCGCACCCTAGAGATCGACGGTCGGCACCAACGACAACGCGCGCACCGCAACGCTCACCGCCGGTCCGATCAGCAGCGCGAAGGCCACGGTGCCGATGCCCACCACGCCGCCGAGGAAGAACCCGATCACCAGCACGGTGCCCTCCACGGTCCACCGCGAGACGGCGATCGACCAGCCGAACCGACGATGCAGCCCGGTCATCAGGCCATCGCGCGGACCCGGCCCCATCCCGGCACCCAGGTAGAAGCCGCTGCCCAGGCCGACGACGGCGATGCCGCCGAACATCAGCGCCAGGTTCACCCACAGCGAGTCGAACTCCGGCATGAACCGCAGCGTCACGTCGATCGCGGTGCCGATCAGCGCCACGTTGGCCAGCGTCCCGAGACCGGGTTTCTGCCGCAACGGAATCCAGAGGACCAGCACGCACGCGCCGACGATGTTCGTCACGATCCCCACCGACAGGCCGGTCAGGTTGCCGATCCCCTGCGCGAACACCGTCCACGGTGAGTTGCCCAACCCCGTCACGACCAGCATCGCCTCGCCCGTACCGAACAACCACAGGCCGAGCACCAGCATCGCCGCGCGCCGCGGACCGGGGATCCATCGGCTGAGCTGCGGTGTGGGCGGAGTGGTCACGTCTCGCATCAGATCAGCGCGAACCCTCGGTGCGCAAACGGGTTTCGCGCGCGAAATGCGCGAAACGAGTCTTATGCGCCCAAGCGTGACTGTGACCTGCATTACCTCAACACTCGTCCTGTAACGGGAGTCATCCACATCACATCCCCGGCACCCGTCAGTTCGGACAAGCAGAAATGAGAAAGCAATGTTGGTAGCACTCGGCCTCGGAATGGTCGCGACCTTCATGGCGCTGATCATCACCAAACGCGCCACCCCCGTCGTGGCGCTCATCCTCGTACCCGTCGCCTTCGGACTCTTCGCCGGCGCCGGCCTCGACATCAGCGACATGATCAAGGACGGGATCAAAGAACTCGCACCCACCGCGGCGATGCTGTTCTTCGCCATCATCTTCTTCGGGATCATGATCGATGTCGGGCTCTTCGACCCCATCGTGCGGCGCGTGATCAGGATGGTCGGTCATGACCCGGCACGTCTCGTCGTGGGCACCGCGGTCCTCGCGATGGTCGTCTCCCTCGACGGCGACGGCTCCACCACGTTCATCATCATGACCGCCGCACTGCTGCCGCTCTACCTCAAGCTGGGCGTGAGCCCCGTTGTGCTGACCGTCGTCGCCGGCTTGGCCAACGGCACCATGAACATCCTGCCGTGGGGCGGACCCACCGCCCGCGCCGCCAGCGCACTGAAGATCGAGACCAACGACGTTTTCGTCCCGATGCTCCCGGCCCTCGGTGTCGCGCTGCTCATCGTCCTCGCATTCGCCTATCACCTCGGTGTGCTGGAGCGTCGTCGGATCGGTCAGCTCGAGATCAAGGATTCCCTGCTCGTCCCGTCCGAGGAGGTCCTCGTCGCCGCCGGTGGTGGCTCGGGCACCAGCACCCCGCCGACGTCGCGCCGATTCGGCCGCCGCAGCGGTTCGTCGGGCAGCGGGTCGGCCGGGTCGTCGACGAACGACGACGACCTGACCGCCACACGCGACCTCCCGCTCGGCGACTCGCAGCGCAACGGCCACGACGTGCACGTCGAGGAGTACAACGAGAACGGCGAGACGACCTTCACCGGCGTCCTCGATCCCAACCGGAAGACGCTGCGTCCCAAGCTGTTCTGGTTCAACGCCGCGCTGACCATCGCGCTGCTGGCCATCCTCGGCGCCGATATCGTCGCCATCCCGGTGCTGTTCATGATCTTCGCGGCCATCGCCCTGGCGGTGAACTTCCCGCACGTCAAGGATCAGCAGGAGGCCATCACCCGGCACAGCTCGAGCATCGTCTCGGTGGTCGCCATGGTTCTCGCCGCCGCGGTGCTGACCGGCGTCTTCAACGGCACCGGCATGGTCGACGCCATCGCGCACTGGCTGGCCGAGGGCATCCCGGATTCGATGGGTCCGCACATGGCCGTCATCGTCGGCCTGCTGTCCATCCCGCTCACCTTCCTGATGAGCAACGACGCCTTCTACTACGGTGTGCTGCCGGTGCTCTCGGAGACCGCGTCGCGCTATGGCATCGATCCCACCGAGATGGCCCGCGCATCCATCACCGGCCAGACCGTCCACATGCAGAGCCCGCTGGTCCCGGCGATCCTGCTGCTGGTGGCACTCGCCGGCGTCACCCTGGCCGATCATCACAAGAAGGTGCTCTGGCGAGCCGTTGTCGTCTCGCTGGCAATGCTCGTGACCGGAGTGCTGGTCGGAGCGATTCCGTTCTGATCGATGCTCCCGCGACCTAACCTGGGTGGCATGCGATTACGGACGCAGGTGCTGCTCCTGCAGCTGGCCGTGATCGCACTGAGCCTCGGTGCCGGGTTCGGCCTGGTGATCGCCGGAGCCGACGACCGGGTCCGGGATGAATACGCACAGCGGGCGCTGGCCATCGCACAGTCGGTGGCCAGCGCCCCTGGCGTGCGTCAGGCGGTCGCCGCCCAAGCGGGCACCACCCTCGACCCGGCCACCCTCGCCGCCGGCGTCCTGCAGGCCGAGGCCAACGCCGTGGCGCGACGGACCGGAGCGCTGTTCGTGGTGATCGGCAACCGCGACGGCATCCGCCTCGCGCACCCGGAGGACGAGGAACTCGGCAAACACGTCTCCACCGACCCGACACGCGTGCTCGCCGGGCAGGTCGACGTCACCACCGATCGCGGCACCCTCGGCGAATCGGTCCGCGCCAAGGTTCCGGTCTTCGGCGGAATCGGATCGTCGGGTCCCGTCGTCGGATTCGTCAGTGTCGGCGTCTCCACGCAGAAGCTGGCCGACGACACTCGTCGCGACATGATCGCCACCGCCCTGATCGGGGCGGCCGCGTTGGGTGTCGGCGCCGTCGGCTCGGTCCTGTTGGCGCGACGCTGGCGCCGACTCACGCTCGGACTCGAACCCGACGAACTCACCGAACTCGTCCGCGAACAGCGTGCGGTGTTGCATTCGATGGCCGACGGCGTGGTCGCCGTCGACCCCGACGGCACCATGCGCATCATCAACGATCACGCCCGCACACTCCTCGACATCGACGCCCCGATCGGCACCCACATCGACGACATCGGCCTCACCCCGCGCATCGCCGACGTCCTGGCCGTGCCCACCGCGAATCCGGTTGCCGCCACCGTCGACGACCGTGTCGTCCTGGTCAGCTCCCATCGCGTCGCGGCCGACGGCCGCGATCTGGGCATGGTGCTGCAGGTCATCGACCGCACCGACGTGGAAAGGCTTACCCGCGAAGTGGATTCGATCCGAACCATGAGCTCCGCGCTGCGCGCGCAACGACACGAGACGGCCAACCGCTTCCACGTGCTCGGCGGACTGCTGCGCCACGGGCACTCCGACGCCGCGCTCGCCTACCTCGACGAACTCACCGGCGCGAACGGCGCCGAGTCCAGCCTCGCCGGGCTCGAGAACATCGCCGAACCACACCTGCACGCATTCCTCGACGCCAAGTCCAGCCTCGCCCGGGAACGGGCCGTCACCCTGCGCCTCGGCAGCCAAACCTGGGTCACCGGAACTCTTCTCGATCCCGTCGTCGCCACCACCGTCATCGGGAACCTCGTCGACAACGCGATTGATGCGGCCTCCGTACCGGGAGAAGGCGGCACCGTGGAGGTCGAACTCCTCTCCGACGGCGACACGCTGTTCGTCACCGTCGCCGACTCCGGGCCCGGCATCGTCTTCGACGACCCGGACCGCATCTTCGCCGACGGCGAGACCACCAAGGTCGACGCCGCGGTACCCGGCGGACGCGGCCTCGGGTTGGCCATCGCCCGCCGGATCGCCCGCCGCATCGGCGGCGACATCACCATCGGTGATCCGGGCCGAAACCCGCAGCCGGACAACGAACTCGGCGGTGCGATCCTCATCGCACGGCTGCCCGGGATATTGTCCCCGGAGACGGACACGGACGGAGCAGGCGGATGACCGACCTGGGCGTACTCATCGTCGACGACGATTTCCGCGTCGCCGCACTCCACTCGGCGATCGTCGACGCCGTGCGCGGCTTCCGGGTCGTCGCGCGCGCCGGTTCGGTTGCGGCCGCACGAGAGGCCATCGCCGATCATCCCGAGGTCGACCTCGCCCTGCTCGACGTTTATCTTCCCGACGGATCGGGCATCGACCTCATCTCCGAGTTGCCCTGCGACTGCTTCATCGTCGGAGCCGAAACCGACGCCGCCGCCGTGCGCAAGGCCACGCGAGCAGGTGCGTTGGCATACCTCATCAAGCCGTTCGAGGACACCGATCTCGCTCGGCGCCTCGGCGGCTATGCGCAGTACCGACGCGTGCTCGACGCAGATGCCGTCGATCAGTCCGCCGTCGACAATGCTTTGTCCGCGTTACGTTTCGGCACGCGACAGGCCGAGCGGAGCGAGGCCGGCTCCCCCACCGAACAGCGCATCCTGGAGTTGTTCGTCGGTGACGAGCGACTCATGGCCGACGAGGTCTCCGACGCTGTCGGTATCTCCGCGCCGACGGCTCGCCGTCACCTCGCGAATCTCGTCGCCGCCGGCAGGCTCGAGATGTCGCTGAAGTATGGCACCACCGGCCGCCCCCGACAGGAATACCGTCGCACCACCTGAGGAGACACACATGACCTACGCCGATACCGACCTCGACGCCGATCTGCGGTGGTGGGCCGCCGCGAACTACCTCACCGTCGCGCAGATCTATCTGCAGGACAATGTCCTGCTCACCGAACCACTCGCGGTGGAGCACATCAAACCCCGACTCCTCGGACACTGGGGTACCAGCCCGGGCCTGTCCGCGATCTACACGGTGCTCAACCGGGTGATCCGGGAGACCGACTCGGACTGGCTCTACATCACCGGTCCGGGCCACGGCGGGCCGGCATTGGTCGCGAATGTGTACCTCGAGGGCACCTACACCGAGATCTACCCGCACATCACCCGCGACGCCGCTGGCGTCCGGCGGCTGTGCCGCCAATTCTCCACTCCCGGAGGCATTCCCAGCCATGTGAGCGTACAGACGCCAGGGTCCATCCATGAGGGAGGTGAGCTCGGGTACGCGCTCGTGCACGCCGCCGGCGCCGCCTTCGACAACCCGGATCTCGTCGTCGCGTGCGTCGTCGGTGATGGAGAAGCCGAGACCGGTCCGCTCTCCGGATCCTGGAAGATCCCCGCCTTCCTCAACGCCGCACGCGACGGCGCCGTCCTGCCGATCCTGCACCTCAACGGCGCCAAGATCGCCGGGCCCACCGTGCTCGCCCGCAGCACCGACGAGGAGGTCGGCGATTATCTGCGTGGCCAGGGGTGGCTCCCCATCTTCGTCGAGGGGACCGATCCGCACGAGGTGTTCCCGGCGCTCAAGGAATCAATCGAGGGCGCGCACAACATGATTCGTGACATCCAGGGCGAGGCACGCGCCGGTGGCCTCACGCCCAACACGCGCTGGCCGGCCATCGTGCTGCGCACGCCGAAGGGATGGACCGGTCCGCACGAAGTCGACGGCAAACTCATCGAAGGCACCCACTGGGCACATCAGGTGCCGCTGTCGGGAGTCCGCGAGAACCCCGAACACCTCGCCATCCTGGAACGCTGGCTGCGGTCCTACGACCCCGACGAGATCTTCGACGACGCCGGCACCGTCGTCGATGACATCGCGAGCCTGGCACCCGAGGGCGACAAACGGATGGGTGCCACGCCGCACGCCAACGGCGGCAGACTCCTCACCCCCCTCAAGCTGCCGCCCATTGCGCGTTACGCCCTCGAGGTCGACAAACCCGGCGCCACCATCCACGAGACGACCCGCGTCCTCGGCGAGTACATGCGCGACATCTACACCGAGAACGCCACCCCCGACGACGGCGGCAGCTTCCGCCTCTTCTGCCCCGACGAGACGTCGAGCAACCGGCTCGGCGCGGTCTTCGAGGCAACCGACCGCTGCTGGCAGCTGCCCAGCACCGACTACGACGACGGACTCTCCGCGTCGGGCAGGGTGATGGAGGTCCTCAGCGAGCACCTCTGCCAGGGGTGGCTGGAGGGCTACCTCCTCAGCGGCCGCCACGGACTCTTCGCCACCTATGAGGCGTTCGCCATGGTGAGCGCGTCCATGGTCATCCAGCACACCAAGTGGCTCCAGCACGCGGGCACCCTCGATTGGCGGGAACCCGTTGCGTCACTGAACATTCTGCTGACCTCGACGTGTTGGCGCAATGATCACAACGGCTTCTCCCACCAGGGTCCCGGACTCATCGACGCGGTGCTGCCGCTCGCGCCGGGCGTCGTGCGGGTGTGGTTGCCGCCGGATTCCAACTCGTTGCTCTCGATCTCCGAGCACTGCTTCCGCAGCCGCGATCACGTCAACCTGATCGTCGTCGACAAGCAGCCGCACCTGCAGTATCTGTCGCTGGAGGAGGCCAACGATCAGGCCGCGGCCGGATCGTCGATCTGGGAGTGGGCGGGGACCGAGGGGGACAGCGAGGATGATCCCGACATCGTCCTCGCCGCCGCCGGTGACGTGCCGACGCAGGAGATCCTCGCGGCCGCGCAGTTGCTGCGCGAGTGGACGCCGTATCTGCGGGTGCGGGTCGTCAACGTGATGGATCTGATGGCGTTGCTCCCGGGTAACGATCATCCGCACGGCATGACCGACGACGAGTTCGTCGACCTGTTCACCCTCACCGGCCACGTCGTCTTCGCCTTCCACGGGTACCCGCGCGCGGTGCATCAACTGCTGCACGGGCGCCCCGACGCCGACCGCTTCCACGTTCGCGGATTCTCCGAACAGGGCACCACGACGACACCCTTCGACATGGTGGTCCTCAACACCATGAGCCGCTATCACCTGGTGTTGGAGGCGTTGCGCCGCGCCCGACGAGTCCCCGAACGCAGCGACGAACTCGCCGAGTTCTGCCACCGCCAGCTGGCCCGCCACCACGAGTACGTGCGCGAACACTTCGAGGATCTCCCCGAGATCCGCGACTGGACCTGGTCCTGAGCGCTGCGCCGCAAAGAGGATGTCGCAAAACGGGATGTCCCAGAAATAAATCCGACGACCCGAAAGGTTGACCCGGCCATGATGCCGCGCCGCCTGCACCGTGCCGCCGAGTTCGTGCGTACGGAGTCGGGCAGTGCCGCACTCCTCGTCGCGGTCTCGGTGATCGCCCTGATCTGGGCGAACTCGCCGTTCTCGGAGAGCTACACCGCGCTGTGGCACACCGATGTCGCTCTCACCTTCGGGTCGCACGGCATCGACATGAGCCTGCATCACTGGATCAACGACGGCCTGATGGTGGTGTTCTTCTTCCTCATCGGCCTCGAGGTGCGCCAGGAGTTCGCCGTCGGGTCCCTACGGGATCGACGACGCGCCCTGGTCCCGTTGGTGGCCGGCGTCGCCGGCGTCATCGCGCCCGCCCTGATCTACCTCGCCATCGCCGGCCCCGACGCCGCACGCGGCTGGGGTGTGGTGGTCGGCACCGACACGGCGTTCCTGCTCGGCATGCTCGCGATCGTCGGACCGGCGATGTCCAATCAGCTCCGCTTCTTCCTGCTGACGCTGACCGTCGTCGACGACTTTCTCGCCGTCTCCATCATCGGTGTGGTCTACACCGAGAACCTGCGCATCGGGCCCCTCATCGTCGCGCTGGTGTCGCTGGTCGGCCTCTGGCTGCTGAGCCGAACCTCCGAATGGCGCAGTGCGCCCTACGTCGTCCTCGTGCTGATCCTGTGGGTCGCGACCCTGAAGTCCGGTATCCATCCGTCGCTGGCGGGTATGGCCGCCGGGCTTCTGGTGCCCGCGTTCCACACTCAGCGCGGCAGCGTCGAGACGGCCAAATCGTTGTTCCGCGATTACTGGCAGTCGCCGCAGGCCGCCGTCGCCCGGTCCGCGCGACGCGGTCTGGCGCGCTCGATTTCGGTGAATGAGCGTCTCCACGACGTGCTGCGCGGTCCGGTGTCGCTCGTTGTGGTCCCGATCTTCGCGCTGGCCAACGCGGGCATCGATCTGCGCGGCGGTGTCCTGGGCGCATCCTTCGCGTCGACCATCACCTGGGGCGTGGTGGCCGGACTCGTCCTCGGCAAGTTCGTCGGTATCTCGTTGGGTACCTGGGGGGCCATCAAACTCGGCCTCGGTCGGCTGCCGGACGGTGTCGGCAGAGGCAGTGTCCTCGGCGGTGCCGCCCTCTCGGGCATCGGATTCACCGTGTCGCTGTTGATCATCGGCCTGGCCTTCGACGACCCGAGGCAGGCCGGTGAGGCGACGGTGGGCGTGCTGCTGGCGATGGTGCTCGCGGCACTGCTCGGATGGTCCGTCTTCACGCGGGCGCGCGTCAAGTGGGGCGAGACCTCCGCCGATCTCCCGGTCACGTTGACGCCGGTGGTCAACCCGACCATCGATCACGTCCGTGGACCCGACGACGCCGAGCTCACCGTCGTCGAGTATCTCGATTTCGAGTGCCCCTTCTGCGCCCGCGCCACCGGCATGTGGCACGACGTGGCGCGGCACTTCGGTGACCGCGTCCGCTACGTCGTGCGACACCTGCCTCTGGAGGACAGCCACCCGCACGCCCTGCTCGCGGCCATTGCCGCGGAAGCGGCTGCGGCGCAGGGGAAGTTCTGGGAGATGCACGACGTCCTGTTCAATCATCAGGCCGAGCTGGAAGCCGACCATCTCATCGCGTACGCGGAGGATCTCGATCTCGACGTCGAACGGTTCATCGCCGACATGGACAGCGCCGATCTCGCCGACCGTGTCGCGCTGCATGCCCAGAGCGCGCAGGACAGCGGCGCCCGCGGCACCCCGACGTTCTTCCTCAACGGCACCCGGCATCGCGGTCCCCATGACGCGCGCACGCTGATCGCCGCACTGGAGGAGCAGGCAGATGCGGTGTCGGCGACGCGTCGACGGTCCTGACGGGCGCGGTGGCCGCCGCACCAGACGAGGACCGGACGCACATCCGCCCCGACGAAGTTCCGGACCTTGCGGCGCCGGCTCGGTCACACGATTATGGTGGTCGGCATGACGCTGAACGTGGACGCCGCGAATCCCGACCTGATCACCGTGGACGTGCCGACGCACTGGTACAACCTCGCCGCCGAGCTCGACACCCCGATTCCCCCGCACCTGCACCCGGGCACCAAGGAGCCGGTCGGTCCGGAGGATCTCGCCGCGCTGTTCCCCGCCGGCCTGATCGCGCAGGAGGTCTCCGCCGAGCCGTACATCGAGATTCCCGAACCCGTCCGGGAGATCTACCGCATGTGGCGGCCCTCGCCCCTGATCCGTGCCCGCCGATTCGAGCAGGCGCTCAACACCAAGGCCCGTATCTACGTCAAGTACGAAGGCGTCAGTCCCGTCGGCAGCCACAAGACCAACTCGGCTGTGGCGCAGGCGTATTACAACCATCTCGACGGCGTGAAGCGGCTCACCACGGAAACCGGTGCGGGCCAGTGGGGTAGCGCGCTGGCCTTCGCCGGCGCCCAGTTCGACATCGACGTCGAGGTGTGGCAGGTCCGTGCGTCCTACGACTCGAAGCCCTACCGCGGTTTCCTGATCCGCACCTACGGCGGCACGCTGCACCCGAGTCCGTCGGATCTCACCGAGTCCGGCCGCGCCATGCTCGCCAAGGATCCCACCACCACCGGCAGCCTCGGTATGGCGGTCAGCGAGGCCGTGGAGGTGGCCGCCGGCGACCCGGACACCCGCTACGCGCTGGGTTCGGTGCTCAATCATGTCGTGTTGCATCAGAGCGTCATCGGTCAGGAAGCCGTCGATCAGTTGTACGCGGTGGAATCCGGCGCCGACGTCGTCTTCGGTTGTGCCGGTGGCGGTTCCAACCTCGGTGGGCTGGCCTTCCCGTTCCTGCGGGAGAAGATCCACGGCCGGTCCAACCCGAGAATCGTCGCCGCCGAGCCCGCGGCCTGCCCGTCGATCACCGAGGGCGAGTACCGCTATGACCACGGCGACGTCGCGGGTCTCACCCCGCTGCTGAAGATGCACACACTCGGCATGGATTTCGTCCCCGATCCGATCCACGCCGGTGGCCTCCGCTATCACGGCATGGCGCCCGCGCTCAGCCACACCGTCGAACTGGGCTTCGTCGAGGGCACGGCGATCAACCAGCACGACGCGTTCTCGGCCGGGGTGCAGTTCGCCCGCACGCAGGGCATCGTCCCCGCTCCCGAGTCCACCCACGCCATCGCCGCCTGCGCCAAGCACGTCGCCGACTCCGACAAGGAAGAGGTCGTGGTGATCGGCCTGTCCGGGCACGGTCAGCTCGATCTGCCGGCCTACGCGGAGTTCATCGACGGCAAGTTCTGAGCGGGCCGCACCGTCGATGCGCACCGTCGGCGTCGATCTCGCCGCATCGCCGAAGCACACCGCGGTGGCGGTCATCGAGTGGTCGTCCAGCGAGGCACGCCTCGTCGACCTGATCATGCCGGCCGACGACGCGTGCATCGTCGAGATGGTCGCGGGTGCGGACAGGATCGGCGTCGACGCCCCGTTCGGCTGGCCGGACGAATTCGTGGAATTCGTTGTCGCACAACACCGCGGCGAGCTACCCGCGGGCCGGCACCTCGACGACATCGATCACCGGCGCCCGCTGGCCTTGCGCCTCACCGACAGGGTCGTCGTCGAGAACGGTTGGGGTCGGCCGCTGAGTGTGTCCGCCGATCAGATCGCGCACGTGGCGTTCCGCGCGGCGGGACTGATCGCGGATATCGCCGTCGACGATCGCGTCGATGGATGGGCCGTGGAGGCGTATCCGGCTGCGGCACTGCGACACTGGGGGCTGACATCACGCGGGTACAAAGGGTCGTCGAACCGCGGGCGGCTCACTCAACTGGTCGACGACCTCACGGAGAAGGCTCCGTGGCTCGATCTGTCGGGTTTCCGGGAACACCTCACATCAGACGACAACGCCTTCGACGCGGTGATCACCGCGTTGATCGCGCGAGCGTCAGCACTCGGACTGACCCACCCTCCCGCAGCGCCGCAGCGTCCGATAGCACTGCGGGAGGGGTGGATTCACGTCCCGATCGGTGATCTGTCCGCACTGCTCACGGGGCGTTCTGATCGGCCTTCGTGAGGATCATGTACTGCGCGGAGATCTTCTTGTACGTCCACGAGCAACCCGGCCCGACCTGGGGTGAACGTCTGTATCAGCGACGATCGAGGATGATCTTCACGAAGGTACGGCCGTCGTAGAAGCCCCAGGCGCGATGTGCGCGGTCGTAGCGGGGGGTCACGCGGTGGCCGCGGTAGTTGAACGGGCGCAGGTTCGGGCGGTGGATCGTGATGACCCGGTCGCGTCCGGCGTTGTTGTTCTGCTGCCGCTGCTGGTTCTGGTTCTGGTTCTGGTTTTGGTTCTGCGGTTGCTGCTGGCTCTGCTGCTGGCCGGGCGCCGCGGCGGACGCGGTACCCGCGCTGACGCCGATGCCGGCGGCCGCGGCGGTCAGTGCGCCGGCGGCGAGTACACCGGCGGTGAAACGGCGGCTGCGAGAGATGGTGGTGGTCGACATTGACGTCTCCTCATGTTCGGCCGGACCCGGGGGAAGGTCCTGACGCGCACTCGGCGCGGTGAACATGAAACTAGGGAGGAAACCTTCGAGCGTCGTACGCCCCCGCTGTACGTCGACTGTGAGGTGCCGCCGGAAATAAGTGCGGTCTATGAGCACCGCCGCGTAGATAATCTCCGCGACGCTCCCCAGGGACCGTACTTATTTCCCGGCGGCGGCGAGAGCTCAGTCGAGATCGTGGCGCATCAGCACCCGGGGGAACCGGTTGAGGACCGAGTCGGTGTCGGTCACATACGTGAAGCCACCGTCCTCGAACATCTTCCGGGTGCCGACGTAGGCCATCGTGAGATCGACCTTCGCGCCGTCGTTGTCGACCGGATACGCCTCCAGCGCCGGTGCACCGTTATCCCGCGCGTACTGCACCGCGCCGTCGACGAGATGATGCGCAATGCCCTGCTTGCGATGCCCGGGCCGCACCCGGATACACCAGACACTCCACACGTCGAGATCGTCGACGTGCGGGATCTTCCGGTTTGTCGCGAAGGTCGTGTCCCTGCGCGGCGAGACCGCCGCCCAGCCGACCACCTCGTCGGCGTCGTCGTAGACGAGGATGCCCATCGGAATTCCGCTGTCGCACAACTCTTTGACGTACGCACCACGTTCCTGCCGGTGCAGCGACTGATTGAGTTTGCCCGGAATCCGGTAGCTGAGGCACCAGCACACGTTGGAGTCGGGCTTCTTCGGCCCGAGCATCGTCGCGATGTCGTCGAAGTCCGTCGCGGGCCGCATGGTGAACGCCATGCCTCCACGATGACCGCGGATCCGCTGCGCTTCAACTGTCAGGTTCGGTCCGCAATATGCGCGTTCGGTAGAGTGCGACCATGAGCGAGGTCACCGAAGTCACCGTCGTCGAGGTGTCGCCGCGCGATGGATTGCAGAACGAGTCCGTGCGGCTGACGACCGATCAGAAGCGCGAATTGATCTCCCGCTCAGTCGGTTTCGGCGCGCGTCGCATCGAGGTATCCAGCTTCGTGCACCCGGGGAGGGTGCCGGCCGTGGCCGACGCCGACGACCTGTTCGCCCTCCTGCCCGACGACGACATCGCCTACAGTGTACTGATCCTCAACGAACGTGGCCTCGACCGTGCTCGTGCCGCCGGCGTCCGCGAGATCAACGCCGTTGTGCACTGCACCGATACGTTCAGCAACCGGAATCAGGGTACCGACATCGCCGGCGGTATCGAGATCTGGAAGAACATCGCGCGCACCGCACGGGAGGCTGGCATCACCGCGAACCTCACGATCGCGGTGGCCTTCGGCTGCCCCTTCGAGGGTGAGGTGCCGGTCGACGTCTTACGCAAGGTGCTCGACGGCGTCCTGTCCGAGCCGCCGACCGAGCTGTCGCTGGCCGACACCATCGGCGTCGGGGTGCCCATCGACGTACGGGAGCGCTTCGCGGTCGCCGCGGAGATGGTCCCCGCGGGCACCGCCCTGCGCGCGCACTTCCACGACACCCGGGCACTGGGCATCGCAAATGCCCTGACCGCGGTCGAGTCCGGAGTCACCATCCTCGATTCGAGCCTCGGCGGGATCGGCGGATGTCCGTTCGCCCCGGGAGCGACCGGGAACATCGCGACCGAGGATCTCGCGTATGCGCTGGGGCGCTCCGGCGTGACGCACGGACTCGACGTCGATGCGCTGATGGATGCGGGACAGTGGCTCGAGGAACTGTTCGGTCGGCGCCTCCCGGCGTCTGTGCTGCACTCGGGTGGATTCCCGAGCACGGCACCGTAGCGCGAACCCCAATTTCCGCCCTCCTCAGCGAGTTCACTTTCGTATACCGACCCGAGGCTCCTCGGCTGGGTGGTTTTTGGGGTGGGGGGTTGGTGCTTCGCACTCGTCTGCGGGGTCGGAGCTCCTCCTACGGGCGGATTGTGGGTGACCTCCAGCGAGCCCCGGCTAACCCAGCAGCTTCTTCTGCACCTTGCCCATGGCGTTGCGGGGCAGCGCATCGACGAAGCGAATCTCTCTGGGGCGCTTGTGATGTGACAGCTCACCGGCGACCAGCTCGATCAGCTCGGCTTCCTCGGCGCCGTCGCACACGACAAACGCGACGATGCGCTGCCCGAGATCGGCATCCGGGACACCGATCACCGCCGCCTCGCTCACCGCTGCGTGCCCGAGGAGCACTGTCTCGATCTCGCCCGCGCCGATCCGGTAGCCCCCGGACTTGATCAGATCGGTGGCCTTGCGTCCGACGATCCGGTGCATACCGTCCGCATCGATCACCGCCACGTCCCCGGTCGCGAACCAGCCGTCGCCGACCCACGATTCGGTGGTGGCCTCAGGGCGATTGAGGTACTCCGTGGCGACCATCGGCCCGCGGACCTGCAGATCCCCGACGCTCTCACCGTCGTGAGGAACCTCGGAATCGTCGTCGCGCAATCGGGTTTCGACGCCGCGCACGGGGAGCCCGACCCAACCGGGGCGGCGTTCACCGTCGGCGCGGGTGCTGACGGTGATCAGGGTTTCGGTCATCCCATAGCGTTCGACGATCTCGTGGCCGGTGAGGCGCCGGATGTCGTCGAACACCGGGACCGGCAACGGCGCACTCCCGGATACCAGCAGTCGTGCTGACGAAAGCTGCTGCGCCGAAACAGGATCGGCAGCGATGCGGGTCCACACGGTGGGGACGCCGAAGAACATCGTCGCGCCGGCGCGCGCGGCTTCCGCGTAACGCTCGGGGGTGGGTTTCTGCGTATGGATCAACGCGCCGCCCCGCCGCAGCGGTCCCAGCACGCCGAGGATCAACCCGTGCACATGGAACAGTGGAAGTCCTTGTGCCAGAACGTCCTTCGAGGTCCACTCCCACGCCTCGGCCAGCGCGTCCAACCCGGCGGCGATGGCACCGCGGGTGATGGGCACACCCTTGGGTAAGCCGGTCGTCCCGGAGGTGTAGAGGATCAGGGCCGTCGACGACGACGGTGGCTCCGGATGTCGGTGCCATGACTTCGCATAGCGCCGCACCGGGATCACCGGCAGCACCGGGACGGTGGTCTCGGCGGCCTCGCTGCCCCGCCCGGCTCCCGGCGCCGCGCCCAGCCACGCCTGGGCACCCGAGTCGCGCAGGATGTGCTCCACCTCGCGCTTGCCCGAATCCGGCGGCACCGGCACCACGGTGACGCCGGCGATCAATCCGCCGAGCACCGCGAGCACCGTCTCCGTCGTCGGGTGAGCGAGCACGGCCACCACGTGCGCGCCGAGGATCCGTTCGGCCACGGCGGTGGCCACACCCACCACGTCCTCGCGGGTCAACGTGTCGTCGCCGATGGTCACGGCGTCGTCGGACAGGTCAGGGGCGGCGGGTGTCAGCGTCGGGAACAGCACGCATCCACTGTCCCACGTCAGCCCTCCGCGGATTGCGCCAGCTTCTCCGCCCGCGCCTTGATGCCGCGCAGCATCTTCCGCTCCATCAGCAGCGAGCCGGGTTCCATCGGTAGCATCCCGGCGCGATCCATCAGGCGCGGCAGCCGGAACCTGTTGCGACTGATCAATCGGGTGCCGCCGTTCCCGTCGTCGATCATGACGAAGCTCCACACCCAGTTGCCGTCGGCGGACCGCCAGGCGATCGCATGCGGCGGATCGACGAGCTGCACCAGCATCCGGTTGGGTCCGAGGTCGATGGCGTCACCGAGGCGCGGATGCTGGAACTCCTCGAGGATCTCGTCGGTGCTGTGCATGCCGAGGCCGAGCAGATTCTCGATCCAGTCATACGTGTACGCACCGCCGCGAGGTGCCGGTCCGATCTGGGTAAGCCACGGGTACACATCCGTCGCCGGCGCATCGATGCCGATCGCCCGCGTCGACATGCCGTCGGGTTCGGGGAGGAGATCGTCTCCGGGCAGCGTCGACGACGCCTCGTCGTCGGTGGCACCCCAGGTCAGAATGGGTGACCGGAGGAAGGTCACGTAGGACACCACGGCGCCGATGAGGAACACGACGACGCCGGCGACGATTCGCAAGCCGGTACGCATGACTCCCATTCTCGTCCGACACCATCGGACGTGTCAGGGCCGCACGACCCAAATCCGCCGCGACCTCACTGTACCGTCGACGATTCGACCCACCCGTCGCGCATCAACTGCAACAGCAGTTGCGACTTGTTGGCCACCGGGCGTCCCGCGTCGTTGTAGCGGCGCATCACCCGCCGGAAGTGTGATCGCACCGTCGACTCGGCGATGTAATGCTGTTCCGCCGTCTCGCGAACCGTCGCACCCAGCGTGTAGGTCACCACCACCTCGCGCTCCCGTCTACTCAGGTGGACCCGCCCCGGCACCGAGGACTCGGTGCATCCCAGCGTCCGCAGCACCTGCTGCAACCGGCCCACCGCAAACGGCGAGTCCGCGATCGACGATCCCACCGCCCGATCCACATCGACGCCGATCCCGATGACATGTGCCTTGCGCAACAACGGATTCGACGACACCTGCCGCACCCGCACCGACGTGCGCACTACTACCGCCAGACATCCCGGGTGCAGTGCCCGCGCCGCGTCGAGGTCGATCACGGCGCTGCGGTACCCGAGTCGCTCGAGGAGTGCCACGAGCGCGACGTCGACGAGGTCATGCTCGGCGGCGACGGCCACGGTCACCGTGGACGGCAGCGGGGTGACGGGGATGTTCAGGGTCTGGTTGATGTCGGCGGTCATGGCGGGCTCCTCGTAGCGTGACGCTGACGTGCGCAGCGTCCTCAATCAGCGTCGGTGAGCGGGCAGGCGCAATCAGCCGTCCTGACCACATGCGTGCCACGAGTTCGGGTCAGCGTTCACCCAACCGGGCGAACCGGATGCGTAGTCACGCACGCGTCACAGGAATCGGGCAAGATCTTGCCCATGCAAGGACTGAGAATCTTGGTTGCCTCACCACTGGGCCACGTCGTGGCGAAGCCGCTCGAGGCAGCATTCGACGACGCCACCGTCGGGGTCGCGACGACCGCCGACGAATTCGTGCGTTCGGTGGCAGGTCGGGTTCGTTACGACGTCGTCAGCGCGGACCTGATCTGGAATCAGCCGGAGATGGAATGGGCGTTCGACGGGCTCGACGCCATCGATGCGCTGAGCCAGGCCGATCGACTCGCGCCGGTGATCCTGGCGACGCAGGGCCACAGCATGGAACTCGATCATCTCGAAGAAGCACGACTGCGTCCCGAGGTCTCCGGTGTCGTCGCGAAGTCCGACGGCTTCGGCGCGTTCATGACGGCGGTCCGTAACGTCGCGCTCGGCCAGCGGCTCACGGAACCGCCGCCCGTCGGCGGACGCATCCCGCTCTACGAACTCTTCGTCGGTCAGCGCGGCCACACCGCCGGCCGGCTCGCCGGCGCCATCGCCTCGGGCAACGCCACCGACAACGCGAGCCTCGCGGTGGCCGCGAAGGTCTCGCCGAACACCGCGAACAAGGTGACCAGCCACTATCTGGGTCCGATCATCGAGAAGCGCGGTGAGCACGATCCGATGCTTCCCATGACCCAAGCCGCCGTCTACCGGTGGTGCGGTCTGCATGCGCGCTACATCGTCAGCTGGTGCCGCCGCAACGGTCACACCGACGTCCTGGGCGGCGTGCGGTAGTCGGCAACCCGCGAAACCAGAAGTGAGACAACAACAGCGCCGCACACCGAAAGGTGTGCGGCGCTGTTGTCTACAGCAAGCTAGTGCCGTTGACAGTCACGTACTGCGGCAGATCAGGCATCCGCTCCGATGATGAACGCCTCGAGCTGCTGGCGTGCGACGTCGTCGGCGACCTGCACCGGCGGGCTCTTCATCAGGTAGGCCGAGGCCGGCAGGATCGGGCCACCGAGGCCGCGGTCCTTGGCGATCTTGGCGGCGCGCACGGCGTCGATGATGATGCCGGCCGAGTTGGGGGAGTCCCAGACCTCGAGCTTGTACTCCAGGTTCAGCGGCACGTCACCGAAGGCACGGCCCTCGAGGCGGACGTAGGCCCACTTGCGGTCATCGAGCCACTCGACGTGATCCGACGGTCCGATGTGGACGTTCTTGTCGGCGATCTTGCCGGCCAGCGGGCCGGTCAGGTTCGACGTGACGGCCTGGGTCTTGGACACCTTCTTGGACTCCAGACGCTCACGCTCGAGCATGTTCTTGAAGTCCATGTTGCCGCCGACATTGAGCTGGTAGGTGCGGTCCAGGGTGACACCGCGATCCTCGAACAGCTTCGCCATGACGCGGTGGGTGATGGTGGCACCGACCTGGCTCTTGATGTCGTCGCCGACGATGGGCAGACCCGCGTCCACGAACTTCTGTGCCCACTCCGGGTCGGAGGCGATGAACACCGGCAGGGCGTTGACGAAGGCGCAGCCCGCGTCGATCGCGCACTGCGCGTAGAACTTGTCGGCCTGCTCCGAGCCCACCGGCAGGTAGCTCACCACGACGTCGACCTCGGCGTCCTTGAGCGCCTTGACGACATCCACACCGGAGCCCTCGGCCTCGGTGATGGTCTCGAGGTAGTACTTGCCGAGGCCGTCGAGGGTGTGGCCACGCTGGACCGAGACACCGGTCGGCGGGACGTCGGCGATCTTGATGGTGTTGTTCTCGCTGGCGAAGATCGCGTCGGAGAGGTCGAAGCCGACCTTCTTGGCGTCCACGTCGAACGCGGCGACGAACTCGACGTCACTCACGTGGTACTGGCCGAAGCGGACATGCATCAGACCGGGGACGGTCGAGGTGTCGTCGGCATCCTTGTAGTACTGCACGCCCTGGACCAGGGATGAAGCGCAGTTTCCTACGCCCACAATGGCCACGCGCACCTTATTGGGCTCACCCATGGTCGGGTTCTCCTTCTTTTGACGGGACTGCGGCGGTTTGCCGCGTCGCCGGTTCTTTCCTGGTTGCGGTTTCCTCCGGATCGGAGGACATCACGGTCTCGGCCTCCGGGGCGTCGTCGACGCCGGAGGCTTCTGCCGCGATGAGTTCATTGAGCCAGCGGACTTCCCGCTCGCTCGATTCCAAGCTCAGCTCGTGGAGCTGACGGGTGTAGCGGTCTCCGGCGCGGGAGGCGCGTCCGACGATCTCGCGCAACCCTTCCCGCCGTTCCTCGACCTGTCGACGACGACCTTCCAGAATCCTCATCCTCGCAACCGCCGGTGTCCGGCTGAAGAAGGCGAGGTGCACACCGAAACCGTCGTCGGTGTAGTTCTGGGGTCCAGTGTCGGCAACGAGTTCGGTGAACCGTTCACGACCCTTGTCGGTGAGCTGATACACCCGCCGACCGCGTCGGACCTTGGGTCCGGCGCCGGGATCGGTCGCCTCGTCGATGAGGCCGTCGGCCTGCATCCGACGCAGCGTCGGATACAGCGAGCCGTACGAGAACGCGCGGAACGCGCCCAGCAGGCCGGTGAGCCGCTTGCGCAACTCGTAGCCGTGCATGGGGGACTCGATGAGCAACCCGAGAATCGCCAGTTCCAACACTTCAGGTCACCACCTTTCCGCCACCTCGTGCTCGACCTGCCGAGACTTGACCTGTCGACACAACACTACGTGCCGATGCATTTGCCAATGTATCGCACCGATATAAATGACGCCACCAGTGGTTGCCGCATCCTCCGTCGGCACGGACGGCGGTAGTCTGACAACCGTGCGCCAGATCGTCGACTACAGCCTTCAGCGAAAGTCGCGGCTGTCCGACGTCCACTCGGGTCGGACGGCCGTCGCCGACGTCTGCGACGCCAACCCGTACCTGCTGCGCGCCGCGAAGTTCCACGGCCGCCCCAGCGAGACGCTGTGCCCGATCTGCCGCAAGGAACAGGTCACCCTGGTGTCCTGGGTCTTCGGCGACAAACTCGGCCAGGTGTCCGGATCGGCGCGTACGCCGGAGGAGATCACCAAGCTCGACGCCACTGCCGAAGAGTTCAGCGTGCACGTCGTCGAGGTCTGCCGGACCTGCAGTTGGAACCATTTGGTCCAGTCGTACGTTGCGGGTTTGCCGCCACGATCGACGCGCACTCGACGCGTGGCGAAATAGCGTTCGCGTAGCGCTGCGGCCGGTGCGGCCGATATGGCGGGAGTGCACCGGGCAATCTCGAATCCGTGCTGACGGCTTTTGCCCGACGTCGGTGACGTGCGTCAGAGTGTGTAGGTAAGCGGTAGGCGGAGAAGTACTGTGAAGAGCGGCTTGAGTGAAGTCAATGTCCCGCGGGAAGGTGGACGATGAGCACGACGCGTGGCGCGTCCCCTGATCCGAAACGGACGACGGGCGCCAAAGCCCGTTCGGCGAAGGCAACCGAAGATCAGAAGAAGACCAAGCAGCGTCGTCTCGCCTGGGGTGTCGGCATCCTCGGCGCATTCGTCCCGCTGGTGGCCCTGCTCGGTGTCCTCGTCTTCCTCGGCACCTATGTGACGGCCAATGTCCCCGCCCCGGGCGATATCAAGCAGAACCAGGTCGCGACGATCGTCAACTCCGCGGGCAAGACCATCGCCAGGGTCGTGCCGCCGGAGGGCAACCGCACCGACGTGAAGATCGAGGACATCCCCAAGTCCATGCAGGATGCGGTGATCGCCGCCGAGGACCGCGAGTTCACCAGCAACTCCGGCTTCTCCATCCGCGGCCTCTCGCGCGCGGTGTGGGGCAAGGTCACCGGTAACGAGACCGCCGGTGGCGGCTCGACGATCACCCAGCAGTACGTCAAGAACGCACTCGTCGGCGACGAGATCAGTTATCAGCGCAAGTTCAAGGAACTCGCGATCGCGACCAAGATGTCCAATGAGTGGTCCAAGGACGACATCATGGCCGCGTACCTCAACACCATTTACTTCGGTCGCGGCGCCTACGGTGTGGCCGCCGCGTCGCAGGCCTACTTCCGCAAGCCGGTCCAGAAGCTGACCGTCTCGGAGTCGGCGTTGCTCGCCGCGGTCATCCGGTCGCCGTCGTACTACGACCCGAATATCGACCCGCAGGCCGCGGAGGCCCGCTGGAATTACGTGCTCGACGGCATGGTCGCGACCCGCTCGCTGACCTCAGCCGAGCGCGCCGAGACAGTTTTCCCGAAGGTGTCGGCGCCGCCCACCGGCGACAGCAATGACACTCCCGGCCCCAACGGTCTGATCAAGCGCCAGGTCCTCGCCGAACTCAACTCGCTCGACATCACCGAGCAGCAGGTCAGCACCGAGGGCCTCAAGATCACGACGTCGATCGACCCCAAGGTGCAGAGCGCGGTGGTCGATGCCGCGAAGGAGAAGCTCGACGGCGAGCCCGATGATCTGCGGACCGCGATCGTCTCGATCGATCCGCGGACCGGTGGCGTGCAGGGCTACTTCGGCGGCACCGACGGCCAGGGCTGGGATTATGCGCAGGCCGGCCTGCAGACCGGATCGTCGTTCAAGGTCTTCGCTCTTGTCGCGGCGCTCGAGCAGGGCATCCCGCTGTCGAAGGTGTACAGCTCGGCGCCCTATGAGGCGACCGGTGGCCACACCATCGAGAACTCCGACGGCGAGAGCTGCGGGTCGTGCAATCTGGCGACGGCGATGAAGATGTCGCTCAACACCGTGTACTACCGCCTGATGATGGATCTCGACGGACAGGCCCAGGCCGTCGCCGATGCCGCGCACTCCGCCGGCGTCGCGCGGAGCTTCGGCTCCGTCGAGAAGACGCTGCAGGAGAAGAACGGTCACCCCGAGGGCGGCGTCGTGCTGGGTCAGTACCCGTCGCGCGTCATCGACATGGCTTCGGCCTACGCGACCCTCGCGGCGTCGGGCATCTACCGCACGCCCTACTTTGTGCAGAAGGTCGAGACCTCCAGCGGTGAGGTGCTCTTCGAGCGTCAGCCCAACAAGGGTGAGCGGGTCATGCCGGCCAAGGTCGCCGACAACGTGACCGCCGCCCTGGAACCGATCGCCGCGTACTCCAACGGCAACTCGCTCTACGATTCGTCGCTGGGATCGCGTCCGTCGGCCGCCAAGACCGGTACCGCGCAGCTCGGTGACACCGGCAACAACAAGGACGCCTGGATGGTCGGGTACACCCCGCAGCTGTCCACCGCGGTCTGGGTCGGCACGGACAAGGGCACCGCACTGGTGAACTACGGCGGATCGTCGATCTACGGCAGCGGGCTGCCCGCACAGATCTGGAAGGCCGCGATGGATTCGGCCCTCGAGGGCGAGTCGATCGAGCAGTTCCCCGAGCCTGCCGCGGTCGGCGGTCAGGCCGGTGTGCCCTACGAGCCGCCGCCGGTGACCTACGACAACGACACCCGCACCAACAGTCGCAACGGTCGCGCCACGACCCGTGACCGGCCGACGCTGCCGGACACCGGTACCGGCGGCGGCGGAGGCGGCATCACGCTCGCACCCGGTGTGACGATTCCGGTGCCCGGCGCCGCCGAACAGGGCACCGGCAACGGTGACACCAGTGGTGGCACGGGCGGTGACGGCGACGGAGATACGGGGACCGGTGACGGAGGAACCCCTGAAGCTCCCATCGGCTGACGCGCCGGAGGAGACCTCCGACGACGATGCGTGGGTGGCGCCTGCGTCCTTCGCGGCCGATGACCGCATCGCGCGCGATCGCGTCCTGCCGTCGTGGTCCGATCCGATCGTGCGCGCAGCCAGTTCCGTGGTGGGCGGCCCGATCGGGCGGCACGCGGCGATCGGACGCTCACGGTTGTGGACGCCGATCCGCGTCCTGTTCCTGCTGACCCTGTGCGTATTGGCTCTCGGGTGGTTCAGCAAATCCGCGTGCCTGCAGGAGTCACCGGTCCGCACCGCCGACGGTGCCACGTCGGAAATGCGCCTCAACTGGGACGACCAACGCCAGTTCACCAACCTCTGCTACTCCGACGTGATCGCCCTCTACGGTGCCGAGCACCTCGATCGCGGGGCGTTCCCGTACCGCACCTACTGGTACGAGAAGGGCTCCGACGGGCAGCAACAGAAGCGGTACATGGAGTATCCGGTGCTCACCGGCCTGTACATGTACGGCGCCGCCCAACTCGCGCAGTGGTGGGGTGACGCGCACGAGAAGTGGGGCGTACCCGGAGCCATGGACGTGGTGCTCTTCTTCAACCTCGTCGCGCTCGGCCTGGCGCTCTTCTGGATCGTCACCATCTGGGCGACGGCCCTCACCGCGCGCACCCGGGTGTGGCTGCCCTGGATGGCGGCACTGTCACCGCTGGTGATCGTGCACATCTTCACCAACTTCGACGCGATCGCGATCGCGATGGTCGCCCTCGCGCTGTTCGCATGGTCGCGGGAGAAGCCGGTGCTCGCCGGCCTCGCCATCGGTCTGGGCACCGCCGCCAAGCTCTACCCGGCACTGCTGCTCGTGGTGCTCGCGATCCTCTGTCTACGCGCGGGCAAGGTCCGCGAATTCGCCGCGACGGCCCTCGCCGCCGTCCTCACGTGGGGTCTGGTGAATCTGCCGATCCTGATGCTGTATCCGGCGGGCTGGCGAGAGTTCTTCCGCTACAACGCCGATCGCGGTGCCGACGCCGACTCGATCTATCGCGTCATCTCCGACGCCGCTGGTTTCACGTGGAACCATGGCACCCTCAACGCACTGTCGTTGGGGCTCCTGGTCGTGGTGATCATCGGCCTGGTCTACATCGGCATCCGCGCGCCGCAGCGCCCGCGGGTCGCGCAACTCGCCTTCCTGCTGGTCGCCGGCTTCCTGCTCGTCAACAAGGTGTGGAGCCCGCAGTACTCGCTCTGGCTCGTCCCGCTGGCCGTTCTCGCGATCCCACATGCGCGGCTGCTGTTCGCGTGGATGGTGGTGGACGCGCTGGTCTGGATTCCGCGGATGGCGCTGTTCCTCGACGGCGACCGGCTGTGGTTGCCAGACGGGTGGTTCACCTTTGCCATCGTGCTCCGCGCACTCATGGTGATCGCGCTGTGCGTCGTCGTCGTCTGGCAGATCTGGAATCCGCGGGAGGATCTGATCCGACGCGGAGCGCGCGGCGAGACCCTCGACGATCCGGCCGGCGGCGTCCTCGACGGTGCGCCCGATCGACTGACGTGGTCGCCACGTCGTCCGGCGCTCGCGGTAGGGTCGCCGGGAACCTCAGCAGGAGAAGCACAATGACGGGAAGCAATCCGCCGGGACCGTACGGTCCGCACGATCCGAACGGCCCGCAGGATCCGAATGGTCAGCAGGGCCCCTACGGGCAGCCGGGCGCACCCTCTGGTCAACCCGGGTACGGCCAGCCGGGCGCACCGTACGGACAGCCGGGCGCGCAGTACGGCCAGCCCGCGAATCCGTACGCTCAGAACCCGTACCCGTACACCCAGACCCCGTACGGTCAGCAGCCTCCGCAGGGCGACCCGAACCAGTACGCACCGACTCAGATGGCGCAGATACCGCCCGGCCAGATCGGCCCGCCGACCCCCGCCGGCGGAGCGCCCGGTGGCGGCTCCAAGAAAGGACTGTGGATCGGTCTCATCGCGGCGGCGGTCATTGTCGTCCTGGTGATCGGCGGGGTGCTGTGGGCGACCGTCGGCGGCGGCGAGGACGAGACCGCGGCGCCCGCGACCTCCTCGGCTCCCACGACCATTGACGCCACCAGCACCGAGGCCACGAGTTCTGCGGCATCATCGGCGCCGTCGTCTGCTCCGGCATCGGGTGCCGCCGCGACGACGCCGGTCGCCACGAGTTCCGACGCGGAGATCGTGGCCTACACGAAGGCCTTCCTCACCGACTTCACGACCTACTCCCCGGGCAACGTCGAGCGTCCACGCAAGGCCTATAACCAGGTGTGTACCGACGTCGCCTCGGCATCCGCCAACGCGCAGAAGGCGCTGGCGGGGTTGGACCAGCGTAAGGAGACCTCTCGGCTGCAAGGTGATGTCACCGCGGCCATCGCGAGTACCGGCCGAACGCCCACCGAGGTACCGGTCAACTTCACCCTCATCCGCGAGCAGACCCTGGACGGGAAAACGCAGACCGATACCGTCATCGGCGTCGTCAAGGTGCGGCCGGGTGCAAACACGTGCGTCATCGGCGTGAAGTCCAACGACTGACTCACCGACGCCGCCGGCCGGGCGGTCAGCTGTTTCGGGAAAGCCGGTCGAGCAGGCCGACTTTCGCGGCCGGCCAGTCGTCGTCGGTCATCGCGTAGAGGGCGGTGGTGCGCCAGCCGTCACCGAAACGACGGTGTTTGCGGAGCAATCCCTCGAAGCTCGCCCCGAGTTTGCTGATCGCCGCGCGGGACTGCGCGTTGCTCTCATGGGTGTGCCAGACGACTCGCACCGCCCCGCAGTTCTCGAAAGCGTGATGCAGCAGAAGGTATTTCGCGGTCGGGTTGACGGCGGTGCCCTGCGCGGACTCGGCGTAGAAGGTGTAGCCGATCGCGACGGTGAGGTTCGCCCGGTCGATGTCGTAGTAGCTCGTCGAACCGACCAGACGGCCGTCGACATTGTCGATCACCGCATACGCCACCCGACGATCCGGATCGGCGAGGGCATCGGCGATATACCGATGCGCCGACTCGAGATCGGTCGGTACCCCCGGTGACCACGCGAAGCGTGCCGGATCGTCGACGACCTGCGCGAGGCCCGGCGTGTCGTCGACCGTCAAGGGGCGCAGGGTGACCCGATCCCCGACGAGCGGGCCGCCGCCGATCCAGCTGCTCATCGCGACGACATGGCCAGCTCGGGAGTGGCGGACCGGGCCCGTATTCCCATGGACGCCAACGGTTCCCGCAGCGGGGTCCGCACGAACGCGACGATGAGGTAGGCGAGCAGCGCCGCATGGACCCACACACCGACGTTGACACCGGTGATCACCCACCACTGCATCGGCGACCCGGACGTGTAGATGCCGAAGAGGCGGAAGATGGTGAGGTCCAGGGCGACGTCCGCGGCAAGATAGGCGACGATGACCGGCCACCGCACCTTCAGCAATACGAAGAACGGCAGGATCCAGAGGGTGTACTGCGGCGAGTGCACCTTGTGGAAGAGCATGAAACCGGCCAACATCGACGCGCTCACGCCGATCCACGGGAAGACGCCGTCGCGCTGATAGGCGCGCCACCCGAGATACATCGACACGGCGAACGCGCCGAGGATCAGGATGGGCGACGCCACGCCGACGATCGAGTTGTAGGTGTCGGTCTGCCCGCCGGTGAAGTGGCGCAGCCCCCAGTACCAGATCGAGTTGGTGTCGACATCGGACTTGCGCTTGCCCTGGAAGGAGAGCGCGGCCTTCCATCCCTCGAAGCCGAGGATCATGAACGGCAGCTGGATCGCGATCACAGCGGCGGTCGCCGCTGCGACGATCCAGCCCGCACCCGCCCAGTCCAGGGCCCGGCGTGCGGGCGACGGAGCGTCGTCGTCGGCAGTGCGGGTCGAGGCGATACCCCCGGTGAGGACGTAGGCGGCCAACGGCAACACGAACAGACCCGGGTAGAGCTTCAGACAGAAACCGATCGCGAGGATGACGGCGGCGAGAATCCCGCTGGTACGTAGGGAGAGTCGTCGTCGACCGGTTCTCGGTGAATACGTCGATCCCCACGCCATGATCGCCACGGCACCCACCGCCGTGGCCACGACGGGTAGCTCCCAGTTGTGGAACGCGTAGAGCACCAGCGGGGGAGTTGCGGCCCACCACAACACATTCCAGCGGGTGAGGAACGCCAGCATGATGGTGATCGCGAGGCCGAACGGGACAAGGATCGCAACGGAATGCTGGAAGAACTCGGTGTCGGTGTGGGCGCCGATCGCGCCGAGCCACATCAGCAGACCGGACAGGACCGGATACTCGACGACGCCGCCGAACAACGTGCCGTCCGGGGTGATGCCGCCATGGATGTAGGGGAAGACGTGATTGTTGATGTCCCGGCCGATCCACAGATACATCAGGTCGGAGTAGCAGGGGATTGCCGCATTCGGATCACCCACCGGCCAGTGCGCGCTGCGGCCCTCGTCGAGGAACGGTTCGCCGCCGCACTTGATCTTGGCGTGATAGCTCCAGAACATCGCCAGGCACGTCAGCAGCAACGAGGCGACCAGGATGACCGCCAGTTCACCGCGGCGCGAGAACGAATGGCGCCCGATACGCAGAACCGGGGTGAAGCTCAGGGCGGACATGGCCTACAGGGTAGGGGGTGGGTGCGGTGCGATCCGAATCCCACCCTCGGCGTCGGCAGGCTCTGGCAGGGATACGCACGGCAGGCGTTCGAGGACCTCTCGGATCTGCTCCTGCGGTCTTCGTGACCGGAAGCATCCGTGGTGACGGATGTGAACACGATTTCGCTGGTCAGGGCTCGGTCATGTATCTTGGAGCGGTTGCCGACGCAGGCGACCCTCCTGCCACGGACAGTCCGTGGCCGACCTAGCCCATAGGAGGTGATGTGGTCTTATGCGTCACTACGAATTGATGGTCATCCTCGATCCGAATCTGGACGAGCGCACCGTCGCACCCTCACTGGATACTTTCCTCAACGTTGTCCGCAACGAAGGTGGATCCGTCGACGGTGTCGATATCTGGGGCAAGCGCCGTCTTGCCTACGAAATCCTCAAGCACAGCGAGGGCATCTACGCGGTTGTTGATCTCAACGCCGAGCCCAAGACGGTCACCGAACTCGATCGTCAGCTGAAGCTGAACGAGTCGGTGCTGCGCACCAAGGTCCTCCGGAAGTAACACCTTCTGAGCAGACCTCTGAACTACGTCGGTACCGGGCTCTAGGGTGAAACCCGAAGACTCCCGGTGCGCGTCGATCAGACGAGTGCCCAACCACGACCCAAGGGGAAAGACATGGCAGGCGACACGGTAATCACCGTCGTAGGCAACCTGACCGCTGATCCGGAACTGCGTTTCACGCCGTCCGGTGCGGCCGTTGCCAACTTCACGGTGGCGTCCACTCCGCGCACGTTCGATCGTCAGACGAATGAGTGGAAGGACGGCGAAGCGCTGTTCCTCCGCTGCAACATCTGGCGCGACGCAGCTGAGAACGTGACCGAGAGCCTCACCAAGGGAACCCGGGTCATCGTGCAGGGCCGCCTCAAGCAGCGCTCCTACGAAACCCGCGAGGGTGAGAAGCGCACTGTGGTGGAACTCGAGGTCGACGAGATCGGTCCCTCGCTGAAGTACGCAACCGCGAAGGTCAATCGTGCCTCGCGCGGCGGCGGCAGTGGCGGTGGCGGCGGATTCGGTGCGTCCAGCGGCGGCGGAAGCCGTAGCGGTGGCGGATCGAGCCAGCCGGCGTCCGACGATCCGTGGGGCAGCGCCCCCGCGAGCGGATCGTTCAGCGGAACCGACGAAGAACCACCTTTCTGAGATTTTGTACTGACTGGAGCAACACTTATGGCAAAGGCAAAGCCAAGCCGGAAGCCGCGCGTCGAAAAGGTCACCAAGGCCAAGGCGTGCACCTTCTGCAAAGACAAGAAGGCCATCATCGATTACAAGGACACCGCGCTGCTGCGTCGTTTCCTGTCCGACCGCGGCAAGATCCGTTCGCGTCGCGTGACCGGCAACTGCGTGCAGCACCAGCGCGATGTTGCTGTGGCCGTGAAGAACTCGCGTGAGGTGGCCTTGCTGCCCTTCACCTCGGCCAGCCGATAAGCAGAAGGGACAAGAGAAATGAAGCTCATCCTGACTTCCGCCGTGGAGAACCTCGGCGAAGCCGGTGACACCGTCGAGGTCAAGGACGGTTACGGCCGCAACTACCTGCTGCCCCGCAGCCTGGCCATCAAGGCCACCCGCGGTGCCGAGAAGCAGGTCGAGACGATCCGTCGTGTCCAGGAGGCCCGCGAGGTTCGCGGCCTGGAGCACGCCAACGAGCTGAAGCAGGCCCTCGAAGGCCTCGCCGACGTCTCGCTGGGTGTCAAGACCCACGACTCGGGCAAGCTGTTCGGCTCGGTCACCGCAGCCGACGTCGCCGGTGCGATCAAGTCGGCCGGTGGCCCGGCAGTCGACAAGCGCAACGTCGAGCTGCCCAAGGGGCACATCAAGTCGACCGGTAGCTACCCGATCGTCGTGAAGCTGCACCCCGAGGTCTCCGCGACTCTCGAGCTCGCCGTCGTCGCCAACTGACGACCCAAGGCGCACAACGCAATTCGCCGGTCACCTCCTTCGGGAGGTGACCGGCGAACTGCTTTCAGATGGTTGATCTCGAGACCACCTACACCGGCAACTGATTCCAATACTGCAATCGCGGCGGCAGATACCTCGGTGCCGGATTGTTGTTGTGCGCGGTGTCTCCGCTGGGGAAGAAGAACTTGTGCCACGCCGGCGTCAGGATGAACGCGCGTGAGCCTGTCAGGCACGCCACGACGTTGGGACGCGGTGCCGTGCACGTGGTGCCCATGATCGTCACGCGGTGCCCCACGGCGAGCGTGGGGGCACGGAAGCCCGCCTTGGAACCGAAGCGATACGACGGCGAGTACAGGAAGCGGTTCTGCACCCAGTACGGGCCTTGCTGATCTGCCGTGATGGTGACGCCCAGCGTCCCGGGCGGAGCGGTCGCGGGAGCCCCCTTGCAGCCCACGTACCGGTAGCGGGTGAACTGGCATGTCCAATTGCCGACTCGGACGAAGGACTTGCCGTCGTCGACGTAGGCGAGCGATCGGAACCTGTCCGGATTGACCGGGGTGTACCGGTCGAGTTGGAATTCGATCGGGATCGGTGGACCGGGAGGTGCGGCCGTCGCCGTCGGCGCGAGAGCCGACGCGACGGCGGCGATCACTGCGATCACCGATGCTGTGACGGCCCCCCGCCACCGTTGAGAAGTGGTATGCATCACTCCGTCATTCCACCACAGATGCTGCCGAATGGACGCCCTTTCCGGCTGCGGTGGCTGCTCAACCGAAACGCGCGTCCGCACCGTATACCCAGGTGCGGGCGCGCTGCGCAGCTGAAACCGCGTGTATCAGTTCGGGGTTTCGGCGATGGGTTTCAACGTGGAGGTGGCGGTGGGGATGCCGAGGACGACGTTGGTGACCTCGTTTCCGTACTCCTTTTCGGTCAGGACGACTCACGGCGGTGACGAGGAGGGTTCCGGTGATGGCGCGTCGCATGACACGAACCATTCCTTATGGGTTACCTAACCAGTCAACAAAACGGACATGTGACATCCGCAAATGGGTGTTGCGCGGGACACGCCCAATGTTCACCATTGGACCGGAACACGATGTTGAAGCTGCCGACAACACGCCGAGACGGCATGTCGACGTGACACGCCGACGAAACCAAAATCAATTGCTGTGGAATCTGCGTACGTCGCTGACCTGCAGATTCGGGCTACCTCACACCGAAAATCCCCAAGTTCTCCACAAAGGCTGCACACGGGCTCCTGCGTCGTTCACAGACCGTCCACACGTCATCAACAAGTTTGTGCACAAGACGGTTTGAAGGGGTTGCGTAAACGTCCTAATGTCGCACGACAGTGCATCGGTGCACTCAACTCCAGGGGAAATGTCGGGGGTGTGCGGTACACCGAAGGAAGCGCGCGGGTATCGCCGAAGTGGGTGCGGCCGCGTGAGTCGGGTTGCCCGGTTGGCGGGCGCGAATACGAGCGGTGAAGGGCGGACACCACGTGGCAGTCGTTGATGACCGCGGACATGACGCCCCTCAGGAGGATCTGCCTCCCGCCGAGGAATTCGGCCGTCAGCCCCCGCAGGATCAGACCGCGGAACAGTCGGTCCTCGGCGGCATGATGCTTTCCAAGGACGCCATCGCCGATGTCATCGAGAAGCTGCGCCCCGGCGATTTCTACCGTCCGGCCCATCAGGCCGTCTACAACGCCGTCCTCGAGCTCTACGGCAAGGGTGAGCCCGCCGACGCCGTCACCGTCGCCGCCGAACTCGAACGTGCTGGCGAACTTCGACGCATCGGTGGTGCACCGTATCTGCACACGCTCATCTCGACGGTGCCGACCGCGGCCAACGCCGGGTACTACGCGGAGATCGTGGCGGAGAAGGCGATCCTGCGGCGCCTTGTGGAAGCCGGAACGCGCATCGTGCAGTACGGCTACGCCGGCGGCGACGGTCAGGACGTGGCCGAAGTGGTCGACCGTGCACAGGCGGAGGTCTACGAGGTCACCGAGCGGCGCACCGCCGAGGACTACGTGCCCCTCGAGGAACTGCTCCAGCCGACGATGGACGAGATCGACTCGATCGCCTCGCGCGGCGGATTGTCCCTCGGTGTCCCCACCGGCTTCGCCGATCTCGACAAGCTGACCAACGGTCTGCATCCCGGACAGATGATCATCGTCGCCGCACGTCCCGGTGTCGGCAAGGCGCTCGCCCTCGACACGCCACTACCCACGCCCACCGGCTGGACGACCATGGGCCGCGTCGCCGTCGGCGATCAGATCCTCGACGCCCAGGGCCGCCCCACGCGCGTCGTCGCCGCGACCGAGGTCATGACCGAACGGCCGTGCTACGAGGTCGAGTTCAACGACGGCACCGTCCTCACCGCCGACGAGCAGCATCAGTGGGTCGCCGATCTCGACGGCGAACAGCAGACGGTCACCACCGACGTCCTGCGCGCCCACGTCGGCTGCGCCGTCGTCCGCAACACCCGCCCATTGGACCTGCCGCGCAAGCGATTTGCGTACGGGCCCTACACCGTCGCCGCGCTCGCCGGAATGGCCTTCGACGACCCGGAAATCGGCATGCGGATCGACGCCGAGGGCCCCGTCGACGTGATGACGCTGATGGCCGATCTCGGCGGTCGCATCCCCTTCGAGTACCTCCGCGGCTCGATCGCCCAACGTCGTGCCCTGCTCGCGGGCCTGCTCGACGCCCGCGGGATCGTCGACGAGGATGGCTGGATCACCGTGCCCGCCGCCACCCGCCACATGACGTCTGTCGTTGCGGATCTCGTTGCGGGCCTCGGCTACAACTACAAGCGCTCGGCCACCGGGTGGCTGCGCGTGGATGCCGACGACGATGTGTTCACCGTCCATCACAAGTCGGTGCGGCACAAGGAACTTCGACGCGCCGCCGGTGTTCGACGCGTCGTCGCGGTGCGGCCGGTGCCGAGTGTTCCGGTGCGCTGCGTCCAGGTCGACAACGACGATCACATGTACCTCGCCGGTGAGGCGATGGTGCCCACACACAACTCGACGCTCGCCATGGACTTCCTGCGCTCCGCGTCGATCACCCATCACCTGACCTCCGCCATGTTCTCGTTGGAGATGAGCAAGACCGAGATCGTCATGCGACTCCTCTCCGCCGAGGCGAAGATCAAGCTCGGCGACATGCGCTCGGGGTCCATGAACGACGACGACTGGAGCCGCCTCGCCCGCCGCATGGGTGAGATCTCCGAGGCTCCGCTGTTCATCGACGACTCGCCGAACCTCACGATGATGGAGATCCGCGCCAAGGCTCGACGCCTCAAACAGCGCCACGACCTGAAACTCGTTGTGGTGGACTACATGCAGCTGATGACCTCGGGTAAGAAGGTCGAATCCCGGCAGCAAGAGGTCTCGGAATTCTCGCGTTCGCTCAAGCTGCTGGCCAAGGAGCTCGAGGTTCCGGTCGTGGCGATCAGCCAGCTCAACCGTGGTCCCGAGCAACGCACGGACAAGAGGCCCCAGGTCTCTGACCTTCGCGAATCGGGATCGCTGGAGCAGGATGCGGACATGGTCATCCTGCTGCACCGCCCGGACTCGATCGAGCGTGACGACCCCCGCGCCGGCGAAGCAGACATCATCGTTGGCAAGCACCGTAACGGTCCAACGGCCACGATAACCGTTGCGCACCAACTACATTTGAGCCGATTTGTGGATATGGCGCGCGGGTAGTAATAAATGTAGGTTCTCATTCCACATTGCATTTTCTCATCGGAGTTTTCCTCTGATTGCATTCGTTCCTGGTGTTTCTCACCTTGTTTGCACTCTTGGTCTGTACCAGGCGCAAGGCAGCGTCTGCAGCAAGAGGGTAGCCGGGCGGTTTTGGGGCCGCACCGTCGTTCCTTGCGGCCTCAGGTGTGATCCAGGGTTGGAGCGGACGCGAGTGACCGGTGGCTCAGCCAGTTGACCGCATGCTCACGGGGTCGGACGGCGCATTTCATTGCACTCGCTTTCAAGGCGAGTGCATACAGGGTTTTACCAGGTCATGAGTTTTCCGAAGAGTAATGGTCAGACAAGGTTTCTGCAGGTTTGAGCAGGGGCGACACGGAATGTGTCAACTCTGTGTCAACTAGCCCGCCAGGGTGCCGGCCGATGGCAGGCGCCCGCGATCACCAGCGGCGCAGCCGCCGACAGGCCACCCTCGAACATCATCACCGAGGAGGACCCATGCCCACCACCACCGTCCCGCTGACCATCCGCGTGACGAATGATTTCGCATTCGGCCCGACCTTCCACCACATCCTGCACATCGACGCGCCCGTTCCCGCCGACGACGCCGACCTCACCGGTTGGATGATGTCCGTACTCTTCCCATACACCGGCGAGGGGCCTGACTATGCCCATATGGACGCCATCTATTCGGTCCAGATCATCGATGCCCCACCGGCTTTCGACCGCATCCTCGGTCTGTCCATCTCCGCAATGGGATAGGTACCCGGGCGGCGCAGCCGCCCGCGAATCACCCCTTGAACACCCACATTTCAAGGGAGGACCACCCATGACCACGCTTCTCTGCGACCCGTGGGTCGAGCGCATGATCACCGCCGGCCGACTGGCTCCCGGTGCCCGAGGCATGAGCCGCGCCGAGGCCGCCGACCAGCACAACGCCGCCAACGCGCTCACCCCCGCCGACCACGACTACCTGTACAGCCCTGGCCAGGCACAGACCGTCGCTCTCGCAGCGCTGTCGATGGTCGGCATCGACCTGCCCGCCGACACCCGCATCGTCCTCACCGACCGCGTAGCTGGCCGGTGCGGCAGCGCCTACCGGGCCAACGTCGGCCAGATCGAGGCCGCGGTCGAGGAGCACCGACTGTCCACTGGCGAGAACATCTCCGCCGACGCCCTGATCGCCGCCCTGCCGTGGGACTGAGAGGACTGACCATGACTACCGTCGCCACCACCAACACCCCTCGTATCTGGGCCGGATGTGAAAGCTGCTACTCGAACGGCCGCCTCGTCGGCGTCTGGATCGACGCCGTCGATGCAGTGGACACCACCGCCGAGCAGATCCACGCCGGCTCCGGTGTGGACCCCGCCGGCGGGGGGTGCGAGGAGTTCGTCTCCATGGACACCGACAACATGCCCACGACCGGCGAGCCGTCGCTGGAAGAAGCTGCCCGCTGGGGCGAGATCTACGAAGAGGTCGGCGACGAGCAGTGGCCAGCGCTGTGCGCCTGGGTCCGCAGCGGCTCGTACATCGCCGAAGGCAACACTGACTACCCGGTGATCTCCGACTTCGAGGAGGCCTACGCCGGTTGCTGGGACAGCTTCCGCGACTACGCCTTCGACCTCGCCGAGGACATCGCCCTGTTCGAGGGCTTGGCCGACGACCACGTCGCCGTCCGCTACTTCGACTGGGACTCGTGGATCAGGGACCTAGAAGTGGACCACAGCGTCGAGCGTGACGGACACGGCGGCGTCTACATATTCAGGAGCCTGTGATGATCACTCTCGACGACGCGCTCGATCTGTTGCCCGAGGCCTGGCACGACGACATCGCCGCCGACGCCGAATCCCAGGGCTGCGACGTGTCCTACGCCGTAGCCACCAGCGGCTTGCGGACAGAGACCATCGAGCGGGTACAGCAGCACTTCGCCACCAGAGCGGCCGACGCCGCCTGGCGGGCGCTCAGCGCCGGAGAGCAGCTCGACGAGTGCTTCCCGTCCTACGGGGGCATCGGCTGGCCCGACCTACTCGACGAGCTGGGCGTCGTCACGGTCCACGTCACCCAGACCCACTGACCGGTGCGCCGCCCGGCGCACCCGAGGGCCCCGGCACTGCGAGTGCCGGGGTCACCTCATTCAGCCAACCGACCCTACAGTGAAGTGCATCACTCCTATTGACATCGTGTGATAGGGTATGCGGCGGGTTATATCGAGTAAGGTGCCGCATCTGCCGAGCACCGCGAATCACCCTCTCCCGCAGCACTTCTCCGCTGTCGCATATCCCTGTTAGAAACAGTCCGACACCACAGGTTCGGCCCATTCGTGCACGTCACGGGCCGCTCGGACTTTCGCAGGAGGTATTCGCTTTTCATCCAAGCCGCCGCCATGTCGTCCATTTGGCCGACCCCACTTGCGTGGTACTGGATAATCCATGATTGTGTCGCTAGAGACACACCTAACCGCAACCATCACCACAGAGGAAGACATGCAGGGAAGCACGACACGGTCCGTGGGACGATGGTCGGGTGCCAGCACCCGACGACCGTCTCACGCCGCAGGCGCGGCGGGACCGCGTCGTGCGTAGAGAAGCACTAGCCAAGGCTCTGATAGCGGCCCGGGAACGTTCTGGACTGAACCAAAGCCAGCTCGCGCAGGCGTCGGGACTATCCCGATCTGCCGTCGTCCGACTTGAACGGGGCGACGCGAGTATCTCCAGCGATCGACTCTGGGATCTCGCAAAGGCGCTTGGTATGCGTCCTAGTCAGATCTACGCCGCCGCCGAGGCTGACGAGGCCGCCGCCGAGACCCTCTAACCCCCTGCATGTCTCCTCACACACCGAGGGGACACCATGCCACACATCGACCTTTACGCGATCTACCAGCTCGACAGGCGACAGCCGCCCGAGGCCCTGGCGGCACAGCTCACCGCCCAACTCAACACCATCGAGCCACGGGATCAGCTGACCTGCAATCGAATCGACACCGCCCGAGCGATCCTCGGCGACGCGCAACGCCGCGCCCGCTACGACGCACAGCTCGCCGATCCGAACGCACCAACACTCGATGAGGCCGCACTGGCCACCATCGCCGGGCGTCCAGTGCCCACCTCACCTCGCACCGGCGCATTCGCCGAGACGAAGACCAAGATCCTCGCCGGTGTCGTCGGCGTGCTGGTCATCCTACTGGTCATTGCCGTGACTGCGGTCGCGTGCAGCGGCGACGGATCGGCACCGACCGCGTCCCACGGCTCGTCTACGTCGAGCAGCAGCAAGCCGTCCATATCCTCGTCTTCGCAGGCGCCGTCGTCCAGCAGCCCCTCCGCCACCTTCGACCCTCTGGTCACCACTGGCGAGAAGTTCCCGTACACACAAGTCGGCGAAGTGACCAGCACCGCGGTGATCGACCAGGTGGCCAAGGTGTCCAACCCCGCACCCGGGTGCGCCGGCGAGTACTACGCCGCCACCATCACGATCACCAACGACAAGCCCCGCCACAAGGCCGCGCCCATGCAGGGTCGACTCACGCCGTACAACGCCGAGAAGCAGACCAACCACACCGCCCAGGACAACCAGCTCGCGCCCGGCGTCTCGCCCCTGTACTGCGAGACCGAGATCCCATGGCCGACCGCGCTGGTCATGCCCGGCCAGAGCACCACGGCCACGCTCTACGCCCGCGCCGAGGGAGTCACCGACCCCGTCGTCCTCAAGGTCGAGGCCAACACCGGGCTCGGCGTCTACGTCGAGATCCCCGAAGACCTTCGCTAGCCCACACCCACCAGATAGAAGGAGAACACCCATGAAGCTCAACCTCAAGCGAACCGTGGCCACCGCGGCGATCGCCGCCGCAGGCCTCGCCGGCACCGTCGGCGTCGGAGCACTGACCGCTGCACCGGCCCAGGCGAAGGTCGAATCCGGCCGGTACACCATCGTCACCGACACCTTCGGCATGCGCTCCTCGGGACCGGCCTACGTCCGCGGCAACCAGCTCGTCATCCCCGGCGCGCCCTCGCTGCACCTGCGCCAGACCCCTCGCGGGGCCTACGCCGACTTCGGGGCTACCCGGTACGTTTTTGTCAAGAAGGGCAAGAACTACTACGGCCGCACCGTCATGGGGCCGATCACCATCAGCAACGTCAAGCTCATCAAGCGCTGACCGGGAGCCTCACTGGCATGGGGAGAGACGCAGGCACAGCCAACCCGTTCCGACCGCCATGGACACCGCAGCAGCAGCAGATGTTCATGAACCATGTTCGGTACGCGCTGGACACAGACCAGAAGATCAACACGCGCTTCCTCACCGAGCTGCAGAAGACCTTGAACTACCCGGTTGGCCTCTACTCGCTGCAGACCAGAATCCTGAGGACTGCGAGAAAGCGTCAGAAGTTGGAGAGGGCCGCGAACCGACGAGTCGACAATGTCGAGCGGAACGACCGCGTCATCGCTCAGCGCAACGAACGCATCCGCAGCCTCAAGGCCCGCGAGTGGGCGAAGCCGATCGGCGGACTCAAGGAGTATCGAGCAGCCAAGAAGCTATCCAACGCGAATAGAGAGACAATGAAACGGATCAACAAGGACATCAGGCGATACGACCGACTGGAGAACCGGATCACTCGGTGCGAGAAGAAGATCGACGATCTCAACGCGAAGGTCTACCAGAACCTCTGAACCAACGCCCGACCCCGCAACCACGAGATCCCCGGCACTACGGTGTCGGGGAACTTCTTTTCGCGGCGGACCTTGTGTAAAACTCCGCATGATCCCAGATTCGCAGCCAACCTGCACCGGTGCCGCTCGGCACCACCTGCCACGATCGCCGAGCAGGAAGTCGGACCCGCCAATTACAAACTGGCGGGTCCGAATTCGTTCGTGCCCCGGAGCAGGCGGTCAGCCCACGAGGATTCCTGACTCTCGGCCCGGAGGCACGTCGATCCAGATCCCAGTGCCGACCGTCTTGCGAACCTTCTTAGGCGCCCGGTCGGTGTGGAAGTACCGCCGAGACGTCCCCGCGACGTGCTCCCAGTTCTTGATTGTCCGGACGTGCTCAGGGTGTACATATCCCTTGCATGTGGCCAGCAACAGGCCTTCCTCATCGACGAGCCGGTCAGCGTTGTCCACGCCAACCTTCCACACGCCCTCTATGCCACCTAGGTATCCCGTACGCGAGTAGTCCACTCCGGCATCGGTGCGTAGTCGGTTGCCCTGCAAGCTGTAGCAGTCGTTCCGCCGCAGCTCGATCACGCTGACTCGGAGGATCAAGTCGGCGATCACCGAAGGGTCGGCCACGTAGTGCGTCCGACCCGCCAGCGCCACGACTTCGTCGCGGTCAACACGGACCTGCTTGCCAGGTCCGACGTCGGTGAGCAGGCGCGCCTCCACCTGAGCCAGCACCTTGGGAGCGGTAATCGTTGGACTTCCGTCAGTATTCGTGAGGAGCGTCGTCAGCTCATCGGCGACCTGTCCTGTCGTGAGCAAGATTCCCATCTGTCGTTCTCCTTGTCATGTGCGGTGTCGACCTCGGGTGGCCATTCACTCGCACCCCACCATACATACCTGTTGTTTAAAACCCATAGGTATTGAGCATTCGGTATCGACTAGCAACGGCCTTGTGCTTGGAAGTCGACCCGACAGTTTCCGATCTGCGTTCTGCTGGTAGGCGTGGATGAGGATGGGGCGATGACTGAGGCCGAGATCGACGCCGAGCTCGAGCGCACGCAGCACATCGGCAACGCGATCAACGCACTGGCTCAGGTCGAACTGGTGGTTGGCGTCGACGATCTCCCCTTCGACACCGGCCGAGGCCCGGACTCGCGTCGCTGATTCAATGTGCTGTCCCGTTCTGTGACATCTGGAGGGGCCTGCGGGACAGGTGCAGCAAGCGAAGGGCAAGATTGACATCCGCGAGCACCGAGTCGAGGGAGCGTGAACTGTGGGGACGATCCACGAAGTGATCGAGGCGTTCAGGGAAGCGCCTTCCAATTCGGAGCGCGGAACCAAGTTCGAAAAGCTGATGGTCCGCTATTTCGAGCTGGACCCGCTGCTTGCCGAACGCTACGAGGCGGTGTCCCGTTGGATCGACTGGGAGGGACGGGATGGCCGTACCGACACTGGCATCGACCTTGTCGCACGCGACCGCGTCACCGGTGAGCTGACCGCGATTCAGTGCAAGTTCTACGAGGCCGAGCACCATCTCTCCAAGAAGGACATCGACAGCTTCTTCACTGAGCTAGGCAAGGCGCCGTTTACCAGCGGAATCATCATTTCGACTACAGATCGGTGGGGAAAGAACGCCGAGGACGCGCTGAACGGGCAGTCCAAACCCGTGCAGCGCATTGGCCTTGACGTCCTGGCGGAGTCGCCGATCGACTGGCAGATCGAATGGGCCGACGACGACTTCACCGTCGGCGTCGAGAAAGTCTCTCGCCACGAACCGAAGGAATACCAGCAACTCGCGATCGACAAGGTCTTCGACCGCTTCGCCTTAGGTAACGACCGCGGCAAGCTCATCATGGCGTGCGGTACGGGCAAGACCTTCACTGCACTGAAGATCGCTGAGCGCACTGCTACTGAGAACGGCGGTCACGCTCAGATCGTATTCTGCGTTCCGTCGATCTCGCTGCTGTCCCAGACGCTTCGGGAATGGACTGCCCAGGCATCAATGCCGTTGCGTGCGTTCGCTGTCTGCTCAGACCAGAAGGTCTCCCGAACGGCCGAGGACTCGCGCAACTACGACGTGGCCATCCCGGTCACCACGGACTCTGCGAAGCTCGCTACGGGTCTCGCCGATGCGGATTCCAGCAATGGCCTGACGGTCGTATTCACGACGTACCAGTCCCTGCCCGTCGTCTCTGAAGCCCAGTCGGTCGGTGTGCCGGCGTTCGACCTGATTCTCTGCGACGAGGCCCACCGCACCACCGGCGTGACTCTGACAGGCACCGACGAATCCAACTTCGTCAAGGTCCACGATTCGGACTTCCTGAAGTCCGCCCGACGCCTCTACCTCACGGCGACACCGCGTATCTACGACCAGAAGCTCAAGGACAAGGCTGAGGAGCACTCGGCCGAAGTCGCATCCATGGACAACGAGGAACTGTTCGGCCCGGAGTTCCATCATCTCGGGTTCGGCGAGGCTGTCGAGAAGGGCCTGCTCACTGATTACAAGGTCCTGGTGCTGACGGTCGATCAGTCGCTCGTCGCCGGCCCCATGCAGGAACAGCTCTCCGGTCCCGACAATGAGCTGAGCCTCGACGACGCGACCCGGATCGTCGGCTGCTGGAACGGCCTGGCAAAACGCGCCGGCGCCGCCATCGACGGCTCCACCTTCGCTCCCGGCGAGAACCCGATGCGCCGCGCCGTCGCCTTCGCCAAAGACATCGCTTCTTCGGAGTCCGTCGCGGACATGTTCCCCGCCGTGGTCGATGCCTACCGCGACACTCTTGACGACGAGGACAGCGACGACCCCGCCGACAACAACACCGACCTGTACTGCTCGGTGAAGCACGTCGATGGCACCTACAACGCCCTCGAACGAAACTCCCGCATCAACTGGCTCAAAGGAGTCAGCGAGCCGCTATCGGACAACGAGTGCCGCATCCTCACCAACGCCCGCTGCCTGTCCGAAGGCGTTGACGTCCCTGCCCTCGACGCTGTTCTCTTCCTGCACCCACGCAACTCGATCGTCGACGTCGTCCAAGCGGTCGGCCGCGTGATGCGCCTGTCCGAAGGCAAGGACTACGGCTACATCATCCTGCCCGTGGCTGTACCGGCCGAGATGAGCCCGTCACAAGCGCTGCAGGACAACAAGCGGTTCAGAGTCGTCTGGGACGTTCTCAACGCTCTGCGCTCCCACGATGAACGTTTCGACGCACACGTCAACGCCATCAACCTCAACGCGGCTGATACCAAGAAGACCGGCACCGGCACCGACTCCTTGATGGGTGGCCACATCGGACCCGCCGCCGGTGAGACCGAGACGATCGGTCCCGCCGATGACTCCCAGGCGACCGCAACCGACTCCGACTTCACTTCGCAGTTGGCGCTGTTCTCCCTGTCCCAGTGGCGGCAGGCCATCTTCGCTCGCATCGTCGACAAAGTCGGAACCAAAGCGTATTGGGAGGATTGGGCCCACGACGTCGCTGACATCTCGTCAGCACAGATCACACGGATCAAAGCGATACTTGCCCAAGGCGATCCAGCCATCGAAGCAGAGTTCGGCAAGTTCGTCGACGGCCTGCGGGACAACCTCAACGACTCCATCAGCACCGACGACGCGATCAGCATGCTGTCCCAGCATCTGATCACCAAACCCGTCTTCGACGCCCTGTTCAGCGAGCACGACTTCGCCTCCCACAACCCGGTCTCGATCGTCATGCAACGCATGGTCGACACCCTCGGCGACAGTGGCCTTGAATCAGAGACAGCCAGCCTCGACAGCTTCTACGACTCGGTGCGCCTACGCGCCTCCCAAGTAACCAGCGCCGAAGGTAAGCAGCGCATCATCGCCGACCTGTACGAACGGTTCTTCAAGATCGGGTTCGCCAAACAGGCCACTCAACTCGGCATCGTCTACACACCGGTCCAGGTCGTCGACTGGATCTTGCACGCCGCCGACACCGTCTCCCGTGAACACTTCGGTAAAGGACTCACCGACGAAAACGTCCACATCCTCGACCCGTTCACCGGCACCGGCACCTTCATCACCAGGCTCATGCAGACCGGCCTGGTCACCCCCCACGATCTCGCCCGCAAGTACACCCAGGAGTTGCACGCCAACGAGATCATGCTGCTGGCCTACTACGTCGCCGCAGTCAATATCGAGGCCACCTACCATGCCCTCGCAGGTAAGGCCGACACCACCGACTACCAGCCGTTTCCCGGGATCGTGCTCGCTGATACCTTCCAGATCAGCGAAGCCGACGACACCATGGACGCCGAGATGTTCCCGGCCAACAACGATCGCATCACCCGCCAACTCGGAACCAAGATCAACGTCGTCATCGGCAACCCGCCCTACTCCGTCGGGCAAGACAGCGCCAACGACAACAACGCCAACATCAAATACCCCACCCTCGACGGCCACATCGAGAACACCTACGCCGCCCGGTCAACGGCCACCAACAAAAACAGCCTGTACGACTCCTACATCCGAGCATTCCGCTGGGCCACCAACCGCATCGGCGACCAGGGCATCGTCGCCTTCGTGTCCAACGGCGGATGGATCGACGGCAACACCGCCGACGGCATGCGCCTCACCCTTGCCTACGACTACAGCAGCATTTACGTCTACAACCTCCGCGGGAATGCCCGGACTGCCGGTGAACTTCGTAAGAAGGAGAAGGGCAACGTATTCGGTGGTGGCGGGCGCACGACGATTGCGATCTTCATCGGTGTCAAAGACCCCGCCCATACAGGTCCCGCCACTATCCACTACCGCGACATCGGTGACTACCTCACCCGCGACGACAAACTCCACATCCTCGACACTGACTCGCTGCCCGCGATCGACTGGAACACCATCACTCCGAACGCCGCCGGTGACTGGATCAACCAGCGCGACGACACCTTCGCCACGTTCCCTGCCATCGGCGACAAGAAGGCGAAGCCAGGGGATGTGACAGTGTTCAACACGTTCTCCGCAGGTCTTCAGACTAACCGTGATGCCTGGGTGTACAACTACAGCCGCACCACGCTCGAAGAATCCATCCAGCGCCTCATCACCAACTACAACGCGGCGCTCGGCGACTTCCGGAAATACTGTGCAGACCGCGACATCACCAATCCCAAAGAATCAACCGTCACCGAATTCCTCAAAACCTCTTCGATCGCCGCTGATCCCACCCGGATCAAATGGTCATCGAGCCTCAAGCAGCATATGAGTCGTTCGACGACGCTGAGCTTCGCCCGCGATAGCCTCAGGGAGGCCTCTTACCGGCCATTTGGGCAGGAGAACGTCTACTTCGCTCCGGCACTCAACCACCGCCAGGGCGAGCTCCGACAGATCTTCCCGACGGCCCACCACGCAAACATCGGTGTGGTGTTAACTGCACCAGCATCGCATTTTGAGTTCACACCATTCGCTACACGGTTGCTGCCGAACCTTCACACTTTGGATACTTGCCAATACTTCTCGCGGTACACCTACCGAAAGCCGGTCGAGGATGCCGGGACATTAAACTTCTCGACAGACGAATTCGCCGTCGATGAGTGGGGCTATCAGCGCGTCGACAACATCAGCGACGAAATAGCGTCGCTATACCGAGCCGGGCTAGGCGACGATGTCACCAAAGACGACATCTTCTGTTTCGTCTACGGCCTGCTGCACTCGCCAACCTACCGCGAGACCTATGCCGCAGACCTCAAGAAGATGCTGCCACGCATCCCAACGCCGGAATCTCGCAACGATTTCGACACCTATGCCAACGCTGGCCGTCAGCTACTTACGCTGCATGCCGACTACGAGGACGTCGAACCGTACCCGCTCGACATCACTGTCAAGAAGGGCCACAGCCCCGACGACCCCGATACCTGGCGCGTGCAGAAGATGAAGTGGCGCTCCAAGACCGACCACTCCACGATCATCTACAACCCTCAGGTGACGATCTCCGGCATTCCAGAGGAAGCAGAACGCTACTTGCTTGGGTCACGGACCGCTCTGGGGTGGATCATCGAGCGATACCAGATCAAGCCTGACAAGGACTCCAAGATCGTCAACGACCCCAACGACTGGTGCGACGAGCACGACGACCCGACCTACATCGTCGACCTGATCAAAAAGGTCACCACCGTCGCCGTCGAGACGATGAAGATCGTCGATTCGTTGCCGTAGCTCGATCGTGTCAATCTCAGTAAGGGGTACGCGAGGACAAAGCTCGATCAATGCCCCGGCAGTTTGGCTGTCCGCAAGCCGGTCGGTGACCGGACAGCTGCCGCCGAGGTCCTAGGCAGCGGTGACGCGTGTTCGTATAGGTCGTTCGACGGGTATCTCAATCAACCCCCGACCTACGGACTTGCATCGAACAACGCAAGGATGTGCCCGACAGCCGACGCGTGATCCCCTGCGTCGGTTGCTTTTCGAGCAAGTGCCGTCAGCCGTGCGGCCCTCTCGACATCGATAGCGGCTTTCGCCAGCTCCGCTGCACTCGCTGCCCCTGTGGTGATTCGTCGGCCATAGTCCGTCGGATCGTTCATATCGCGAAGACCCACCGCCAACGATTTGAAGAAGTCTCGCAGGTCCCAGTCGTAGATGATCGGCTCGTTGTCTGCGGCGTAGCTCGCGGCTCGCATCTCTAGGTAGAAGGACGACAACGGCACATTGTTGAGCGTCTTCCACGTCTTGATCAGCCTTATTAAGCTCTTGGCTCGCCCGTTGGTCTTATGCTGTGCCTGGTTGACGTAGTCGAGATGCACCGCCGGATTACTCCGAATCCATCCAGTTCCATCAGGATCAGGGATGTCATAGTCGTCGGTGCTGCGGAAATACGCAGGAGTGATCTCAACGTCGGGCCCCCCATCGAGGTACGTGATCCGTACCGCGGGCCGGTCTACTGAAACCATGCACCCGGAGAATCCTCGCGAGAGCGATGATCGCAGAGTTTCGAGAGCAGGCGACGAATACATGGGCTTGAGCCCGGGCATGGTCACGAAGTAGTCGACGTCACTGCTCATCTTGAGCGCAGTCCCGTGGTGCCAAGATCCCGTTTCGCGCATTCGCACTATCGCCACGTCGCGTTCCAACCACTCTTCGAGTGATGCCCGGTGCCGTGCTGCTGCGGCCCGCCGATTGTCGTCCGGCGTTACCATCTTCAGGATCGACTCCAACGCGGACGACGCTGTTACATCACTCACCCTTGGTCAACCTCGAAGTCTTGACCGCCGCTGGATATGTTCTTTCTGGCGCGCTCGTAGGCCCGCTTTGGGATCGGGTCGGCGGCATGGTCAAGCTGCGACGCCCGCTTCGCCAACTCCTCCAGAAGGCCTCGGGAGTCTGCTACTGCACTAGTCGGTAGATCGATGTTGACGAACCTCCTCGCATCGTTGCGAAGACTGACATAGTCGTTGCCGCTTGTCTGAGCGCGCTCAGCAAACTTGTCAGGTCGCACGCCAGTCATGGTGGCCGCGACAATCGCGCCGATGACAGTCAATGAGCCGGCCAGAACTGCCGAGCAGTCGGCAAAGGTCAGGACTGCACCGAGAGTTCCCAGACCAGCGGCCAATATGCCGCCCGACCAATGCCATGCCCGCCATCGCTTTGCTGCCTCCAACTGTCCCTGCGAGCAGTAGACAGCGCTCTCGTGAATTCGCTTGGCCTCGGCCCGCATCTGTTCGACGGACTCATGTTCTGACGGCTCGGGCATTAGCTACCTCCAACGGGGACCAACTCCGGCTGCGTCCGGGATGACCTGCGGAGAGATCGTATCCGTGCGACCCCACATCAATCGGCATCTTGTTGACATTGCACCCATGTCGTCGGTTCTGGAGTGTCGGCGTCCATCTGGGGTACTCCCAGGTGAACACTCTGCGGGTGGCGGATTGCCGAGCATAACGGGGTCATTTGGCAGCTCTGCGACAGGTCGACCGCCGGGTCTAGACCTCATTTTCACGCGGTGGCCCTCACGTCTGTTCTGCCTCGGCAGACTTCACATCCTGGCGAACACGGGAGCGATATCATTTCGATCTGAGAGACTCAGGCCATGGTGATCCAGATCCGACTGAGCGACCGAGTCGACCACACCCCAGCGCAGATCGAGACCGATTCACTTCATCGATCCTGGTGCGGCTATGACGCTGAAGTCAGCGATGAGGTGCTATGGGAGCACAATCGTGGACGCTGGGATCTCAACGAAGGCAGGATCGCCGACGAGATCTACGCGACCTTCGTTCACGACGGACGAACAGTTGCCGTGTATCGGATCGACGGTCACGAGCGCGTCTCCGATCCTGGCCCCAAAGGTACCAAGATCGCTCTGATCGGAAGGCCACTCGCCGAGACAGACCCCGTTCACCGCAGCATGGTCAACAGGGCTGCGACGCACCGAGGCCGCAACGCAATCAACTATCTCCCCGACACCGATATCGACGAGGTCATCCCGGAGGTCGCCGGTCGCAGGGCGTTCCTGCTCACATGGAATCCCGACAATTGGGGATGGGCCGATTTCAGTCGGAGCGTCCTCGCCACCGACGGCGGCGGCGTTGTCGGAGAGAATTGGTCCACAGGTGGTCGAACAACCGGCATCTACCTAGGAGACCTGGTGTTCCTGCTACGCCAAGGTAAACGTGGTCGAGGCATCATCGGCAGCGGACAGGCGACGGACTTCTCGGGCGATGCTGGACCCGACGATGAGATCATCTACAACGGCCCGCATTGGGACGGCACCGGCACCTTGGCCAACTACGTCGACGTCATGTGGGACCGGCTCGTTGAGCCACTGGATCTGCTCCCGATCGAAGAGTTGAGAGAGGAGTTCCCGGACCAGAACTGGTCTCCGATGGCGAGCGGGACGCAGATCCGACCGGACGTAGTCGATGCACTAGAAGCAAAATGGGCGAGACACATCGGTGAGGTCCGATCGCGTCCGGATGACGGCCAAAGATACGCCGTCAATGCTGCACAGCGCAAGGCTATTGAGGACGCGGCGCAAGACTGGCTCATGCAGCACTACCGGAATGAGGGCTGGACAGTTCGCGACACACGGTACGGCAGGCCGTACGATGCCGTCGCGACGAAGAACGACCAGACGCTGTATCTCGAGGCCAAGGGAACCCAGAACAGCGGCGAGGCAGTGTTCGTGACCCGCGGCGAGGTGGAGCACGCCCGTAAACACCACGGACACTGCATCATCGGCATCTGGTCGGGTATGCGATTCACCGCGGATGAGACGATAGATCCCGATGCGGGCGAGACGGTCATCACGCCGTTCGAGCCCGACACCGGCATACTGTCCGCGCTCCAATATCGCTGGGAGTGGGCGTCCGCTACCGAGTCATAGTTGGGCAGATCCGATAGCGGCACTCACCAACGCGCCGACCTAGCAAGACGGCCTCAATCCGCCGAATATGGACGCAGGCATCTGGGCTCTTCGAGCTTGAGGGGGCAATGCCTGGTCAGCGTGCCGGTGTGTCGTTGAGGTAAGACGCCCCTGGTCTCCGGAAATCTGGATGTTGCGAA
>NZ_JBVHVX010000019.1:0-111831 GCF_055564615.1 Agromyces sp. NPDC029043 | reverse complement strand
GGGGGTGTCGCACAGAGTGGACGCTGCACCATCAGTGCCGTCGGGAGTCTCGGACGACGCAACTGCTGTGCCATCGGCGTCGTCGGTGCTGTCACTCATTGCTGTCACCCCCTCCCCGGAATCCCGTCGCCCACACTTCGAATATACGTTCGACTATAGCCCCCGAATCAGACACGCGCAACCCCTGATCTCGTCAAGCACAGGACCGGGAGAATCCGCCGACGAACGGGCTCCTCAGTTGCTCTGGGCTGCGTTGGCCTTGGCAGCTGACTGGGCGATCTCGGACAACAGCGGTGGCACATCCATGGTCGGAACCACGGCCTCGATAAACGTCATCCTGTCCGGGTCGTCGATTGCGGCCGTGAAGGCGGCATCGAGCTCGCGTGGCGTCGACGCCCGGAATGTTTGTGCTGACGTGACGCCCAGTGCCGACGGGGTGGACTGCCAGTCCCAGGTCGAGATGTCGTTGTAGTGGGCAGTGTCGCCGTGGATCGCCCGTTCGACGGTGTAGCCGTTGTTGTTCACCACCACGACAACAGGATTGACGTCCTCGCGCGCGAACGTGCCGAGCTCTTGCATCGTGAGTTGGGCGGCACCGTCACCGATCAGCAGAACAGTGCGTCGGCCCGGGGCGGCGACCGCCGCGCCGAGCGCTGCCGGCAGGGTGTAGCCGATCGATGCCCACAGTGGCTGACCGATGAAGGTCACACCGGTGGGGAGGCGATGCGCCGCCATTCCGTAGAACGACGTGCCCTGGTCGGCAAGGACAATATTTCCTGCTGTCAGACCCTCAGACAGCTTGTCCCACAAAGTCTCTTGCGATAGCTGCGCATCGTCGTCGATGATGCGGGTAGCGTGTGTGCGATCGGCGCCGGCCGAATACGTCGGCGCGACATCGCGGTTCTGAAGGATCATCGTCAGCGCGTCGAGCGCGTCGCGCATGTCCAGTGGAGCCACCACGGTGTTGCCGATCCGTGCTTCATGGGTATCCAGGACGATGGTGCGCGTCGGGTCGATGTGCTGCGTGAAGAAGCCACTGACCAGGTCGGTGAACTGCACCCCGGCCATGATCAGAACGGGGGCGTCCTCTACCGCGGTTCGGACCGATTCTTCGCTGGCCGCCCCCGTATAGATGCCAAGGAAGTTCGGTCGGCTCTCGTCCAGCATGCTCTTACCCCACATGAGGGTCGCGAAGGGGACGTTGCCGCGGGTGATGAGGTTATCCAGCGCGTCGACGGCACCGAGTCGATGCACCATCAGATCGGCGAGAACGGTCACCTGCTGGTCGTCGATGAGTGCGGTCGCCATCTCGATGAACTCCGATAGCGCCAGAGGGCTGGTTGCGTTGTGGGTTCGCGAGAGGAGCGGCGGCGACGGTGGGTCGGCGGGGAACCGCGCGACATCGGTGGAGAGCAGGAGATAGCCGGGTAGTTTTTGCTGGTGGACCTCCAGCAGTACCCGATCGATCTCCTCGGTTGCGGTTGCGGCTTCGAGATCGGCTTGGGCGCAGGTGAATTCACGTGCGACGCGAAGGAAGTGGCCGAAGTCGCCGTCGCCGAGGGAGTGGTGGACGACCCGGTGGGCGGCCTGTGCATCCTTGGACGGAGCGCCCACGATGTGCACCACTGGTACATGCTCCGCGTAGCTGCCGGCGATGGCGTTGGCCGCGGAGAGCTCGCCCACGCCGAAGGTGATCACCAGAGCAGAGATGCCTCGGATTCGGCCGTATCCGTCGGCGGCGTAGCCTGCGTTGAGCTCGTTGGCATTTCCGACCCCAACGCACCGATTCGTGGGTCACGATGTGGTCGAGGAATTCGAGATTGAAGTCGCGGGGTACCCCGAACACCTCGGAGACGCCGAGTTCGACAAGTCGGTCCAGTAGGTAGTCGCCAACCGTGTAGTCCGTCATGGTCATTCCTTTTCCGCTGATGAATATCGAGGTCGAAACCCTGTCGACATCAGTTCACCATCGGCGCGCCGATCACCACGTCCGGCAATCGGTGGAAACCACGGCTGACACGTCCTTCCCCCGATTGGGGGACTGACGCCGAAGGCCGATCGTAGAAGGCTAGGTGACGGTGATACCGCCATCCACGGCGATCGTCTGACCGGTGACGTAGCCACCGGCCGACGACGCCAGCCACACCGCGGAGGCGGCGAGCTCGGCGGGTTCGCCGGTACGTCCGAGCAGTACGCGCGGCAACTGCGACTCCAGGTAGCCGGGCACGTAGGAGTCGGTCATCTCGCTCTTGAAGAATCCGGGCGCCAGCGCGTTGACGCGAATTCCCTTGCGGGAGCCCCACTGCTGCGCGAGATCGCGGGTCAGGCCGATGATGCCCGCCTTGCTCGCGGCGTACGCGGCCTGGGGGAGGCCGGCGGTGGTGATCCCCAGGATGCTCGAGATGTTCACGATCGCGCTGCCCGGAGCCATCACGCGACCGCACGCCTGGGCCATCCAGTACGAGCCGTTGAGGTTGATGTCGATGACCGAGCGGAACTGATCGGGCGTCTCCCGCGTGGCGGGCGCGGCCGTGCCGACGCCGGCGTTGTTGATCAGGATGTCAACCTTGCCGAATTCCGCGACAGCGGCGTCCACTGCACCCTGGCACTGGCCTGGATCGGCGACGTCGGTCGCGACGCACAACGCCCGACGACCGGTCGCTTCCACCAGTGCTGCAGTGTCTTTCAGCTTGTCGACGCGTCGGGCGGCGAGCACGACGTCGGCGCCGGCCTCGGCAAACGCCTGGGCGAAGGCCACGCCGAGCCCCGACGACGCGCCGGTCACGATGACGACCTTGTCGGTGAGTGAGAACATGTCGAGAACAGACATCGGTGTCCTAACGGTAAGAGGTGGGAGTGGCTGTCAGAGCCACGCGGGATCGGTGTCGAGCGTGGTGCGGTCGAGGGCGCCAAGCAGGTCGAACATCGGACCTGTCTTGGGGAGTTCGTATGTGAAAAAGTACTGTGCCGCAGCACGTTTGCCGTCGTAGAAGTCGCCGGTCTTGTCGCCGACGGCGAGGAGTTGCTCGAGCCACATCCACGCGATGACGAGGTGACCGGCGGCCTCGAGGTAAGCGGTCGCGTTGGCCAGGGCGAGTTGCGGATCGCGGTCGGCCCAGACGGCGGCCGTGGTCTCGACGAGCCGGGCCAGCGCTGCCTTCAGAGCACTTCCGTGGACTGCCGCGGGTCCGCCCGCAGCAGCGGCGCGATCAATGGTGGCGCCGATCGTCTCGGCGAGCAGTGCCAGACCGGCACCGCCCTTCATGATCACCTTGCGGCCGAGCAGATCCAGGCCGTGAATCCCATGTGCCCCTTCATGAATGGGGTTCAGCCGGTTGTCGCGATAGTACTGCTCGACGTCGAACTCGCGGGTGTAGCCGTAACCGCCGTGCACCTGGATCGCGAGATCGTTGGCGGTCAAACACCATTGGGACGGCCAGCTCTTGGCGATCGGGGTCAGCACATCGAGCAGGAGCAGAAGCCGATCGTGCTCGTCGCCGGTGATCGTCGCCATCTCGTCGACGATCTTGGAGCAGTAGAGGCCGAGTGCCATCGAGCCCTCGACATACGACTTCTGGGCGAGCAGCATGCGCTTGACATCGGCGTGCTCGATGATCGGCACCGGCTTGCTGCTCGGGTTCTTGTCGTCGACCGGCCGTCCCTGAGTACGTACCTTCGCGTACTCCAGGGACGTCAGGTATCCCGCGTAACCCAGTGCGGTGGCGAGGAATCCGACGCCGATCCGCGCCTCGTTCATCATGTGGAACATGTAGAAGAGACCCTTGTGCTCTTCCCCGACGAGATACCCCACCGCGCCGGGAACGGCGTCGGGCTGCCAGGAGCCGTCGCCGAAGTTGAGCAGGGTGTTGGTCGTCGCGCGCTGGCCCATCTTGTGATTGAGGCCGACGAGTGCGACGTCGTTGCGCGTCCCGTCGTCGAGATATTTCGGGACGATGAACAGTGAGATGCCCTTGACTCCGGGGCCACCGCCCGGGGCTTTGGCGAGGACGAGGTGCACGATGTTCTCGCTGATGTCGTGCTCGCCGGCGGAGATCCACATCTTGGTGCCGGTGATGCGATACGTGCCGTCGTCCTGCGGCGTGGCCCTGGTGGTGATGTCGGCGAGCGACGATCCGGCCTGCGGTTCCGACAGGCACATCGTGCCGAAGTAGCGGCCCTCGATCATCGGCCGCACCCACGTGTCGATCTGTTCGGGGGTGCCGTACTCGACGAGCAGGTTGGCGTTGCCGATCGTCAGAAACGCATACGACGACATGCCTGCGTTCGCCGCCTGGAACCAGGCCTGGGAGGCGTGCCCGACGGTGGTCGGCAGTTGCATACCACCGAGATCGTCGTCGAAGGACCCCGCGAGTAATCCCGACTCGATGAACGCCCGGATGCCGTCGACGATCTCGGCGGGTTGGACGACCTTCCCGTCCTCGCCGACCTGCGGCTCCTGCTGATCGCCGAGCTTGTTGAGCGGCGCGAACTTCTTGACGGCGAGATCCTCGGACAGGTCCAGCACCGCGTCGAAGGTCTCCCTGGAATGCTCGGCGAACCGCTCGCGCCGCGTGAGGGATTCGACGTCGAGCCACTCGTAGAGCAGAAAGTCCAGGTCGCGGCGACTCAGTGGGGCAGCCATGTCAATCCTCTCGACGGCGGAGATATAAGCACTCGCTCATTTAATGAGCACTCGCTTATACTGCCTGGACAAGGCCGTCAGGTCAACCACCAGGAGGCATTGATGAGCGCACCGGACCCGGCACCGGGTCGTCGGGATTCGCGTGCGGCCGCCCGCATCCGTGACGCCGCCATCGCATCGTTTGCCGAGGTCGGATACGGCGGGACGTCGACCCGCCAGATCGCGAAACGCCTCAATCTCAGCGCCGCGGCGATGTATCCGCACTACCGCTCCAAGGAGGAATTGCTCTACGCGATCTCCGTCGACGGGCATCGGGACACGCTCGCGCAGTTGCGGGCCGCCGATGCCTCCGTCGATCCGTCCGAGGGAGCCGTCGGGCGGCTACGGGCCGTCGTCGGCGCGTTTGTGCGATGGCAGGCCGACCATCACGACCTCGCCAAGGTCGTCCAGTACGAATTGCACGGGCTGACCGACGACCACTATCGGGAGGTCACGGCCATCCGGCGCGACACCAGCGCCATCCTCGCGCGGGTCGTCGACGAGGGGCTCGCGACCGGGGAGTTCGACGTCGACGATGCAGGCGACGTCGTCCTGGCCATCTCGTCGCTGTGCGTCGACGTGTGCCGCTGGTTCCCCTCCCGCACCCACTCCGACGCGGATGCGCTCGCGCGGGCCTACGCTGATCTTGCGGTGCGGATGGTCGCGCCGCGAGGGTGAGGAGAGCCATGAGGATTCGCGACGCCGTCGACGGTGACGTAGCCGCCATCACCGTGATCTACAACGACGCGGTGCAGCACACGACGGCGATCTGGAACGAGAAGATCGTCGACGCCGCTGATCGCCTGGAATGGATAGCAGAACGACGCCGCTCCGGGTACCCCGTCATCGTCGCCGTCGACGACGACGATGTGGCGCTCGGCTATGCGACGTTCGGTGACTGGCGGCCCCATGACGGGTACCGGCACACCGTGGAGCACTCGGTATACATCCGCGGCGACGTGCGCGGCGGCGGGTTGGGTACGGCACTGATGGTCGAATTACTGGACCGCGCACGGCAATTGGGCAAACATGTGATGGTTGCCGGTATCGACGCGAGCAACGTCGGGTCGATCAGGGTCCATGAGCGGCTCGGGTTCCGGACGGTGGGGCTGCTGCCCCAGGTCGGTACCAAGTTCGGCCGTTGGCTCGATCTGGTGTTCCTGCAGATAGAATTGGACGATCGTACCGATCCCGACGCGATCTGACTGTGGCGGTCTGCGTCAGCCGGCCACCGATGACCAGGTGAAGTCGCCGACGTCGCTGCCCAGACCGCCGGCCACCAATCCCGCTACCACACAACCGATTCGGGCGGAATCGACCAGCGACAGGTCATGCAGGCGTGCCGCGAGGAAGCCACCCGAGAACGCATCACCGCAACCACTCGTGTCGACGACGTCGACCTCGGTCGCCGAGGCGTGCTCGGCATCCTCTGCGGTGACGACATACGCGCCGTCGGCTCCGGTGGTGACGGCGACGACCTCGACACCCTTCTCGATGAGTCGTCGACAACCGGTGACGAGCTCTGACTCGCCGGTGAATCCGCGTACCTGATCGTCATTGGGCAGCAGGTAATCGAGATGCGGCAGGATGGGTTCGATCCAGGCAAGCACTCCGGGATCCCCGTTGGCGAGGATGTCCGCGGAGATCGTGGTGCCGGTGGCCGCGACGTCGGCGAGGAGATCGACGAGCGCCGGCGGGTTGAACAGCTCGGGTGCGCCGAGATGCAGATGCGCTGCGCCGGTGAGCAATTCGAGGGGAATCCGTTCCAGCGGGTAGGCCAGATTTGCGCCCGGCTGATGCAGGGCGGGCCGGTCACCGTTGGAGCGGATCGGTAGCACGCTCATGGACGTCGGTGCGTCGACGCGGATGAGATGATCGGTGACCACCCCGAAGCGGTTGAGTGCGGTATCGAGGACAGAACCGGCGTCGTCGTCGCCGATGGCGCCCACGGTGTACACCTCGAGGCCGAGCTTGGCGAGGGTGATCGCGGTGCCGCCGGCTGGTCCCGCCGCTGACATACGGATCTGCCGAACCAGTGCTGCCCCTTGACCTTCCGGGATCTCGTCGACGGGTTGCGCGAGCACATCGAGGACGTGCGCGCCGAAGGTGACGACGGTTCTGGTCATGAGTTTCTCCCCGGGAACGGTGTGTAGTGACGTTGCGCTGCGGTGACGACGACCTCGATCAGTTGATCCCCGGTCAGGGTGGAGCCACCGGGAGCCTGCAGGTGGATGCGGGCGAGCCAGTCGACGAGTTCGATGTGATCGCACGCGGCGTCGATGTCGGTGCCCCAGGCGACCGATCCGTGGTTGCGCATGAGGGCGGCGACGCGGTCGGTGAGCGCGGCGGCGACGCCGTCGGACAGTTCCTGACTCCCGAATACCGCGTACGGCGCGACACGAATCGTGCCGCCCAGCATCGCCGCGGTGTAGTGCACGGCGGGTAGCTCGTCGACGGAATTGGCCACCGCGATGGACGCGACGGGATGTGCATGCGCAACCGCACGGGCCGTCGTCGAACGGTAGACGTCGAGGTGAATGCGCAGTTCGGACGTCGGCTGATGTGGGGTGTCCTCGACGACGGTGCCGTCGAGATCGACGACGACCATCTGTTCCGGAGCCACCGTCTCCAGACGTGACCCCGACGGCGTGAGGATCACGTGATCGTCGACGCGGATCGACAGGTTGCCGCCCGTCCCGTGTGTCAGGCCGGAGGCGGCGAGTCGGTGGGCGGCCGCCGCGAGGGCGGCGCGTTCGGCGTCGAAGGGCACGTCGCACACGTTAGTCGACCGGCCGGGGAACCTTCTCGGGTTGCGGCGCATCCAAGTTCACGCGATGTGCAGGGGGCCAACGCGGGGAGGGCAGCGTGACACCAGAACAGGAGGAGGACCTCGATGAATTCGTTCGTGTGCGGGTTGAGCCGGGATTCCTTGATCTCGAGGAACTCGAGGCGGATGTCCGGGACTGGGCCGAGGATCGCAATGTCGATACGGGCAGTGTGCGTGCGATCCTCCACGAGCAATGGCGGCGGCGAACCGCCATCGAGCACACCTGGACCGACACCGGAGACTTCGGACGACTGAGCGCGGCGTTCGCCGAACTCGGCGTCGCGGGTGTGCTGGGCCGGATGAGCTACGCATGCTGCGCCGCGTGCGCGGTGGACCGTATCGGTGGTGAACGTACCCCCGACGGCGACGGCGGCTATTGCGAGTGGGCCTACGTCTACTTCCACGAAGAGGACGCGGAGCGCCTCGTGGGGGCGGAATCGGAACTGCGGCTGGGCTTCGGCTCATTCGCCGAGTCCGACGGCTTCTCGGACTCGATGGCCGGCGTCGTCGTGGTGGATGCGCTGGTGCGCAACGGATTCGATGTCACCTGGTCGGGCGATCCGGCCGATCGCATCGCCGTCAGCATCGACGTGGCGAAAGCCGTTGCGCGGGTGGGGATGATCCCACGCCGAGCGGGCACAACCTAGCATCGAGCGGGCACGCACCAAGCCCGAGCGGGCGCGCACCAACGTCGAGCGGGCGCGCACCAACGTCGAGCGGGCGCGCACCAACGTCGAGCGTGCGCGCACAAGCCCGAGCGGGCACACTCCGACCTCAGAGCGGCGAGCGACTAACGGTGGGTCACTGGGCGTGCATCCGTCGGGCAACTTCCACTGATCCCGTGCCCGTTCGGCGTGAGGTTGTGCCCGATGGGTGCTGGTGTGTGCCCGTTCGGCGTGAGGTTGTGCCCGGTGGTTGCTGGTGTGTGCCCGTTCGGGGTCAGGAGCGCAGCGCGGAGTAGGTTGCGGACTCGAACTCGAGGTAGTTGTTCAGGGCGGTGGGGTCGCCGAAGGGGAAGATCTGCGTGGCGTAGTAGCCGCCGATCTTGTTGGTCAGGTCGATCCAGTAGTAGAGGTTGGCCAGGCCGGCCCACGCCAGCGATCCGGCGGGGCGGCCGGTGGGGGCGTCCTCGTCGTTGCGCAGAAACGAGATGCCCCAGGACTTGCGCTGTCCGGGGAAGAACTCGATGTCGTTGGACAGCGTCGGGTTGACGCCGGGCAGTGCGGTGACCTGCAGATCGCCGATGTGATTGCGGGCAGCGTCGGCGATCGTCTCGGGCCGTAGCACCTGATCGCCGGAGTCGGATTGGCCGTCCCGCAACCACATCCGGATGAACTTGAGGTAATCGCCGACGGTGGAGTACAGCCCGTGCCCACCCATGTGGACCTCCGGGTCCGCGGGCAGGGCGAACTTCCGGTTCAGCTTGAGCGAGCCGTCGGGCATCCGGTGATGCATCAACGCACGACGATCCCGCATGTCCGCGCTGAGGGTGAATCCCGTGTCCGCCATGCCGAGCGGGCTGAAGATGCGGTCGATCATGACGTCGCCGAGTCGCTGCCCGGTGACCGCCTCGATCACCAGTCCGGCCCAGTCCATGTTGATGCCGTACTGCCAGCGGGTGCCGGGGTCGAACAGCAGGGGTGTCTTCAGTGACTCGAGGGTCGCGGTCACGATATCCGGACGTCCCTGTTCCCGCGCGAGTCGCAGTAGCTCCGAGTCGAAGAAGTCGTAGCCGAAACCTGCTGTGTGCGTGAGCAGTTGGCGGACAGTTGGGGCCGATGCCGGCGCACGCAGGCGAAGCTGGCCGTCGTCGTCGATACCCTCGACGACGGCGACGTCGGCCAGTCGCGGCTCATACTCCTCGGCGGGGGCGTCGAGATCGAGCGCGCCGCTCTCGACCAACTGCAGCGCAACCGTCGCGGTGACCGCCTTGGTGGTGGAGAAGATGGCGAACACCGAGTCGGTCGTCATTCGCGACGGCGTCGGCGAATCATCAAGCGCGCGTGTGCCGGCGGCACCGAGGTAGACGGTGCGCTCGGCGGTGGTCACCCCGCCGACGACGCCGGGTGCCCGAGGTATGCCCTCGACGCCGGCCGCCAACACAGGCTCGATGGCGTCCGCCAGCTGCTGCCGGTCGACGGTGGGTGTGGTCATGTCAGCCTCCTCATTGAGTGCCGGTCGTCCGCAGGCGAGTGTAGGCGCCTAACCGAGTGACGCAACGAAGGTGCCGAGACGTGCGATCCCCTCGGTCAGTTCCGCACTGCTGGCCGCGTACGAGAGACGGACATAGCGTTCCGCGCCGACGTCGCCGAAATCCTTTCCGGGAGTGAGTGATACGTGCGCATCGGTCAACGCTCGATCGCAGAATTCCGAGGACGTCAACCCCGTCGACGACACGTCGATGTACACATAGAACGCGCCGTCGGGTTCGACGGGAACCTCGAGTCCGATCCCGGCCAGGCCGGCCAGCACCAGCGAGCGTCGCTCCCGGAATTCGGCGCGTCGGGCTTCGGCGACGGCCAGCGACTCCGGTGTGAAACAGGCGAGGGCGGCGAACTGGGCGGGCGTCGGCGGGCAGATGTAGTAATTCTGCGCCAGTCGTTCGACGACGGGAACCAGTTCTCTGGGGACGATGCACCAGCCCAACCGCCAGCCGGTCATCCCGAAATACTTGGAGAAACTATTGATGACGATGGCATTCGGGTCGTGCGCCAGAATGCTCTGCGGCGCGTGACCGTTGGTGTCGTCGGCGAGCCCCAGATAGATCTCGTCGACGATCCGCCAACCCTCGTGTCGGGCGACCGTGTCGCACAGAGCGGACAACTCGGTATAGCGGACCGACGTCCCCGTCGGATTCGACGGCGTGGCCACCATGACGCCACGGGTCGTCGGACCCCACGCGTCGTCGACGTCGGCGGCGGTGAGCTGAAACCGGCTCTCCGGCGTCGTCCCGAGGAGCCGCACCACACCGCCGAAGCTCTCGGCGAACCGTCGATTGCACGGATAGGACGGATCGGCGACGAGCACCTCGTCGCCGGGATCGATCAGCGCCGCGCAGCACAGCAGCAACGCCGCCGAGGCCCCCGCCGTCACCACCACCTGCTCTGGGCCCACCGAGCACCGGAAATGATCGCCGTAGAACCCCGCGATCGCGGACCGCAACTCCGGCAGGCCCAGTGCGTCCGTATACGCCAGGGGACGACCGTCGGTCAGTTCCCGGGCCGCGGCGAGAAACGCCGGCGGCGGACCGAAATCCGGTTCACCGATGCTCAGCTTCACCACGTGCTGTCCGGTCGCCTCGACCGCCGCTGCCCGCTTGCCGAACTCCATGGCGTAGAACGGCGTGACGGAGGCGGCGCGTCGGGAGATCCTCATGATCCCCATTCTGCGCTCGCGCCCATCTTGTTCCGTTCCGGGTCCGGAAACCCGGCCGGGTCAGGGAATGTAGTTGAACGTGTCCGGGTCCGGACCACGACGACGATCCTTGTTCAGGCCGTCGATCCGGGACATCTCGCCGTCGGAGAGGGAGAAGCCGAACAGATCGAAGTTCTCCTCAACCCGTGAGCGGGTCACCGACTTGGGGAACACGATGTCGCCGCGCTGGATGTGCCAGCGCAGGACGACCTGTGCGACGGTGCGGTCGAGGGAGGAGGCGATCTCGCCGAGAACCGGATCGTCGAGGACGTCGCCCTGCGCGATCGGCGACCATGCCTCCGTGGCGATCTCATGTCCGGCGTTGAAGGCGCGCAACGCATCCTGCGTCAGATACGGATGCACCTCGATCTGATTGACCGCCGGGACGATCTCGGTCTCCTCGAACAACCGCCGCAGATGATGCTGCTGGAAGTTGGACACACCGATGGCGCGCGCCTTGCCGTCGGCATAGAACTTCTCCAGGGCCTTCCACGTCTCGACGTAATCGCCGACATCGGGGAGCGGCCAGTGGATGAGAAACAGGTCGACGGCGTCGACGCCGAGATCGGCAAGGGTCTGATCAGCGGCGCGCAGGGCGTCGTCGTAGGCGTGGGAACCGTTGTTGAGCTTGCTGGTGATGAACACCTCGTCGCGGGGCAATCCCGACGCCGCGAGTGCCTGCCCGACACCCTTCTCGTTGCCGTACATCTCCGCGGTGTCGATGTGGCGGTAGCCCACCTCGAACGCGGTCAGCGTGGCCGCCTCGGTCTCCTCCGGCGGGATCTGGAAGACGCCGAATCCGAGCTGGGGGATGGTGACGCCGTTGTTGAGTGTGATGGCGGGAACTGTCATGTCGGAACTCCTTGGATATCGAGTGACGAACCGGAATCGAAGAAACCGTGAAAATCAGGGAATCAGAACGAATTTGCCGCGCGGGTGGCTCGCGGAGAGCTCGGTCAACGCAGGCCCGGCCTGCGCGAGTGGAAAGGTCTTGGCGACCTCGGTGACGAGGGCGCCCGACGCCGCGTCGGCGATGAGAGACGGGATGGCCGCGCGCCGGTTCGCGGTGCTCTGCGGCGTGGACCCGTTGAGCAACACGATGCCGTCGGCGGCGCGGCCGAACGCCGCGATGGACGCGATGCGTCCGGGGTTGGGGACCAGGGCCAACGACGTGTCGATCGCCTCGTCGGTGCCGACCGTGTCGATGGCCGCCGTGATCGGGCCGATCCCGAGATCCCGGATACGGTCGAGCAGCCCGTCGCCGTACTCGACGGGTGTTGCGCCGAGTGACCGCAGGAAATCGTGATGGATGCCGCGGGCGGTGGTGATGACCGTGGCGCCTGCTGCCCGCGCGAGTTGGATCGCGATCGTCCCGACGGCGCCCGAACCGCCGTGGATCAGTACGACGTCGCCGTCGCCGATCGCGGTGGTCGCGATGGTATCGGCGGCGGTCACACCGACGAGCAGGAGGCCCGCGGCGTGCTCCACGTCGAGTTCGGCCGGCCGCGGATGGACCGCGTCAACGTCGGCCACCAGCAGATCGGTGTAGCCGCCCACGGCGCGATACACGATCACCTCGTCGCCGACGGCGACATCGGTCACGCCCGGGCCGATCTCGACGACGGTCCCGGCCGACTCGAAACCGAGCGCTAGAGGCAGTTTCGACTCATCGGCGCTCATCGCGCCCTGGACGGTCTTGACGTCGATCGGGTTCACTCCGGCGGCCGCGACACGCACCAGGACCTGGCCCGATCCGGGTGGTGGGATCTCTGCGGTGACGATCTCGACGACGTCTGTCGGGTCTCCGTAAGCGGTGGCGACGGCGCGCCGGGACGTGCGATCAGCAGATTCAGCCATGCCTGGTTCAAGGCGCCCGGTGTCGCGCGGTATTCCCCGCGTCCGCAATGTCGGCTTCGATGCGATCGGTCAGCGTCGAAACCACGCGTGATCGTTTCCGCTCAGCGCATGCGTGATCCGCAACGTCGACGTCGCGGCGAGATCAGCCGGAAAGTCTTGTGGTGCAAACCATTCGACGGCGAGGTTCTCGTCATCGGCGGCGTGCGGCTTCCCGTCGACGTAGCGCGCGAGGAAGCACACATCGAGGTATTGCGTCTGATCCCCGTTGGGGTAGGTGATCATCGGCGTGACGTCGACGCTGGTGAGTCGGATGATCTCGGCCCGCACCCCGGTCTCCTCGGTGATCTCGCGCAGGGCGGCGACTGCCGGTTCCTCGCCCGGTTCGAGCACCCCGGAGACCACCGCCCACTCCTTCGTGTCGGCACGGTGGGTGAGCAGCACCCGACCGTCGTCGTCGACGATGACGGCGCTCACCCCGGACAGCCACAGCGGTGCGTGCCCGACGTGTGTGCGCAGGTGGCGGATGAAATCGGGGATCGGCATGCACCAATCTTGCCTTGCACGGTGCCCGCCTAGCAGAGTGGTGCTCGACGACGCCGAGTCGTCGACGAGGAGGTTCATGATGTCAGCCACAGCGAGCACCGGGCGCCGCTCACAGGGTCGGGGGATCTGGGTGTTCTTCCTCGTCGTCGGGTGCATCGGTTTGATCTGGGCCGTTGTCGACATCGTCAATCTGGGGCCCTCGCACGTTCCGGGCAGCACCTGGCTGTGTCTCGCGATGAGCATCGTGGTGGCCGTGGGATCGGTGTACCGCGAATTCGGTGGGACTCCGCTGGTCACCTTCGACGACGAGCCTGGCGCCTGAGGCGATTCTCATCGCTGACCCTCACGGTTGCCTGCGCTGATTGTCAGAGTCGTCTGCTTGACTCCGGATAGTGGCGGGTCACCTGGGCCCGGTCCGAGAATCAGTGGAGGTCGCGGTGCCATCGACCGAATCCGTTTGGCGCGAGATGCGTGCCTGGCTCGTGCAATCGACGACGACGATGGCCACGGGCTCCGTGCTCGAGGTCGGGCCGGCCGGCGCCGATGACGATCTGGCCGACTCCGCCCAGATCCACCGCCTGAGGGCGGGTACCTATCTGGTGCGGTTATCGCGCCGGCGGATGGACATACCGATGCTCGCCGACTATTCGGTCCCGGCCCGCGCACTGGACCGCTGGCACCACGACGGCCGCTTCCCGGACTGCACCGATGGCTATCTCTTCACGCGATCCCACGAAGTCATCGCCGACATCTGCGTCGCCTGGTTCCGCGACCGGTGCGGCGTCGCCGGCAGCGGTGACCTGGGATTCGGGTACACCGTGCCGTGCCCGGGGTGACGTGCGGCTCGTCGTCGACGACGGGTCAGGGGAGGACCCTGATCTTTCCCCCAACTGCGTGCTCAGGTGCTGATTTTTGCCCGGGACCGAGCCACAGTGGAGTCATGAACACATCACTGACCACCACCAACAACTCCGGCATGACCTTCTGGAAGATCCTCGGCATCATCGCCGTCGTCCTCCTCGGACTGGCACTCATCGGCCCGCTGATCAAGGGGCTGTTCTGGCTGGGCGTCGCCGCTCTCGCCATCTACGGCGGCTACATGCTGATCCGGTCGAACAAGACCACCTCGAACAACGGCACCACATCCCTCTGACCCGGCTCCGCGTCGTGAACCGAGCCCACCCCCGGGGTACGGACAGTCGACGGCAATGTTTCGTCTTGCGTACGAATTCGCAACGGTGCCTCCTCGGCCCGTAATCGCCCGAACGGTGCAAGGGAGGGGGGAAGCCGGGTCCACAACCTCGTGGCCCCGCCGATAACTTGGAGGCACCACATGCTCGCGCTCGGATTCTTCTCCTGGATCATCATCGGCGGACTCATCGGCGGGTTCCTTCTCAGCCTGTTCGGTGTCGACGTCGAAGGTGGCGGTTACATCTTCAGCTTTGTCACCTGTCTGGCCGGCGCCTGCCTGCTGCTCTGGATCGTCAACATGGTTCGGGGACGTTCACACACCCGCGTCTGACAGCGGCCCGCGCCGCCCGGCAGAGAGGTTGTCGGGTGGCGCGTTCTGCGCCATGGTGGAGGTATGACTTCCATCGTGATCATCGGCGGGCACGGCAAGATCGCCCTGCGCGCCGCGAGAGTCCTGTCCGCCCACGGTGATGAGGTCACCTCCCTCATCCGCAATCCGGCCCAGTCCGACGATGTCGCCGCGACGGGTGCCTCACCGAGGATCGCCGACGTGGAGAACCTCGACACCGACGGCATCGCCGAGGCGATCGCCGGACACGACGTCGTCGTCTGGTCGGCGGGTGCCGGCGGCGGTGACGCCGGCCGCACCTATGCGGTGGACCGTGACGCCGCGATCCGTTCCATGGACGCCGCGACGCAGGCGGGGGTCAAGCGCTACATCATGGTGTCCTACTTCGGTGCCGGACCGGATCACGGTGTGCCCGAGAGCGACTCGTTCTTCGCCTACGCCGAGGCGAAGGCCGCTGCCGACACCTACCTGAGGAACACCGACCTGGCGTGGACCATCCTTGGCCCCAGCTCGCTCACCGATGAACCGGGCAGCGGCAGCATCTCCCTGCGCGGCGACGGCGACTCCAGCGGCCACACGAGCCGCGACAACGTCGCCGCAGTGATCGCCGCGGTCGTCGCCGAACCAGCCACCGTCGGCGCGTTCATCGAATTCAACGACGGAACCACTCCGATCGCCGACGCGATCGGATCCGTGGGCGCGTGACGTCGGACCTCGTCGCATCGCTGCGCGAGATCGTCGGTGACCGACACGTCCTCACCGACCCCGACGCCACGCTCGGTCTGCGGACCGACTGGACCGGCCGTTGGGTGGGCGACGCCGACGCCGTCGTGCGTCCGCGCACCACCGCCGAGGTCGCAGCGATCATGACCCTGTGCGCGCACCACCGGGTGTCGGTGTGCGTTCAGGGCGGCAACACCGGGCTGGTCGGAGGATCGGTGCCACCGCCGCGCGCCGCCCACCCGACGCCGTCGACGATCTTGCTGAGTCTGACCCGGATGACCGACATGGACGACGTCGACACCGTCGGACGGTGCGTCGGGGTGCAGGCCGGCGTCACCATCGACGCGCTGGAACGCCACGCATCTGCCGCGGGATTGATGTTCGGCGTGGATCTCGCCGCCCGGGACTCCGCCACCGCGGGCGGGGTGGTGGCCACGAATGCCGGTGGCATCCGGATGATCCGGCACGGCAACACCCGCAGTCAGGTGCTCGGGATCGAGGCGGTCCTCGCCGACGGCCGCATCCTGCGACGCTGGACATCGTTGGTGAAAGACAATGTGGGATATGACATCCCGGGCCTGCTCGCCGGCAGCGAGGGAACGCTCGCGGTGATCACCGGGGTGCTGTTCCGCCTCGTGAGCCCGCCCGGTGACACCACCGTCCTGGTGGCGGCGGTCGACCGGGTGGAGAGTGCCGTCGACCTCATCGGTGCGGCCGCCAGACGTGGCCTGGTCATCGAGGCCGCCGAGATCATGACCGAGGCCGGCGTCGAGCTCGTGCATTCCTACGGACATCGACGCCCCGTCGCGACCCCCGCGCCGTACTATCTGCTGCTCGAGGTGTCGGGCACCGGAGACATCGAGTCCGTCGTCGTCGACGTCCTCGAGCACGCCGGCGGCGTCGAGGATGCCGTCCTCGAACCCGGACCCGCACGAGCACTGTGGTCGGTGCGCGAGAGTCACACCGAATCCATCTCCCGGTCCAGTGTCACCCCGGTGGTCAAACTCGATGTGTCCGTACCGATCCGGGCGCTTTCGGCGACGTTCTCCGAACTCTCGGCGCTTCCCGGCACGCTCGATCATCCCTGCCGGCCGATCCTCTTCGGTCACGTCGGCGACGGCAACATCCACGTTAATCTGCTCGACGTCCCGCCCGAGCACGCCGAGGACGTCACCGGACGCGTCTTCGCGGTGGTGGCCGCCAATGGCGGCAGTATCAGCGCCGAGCACGGCATCGGCCGTGCGAAATCCGCGTGGATACATCTCGGCCGGTCCCAGGTCGATCGGGACGTGATGTCGGCGATCAAACGCACCCTCGATCCGGACGGGCTGCTGAATCCGGGTGTCCTGTTCGACGCCTGAGCCGCGCCGGTCGGGTCACCCGCCGGTACGGCCAGGACGGGCGCGCAGCGGGCACGCGATCACCGGATGCGACATCACAGCGCCGCAGCCACCGCCGTCGACTCGACCGGCTCGGAGAACATCGGGTAATCGAAGCTGAGCGCGTTGTCGTGCTCGGCGACCGATGTCGCCGCGGTGCAGTCGGTCAGCGTGATGACGCGATACCCGTTCTCGTAGCCCGAGCGCATCGTCGACTCGACGCAACAGTTCGTGAGGAACCCGCCGAGGATGATCGTGTCGATTCCCTTGCTGCGCAGGATGAAATCGAGATTCGTGCTCGCGAACGTGTCCAGTCCACGCTTGCCCTCGATGAAGATGTCGCCGTCGGCGGGGGTCAGGTCGTCGACGATGGCCGCACCCCAGGTGCCCTTGACGAAGGCATTGCCGTCGACGACGCCCTTGAGGATGCCGTACGGGTGACGCGTGAGTTCGCCGTATCCGGGGGCGAAGGTGATGGGTGCGTGCATGATCGTCACACCCGCCGCCCGGGCCTTGTCCACCAGCGCGACGGTGTTCGCGAGCATCCCGCTCTTGTCCATCACCTCGGCCACCGCATCGTGCAGGACGCCACCCTCGGAGGTGAACTCGTTCTGGAACTCGATGAGCACCAATGCGGTGCGCGCGGGATCGAGGGTGAGGGTTTCGGCCATGGTGACTCCTTGATGAGACGACGGATGAGACGACGGGTGAGTCACATCACACTCAACCACTGTTTGGTGCTGCGCGGAGCCGGAAATGCTGAGACGATGCACGCGTGGAGACCGTCGATCGCGCACGACTGGTAGAGCTCGCCCTGGCCCACGGTGTGGCGGACAGTTACGTCGGATGGGATCAGCAGACCCATCCGGTCAGTTCGGAAACCATTGTCTCGGTGCTGGGTTCACTGGGACTACCGACCGACGAACCCGGCTGGATCGACGCCGCCCTCGCCGACCTCGACATCGCGCCGTGGCGTCGGATGCTCCCCACGGTCACCGTCGCCACGCAGCGCACCGGTCACCGCTTCCACGCCCACGTGCCGCACTGGGATCCGTTGCACGTCTGGATCGTCACCGAGGACGGCGCCACGATCGACGCGCCCCAGGTCGACGTCTGGGTGGAGCCACGGGACGTCGACGACGTCCTCGTCGGCCGCGCCACCTTCGAGATCCCGCGCGATCTCGAGCCGGGCTATCACACCATCAACGCGCACAACGCGGCCCGCGACGAGACGTCGTCTGCGCCGCTGATCGTCACGCCCGTCCGCCTCGACACGGCCGACGCGCTGCTCGATCACCAGCGGTGGGGTCTCGCGGCGCAGCTGTACTCGGTGCGGTCCGCCCGGTCGTGGGGGGTCGGCGACTTCGCCGATCTCGCCCAGATGTGCGAGGTGGCGGCCAGCCAGTACGGCGCCGACTTTCTCCAGGTCAATCCGTTACACGCCGCGCAACCCGTCGCGCCGATCGAATCGTCGCCCTATCTCCCGACGACCCGTCGGTTCGCCAATCCGCTCTACATCGCCGTCGGCGAGATCCCGGAGGCCGCGCAGGTCGGCAAGGCCGAACGCAAGTGGCGCAAGGCGTTGGAGAAGGACTTCTTCGCCGACAACACCTCGACCAAGAAGATCAAGCGCAACAAGTCCTTTCGGGCCAAGATGGCCTTCCTCGAGACCGTGCACCAGGTGCCACTCAGTCCCGAGCGTGCTGCCTCCTACGCTGCCTTCCGGCAGCGCGAAGGTGAGGGACTGCACCTGTTCGCGACATGGTGCGCGCTGGCCGAGAAGTACGGCTTCGACAGTCCGAAGTGGACCAAGAAGCTGCTCGATCCGGCCTACGTCGAGCGCAAGGCCGCCAAGCTCACCGGGCGCATCGAGTTCTTCACCTGGCTGCAGTGGATCTGCGATGAGCAGCTGGCCGTCGCCCAGCACGCGGCGCGCTCGGCCGGGATGAGCATCGGTGTCATCGCCGATCTCGCCGTCGGCGTCGGCAGACGCAGCGCCGATGTGTGGGCGCTCGGTGATGTTCTGACGCAGGGAGCCACCGTCGGTGCCCCGCCCGACGGCTTCAATCAGCAGGGGCAGAACTGGGATCAGCCGCCGTGGCATCCGGTGCGCCTGGCCGAGGCGGGATACGTTCCCTACCGCGACATGCTGCGCACCATCCTGCGGCACGCCGGTGGCGTCCGCGTCGATCACATCCTGGGGCTGTTCCGGCTCTGGTGGATTCCCGACGGCGAGAGTCCCGCGAAGGGCACCTACGTCCGCTATGACCACGAGGCCTTCGTCGGTATCCTCGCGCTCGAGGCCCAGCGCGCCGGTGCCGTGGTGATCGGCGAGGATCTCGGGGTCTTCGAGCCGGTCGTGCAGGAGACCCTGGCCCGACGCGGCATCCTCGGCACCTCGATCCTGTGGTTCGAGCACGGGCAGTACGCACCCATCCCACCCGAGGACTACCGCGAACTCTGCCTGACCTCGGTCACCACTCACGACCTACCGCCCACCGTTGGCTATCTTGCCGGTGATCACATTGAATTACGTTCTCGCCTCGGCCTTTTGGAGACCGGGGAAGCGGCCGAGCGAGCCCGCGACGAACGCGACCGCGATGCCATCCTCGCCCTCGCTGTCGAACGTGGACTGCTGGCACCCGACACCCCGCTGACCGATCAGCGGACCGTCGAGGCGCTCTACCAACTCATCGCGAGAAGTCCGTCGGTCCTCTTGGGTGTCGCGCTCGTCGACGCCGTCGGGGAGCGGCGGATCCAGAATCAGCCCGGCACCGACTCCTCCCAATACGCCAACTGGTGCATCCCCCTCGCCGACGACGCGGGCAACGCGGTGCTCGTGGAGGACCTCGCGAGCAATGCCCGCTTCACCTCGCTCATCGCCGCACTCCGCGAGGCGGGCGTCGGGTCCTAGCGTCGGGTCCTAGAGTCGGGTCCCGGCGTCGGACGCGCAGCCGACGCCTCAGACCGTCGTCTCGACGGGAGTCGGGGCGTCGGCTCGTCGAACCGCGACGACGGTCAGCACCAAGGCGACGAGGGCGAGCACACCGACGGCGACATTGAAGACCTCGCCCGCCCGCTGCAGACCCCAGTGCGCCGCGGCGAATCCCTCGCCGACGATGGGGATCGAGATGGCCACATACGCGACGACGAAGTATGTCGAGGTGACCTCGGCCCGACGATCCGGCGGCGCGGCCGCGACGACGGACGCCAGTCCCTTCGAGAACGCCAGTCCCTGCCCGGCCCCCGCAATCAGTGCGCCGGCGAACAGCAGGCCCACCGATTGGGCGATGAGTGCCGCGGTCACCACGCCGACCCCGACGACGAGGATCGCGCTGCCGGCGATCAGCGCATGATCGGTCTGCATGGGTCGACCCGCGATCTGGGCGGCCGCCGAGGCGAGGAAAAGCGTGGACACCACGATGCCGGCGACCGCGTGATTGTCGATGCCGATGACTTTCGAGATGAACGACGGCGCGACGCCGGTGAAGGTGCCCATCACGGCGAAGCCGGCGAACGCGGCGATGGCCGCCCGGACGAAGATTCCACGCATGTCCGTGGGCACCGACAGGCGTTGGGCGCGCAGGCTCGGATGTGCTTTCGGCTGCACCGGCTCGGCCATGAACCAGATCCCGATCATCACCGCGACGAGCAGCAGCATGTGCACCGCGAATGGCAGATGCAGCGGCTGCGGGGCGTACTGCGCGAGCAGTCCGGCGATCAGCGGACCCAGTCCCAGACCGCCGATGTTGGCGGCGGTGGCCACGGCCGGGGCCCGGTGGCGCCACGACGGCGGTGCCAATTCGATGACCGCCGCGGTGGCCGCGCCCGCGTAGATACCGGCGGAGAGTCCGGACAGCACCCGTCCGATCATCAGCTGCCAGACGGGTCCGGCGGTGATGAAGACGATGGCGCTGGCGAACGACAGCAGCGCGCCGGCGGCGAGCAGGGGGCGTCGACCGAGCTGATCGGACCATCGGCCGAAGCAGATGAGCGCCACGATCACGCCCCCCGCGTACACCGCGAAGATGATGGTGGTGGTCAAGACGTCGAAGTGCAGCGTGGCGGCGTAGGTGGAGTAGAGCGGTGTCGGCAGGGTGGTACCGAGCATGACGACTGCGAAGGCGAACACCGCTGCACTGAACGACCGCATCGAACTCATGCCTGCAGGCAGCGCACGGGCGGCGCGATCTATTCCTTCGTCCGGTCCCGTCGTCGGTCCGGTCCCGTCGTCGCGTAGGGGGGTGGTCAATCTCTGTGACGTGAGTTACTGTGTCGATCAGTTACAGAAACTATTTCGGGGAGTGGATCGACGATGAATCCTGATGTCGACGCGGTGATCGTGGGTGCAGGTTTCGGTGGTCTCGGCGCCGCCATCGAGCTCAAACGGCAGGGGCTGGAGAACATCGCCATCCTCGAGCGTGAGGACGATCTCGGCGGTACGTGGCACGTCAATCACTATCCGGGGCTCGCCGTCGACATCGCGTCGGTGACCTACTCGTACTCGTTCGAACCGAACCCGTACTGGTCGCGGCTGTTCGCGCCCGGTACCGAACTCAAGCGCTACGCGCATCACGTCGCCGACAAATACGACCTGAAGCGGCATATGGAGTTCGGCACCGTCGTGCAGCGCGCCGAGTGGGATGAGGACGCTGCTGTATGGCACGTGTACACCGCCGACGGCGGGCACCGCACCACGCGTTATCTCGTCACCGCGACCGGCTTCCTCTCGCAGCCGCACACCCCCGATTTCCCGGGGATCGACTCCTTCGCCGGAAAGATCATCCACACCACCGCCTGGGAGGACGGCCACGACTTCACCGGTGAACGCGCCGCCGTCATCGGCACCGGCGCGACGGCCGTCCAGCTCATCCCGGAGATCGCGGCACAGGCGTCGGCGCTGACGGTCTTCCAGCGCACACCCATCTGGGTGGTGCCGAAGGTCGACGTCCCGATCCCACCGGCCGTGCAGAAACTGTTCGCCCGTGTCCCGCTCACCCAGAAGGCCGCGCGGGCGGTGAACTCGTCGTTGCTAGAACTGCTCATGGTCGTCGGGGTCCTGCATTTCAAGCAGGCCAAGCCGGGTAACCGTGGTGCGGCGCTGCTCGCCAAGGCGCATCTGCGGGCACAGGTCCGTGATGCGGATACCCGTCGTCGACTCACCCCCCACTACGACTTCGGCTGCAAGCGACCGACGTTCTCCAACACCTACTTCGCCACGTTCAACAAACCCGGCGTGACGCTGCAGACCGACACCATCGTGCGGGTGGAGCCGGATGCGATCATCACCGCCGCCGCGGACGGCACCGAGACCCGCAACGAGGTCGACACCTTGGTTTTGGCCACCGGATTCAACCTCTGGGACACCAACTTCCCCGCCTTCGAGATCGTCGGCCGCGACGGACTGAATCTGGGAAAGTGGTGGCGCGACAACCGCTTTCAAGCCTACGAGGGCATCACCGTGCCGCGGTTCCCCAACTTCCTGTCGTTGAACAGCCCGTACTCCTACAGCGGCCTCTCGTACTTCACCACCATCGAGGGGCAGATGAGTCATATCCGACGCCTCTTCACCGAACTCACCCGGCGCGGCGAACAGATCTTCGAGGTGACCGAGCAGGCCAATGCCGAGTTCCTCGACACCGTCACCCACAAACTCGAGTCATCCGTGTTCTACAACGGGGACTGCCGCTCATCGCGCAGCTACTACTTCAATCAGCACGGCGAGGCCACCCTGCTGCGTCCGAGTTCGACGGCGGCCACGCTGCGTGAGATGAGGAGCTTCCCGCTCGAGGACTACAGCTTTCGCTGATCAGTCGCGCCGGTAGATGCTCTCGTACTCCGACTTCGTCTCCTTGCGCTTCTTGTCGCGCTTGGCGTTGAGCATGTCCGGGTCGAGACCGTTGGTGGCGAGCAGGTGGCGACGGTAGATGCGGATCAGGGCGATCTGGAAGTAGATGAGCGGGATCAGCAGCAGCGCCATCATGCAGAGCCGGTAGATCAGCGGGCCGGGGACGAAGTAGAACGCGATCAGGATGGGGATCAGCGGGATCAGTCCGCGTGTCAGGTAGCGACGGGCGTGTCCTGGGCCGGTGACGTCGGCGCGCACCCAGTCCTGCATCTCCGGCGGCAGCGGTTGACCGGCGAGGTATCGCAAACGCTGGAACAGGGACGGACTGGTGCGGCTCATACCCGGCATTTTCGCATGCGGCCGTTTATACCGGTGCGAGTAGTTCCGGACCGTTGTTCGACACCCGGTTGACCAGCGGTGCCACCTCGCGGATGTCGATCGCGTCGGCCAGCGCCTGCGCGGGCGGCGTGAACAGATCCGCGGGCGCGAGACCATCCGGATTGAGCCACGCATCCCAGTCCTCGAACGGCATGATCAGCGGCATCCGGTCGTGAACCTCGCGCAGATGGCCGACGGCATCTGTGGTCAGGATCGAGCAGCTGAGCAGGGGATCGGCGTCGCGCGGGGCATCCTTGGGGCGCCACACCGACCAGAGGCCCGCCATGAACAGTCGCGTTCCGTCATGCGGTGACATGAAGAACGGCACCTTCGTCGGTTTACCGTTGGCGCCGGCGGGACCCTTCTTCCACTCGTACCACCCGTCCATCGGGACGAGGCACCGCTTGGATTTCACCGACGTGCGGAACGAGCTCTTCTCCGCCGCCGTCTCGGCACGGGCGTTGAACAGCAGCGGGCCCTTGCCGACCTCCTTGGCCCACGGCGGCACCAATCCCCAGCGCATCGCGCGGACACGCAGCGTCGGGTCACTGTCGGGATCGTCGGCGTCGTGGCGTTTGACGACGGTCATCACCGTCGTCGTCGGCGCGACGTTGTAGTTCTCGCCCGGCGATCGCGGGGCACCCTGCTCGCCCGAGGCGTCGAGGTCCGCGGCGGGTACCTCGTTGACGGCATCGATCTCGGCGGCGAGCTTCGCCGGGTCCGTGGTCACCGCATAACGTCCGCACATGTCTCCATGCTGGCACGACCTCCGGACAGTGGCCGTCCGCATTGGTGCGTCGTCGGCGTCAGACGGCGATCTCGGCGGTGACGGCGTGGGTGACGGCGATCAGATCGGCCGGGGCCAGCGCGACCTCAAGGCCGCGCTTACCCGCGCTGCACAGCACGACGTCGAAATCCAGTGCCGAGACGTCGACGACGGTCGGCAGGGCGGTGCGCTGCCCGATCGGTGACACGCCGCCGAGGACGTAACCGCTCGAGCGGCTGACCTTGCCCTTGTCCGCCATCGTCACCTTGCCGCCGCCGAGTGCCGCAGCCACCGCCTTGGGTGCCATCCGACGTGGCACCGGCACCACCGCGACCGCGAGGAACGGACGTCCGCCACCGGTCGGGGAGACCTCAACCACCAGGGTCTTGAAGATCTGCCCGGCCTCGACGCCGGCCGCGGCGGTCATCGCCTCGACAGCCTCGCCTCCGTAATCCTCGGTGCGCGGATCGTGGTGATAGCTATGCACCTCGTGCGCGATTCCGGCACGTTCGAGGGCGGCGATCGCCGGTGTCGCGGCCATGGCAGTGGACTTCCTCTCACCTGGGGTCTAAGGACGTGATCAGGGAACAAACATGAGAAAACGTCTGTTGCCCATTGTGTTCAGAAGCAGTCTCCGAAGGGAAGGTCGATCAGGTTGACGAGCAACACAGTGGTGCTCACGCCCCCCGACCCGATGCTCGGCGAACAGCCGATGGCACGGTCGGTAAGCTGGACCGACAACACTGGGTACGACACCTCCGGGTACGACGGCCGGTTGGTACCGGCGTCCGCGGTGGGCAGGCTCTCGATCCGGGAGGTGCTCCCGCGGCCCGCGGCGGTTGCGGCCCAGATGATCACCGAAGGGACCTCAGTGGCCGACCCGGAATCGCACGATCCCTCGGCGGAGGGCGCAGGCAGTCAGGCACCCCGCCGCGCGGACCCTACCGAAACGCCCGAAGAGCTCACCGAGCGGTTCGAGCGCGACGCGCTCCCGCTCCTCGATCAGCTCTATGGTGCCGCACTGCGGATGACACGTAACCCGGCCGACGCCGAGGACCTCGTGCAGGAGACCTACGTCAAGGCGTTCTCCGCGTTCGCGTCCTTCCGTGAGGGCACCAACCTCAAGGCGTGGCTCTACCGCATCCTCACCAACACCTACATCAACGGCTACCGCAAGAAGCAGCGTCAGCCTGCGCAGTACCCGACCGACGAGATCACCGACTGGCAGCTCGCGGCCACCGCGGAGCACTCCTCGACCGGCTTGCGGTCCGCCGAGATCGAAGCGCTCGACGCCCTGCCCGACGACGAGATCAAGGAAGCGCTGCAAGCACTGCCCGAGGATTTCCGGATGGCCGTCTACTACGCCGACGTCGAAGGGCTCCCGTACAAGGAGATCGCCGAGATCATGGACACGCCCATCGGCACCGTCATGTCGCGGCTGCACCGAGGGCGTCGTCAATTGCGTGATCTGCTTGCCGACGTCGCGCGCGAACGCGGCTTCAATCGTGCGCCCAAGGGTGCCGACAGCAACTCCGACGCCGAGAGCGAGGTGGCCCGATGAGCAAGGCGATGTTCCGTCCCGGACAAGACGATGATTACGATCCCGAGCTCGCCGGGCTCGATTGCTCGGCGGTCATCGCCGACGTCTGGCTCCTGCTCGACAACGAATGCGATCAGGACGCCCGCGCTCGCATCCGCGGGCATCTCGACGAGTGCCCGTCCTGCCTCGCGCACTTCGGCATCGAGCAGCAGCTCAAGGCGCTGATCGGCCGCAAATGCGGCGGCGATCAGGCACCCGCCGGGTTGCGTGACCGTCTGCGGGTGGAGATCCGCAAGTCCGTCGTCGTCCGTGAGACCGCACACGGTGTCACCGAGACGTCGATCACCGAGACCACCGTCACCGACACCGAGGGCCTCCGCTGAGGCACATTTTTGTCCCAGCTCCCCGACGTGGGATGATGTGCTCGACCAACGTTTCGTCAAAGGAGATCCGTCATGGGTAAGCGCGGACGCAAGAAGCGCTCTCGTAAGAAGAACGCAGCCAACCACGGCAAGCGTCCGAACGCCTGAGTTGCCGCCCTCACGGGCGCATCAGAGTTCGACCAGACCGAACCCGGGTTTCGCGGGTGATCATCGCATCACCGTCGGCGGTGCCCGGGTTTTGTTGTTCCCGCTCCTGTGCCAGGGCGTCGGGGGAGTCGGGGTAGATTCATGCCCATGGCAGAAGACGTCGTTGCGGAGATCGTGGCCAGTGTCCTGGAAGTCATCACGACCGCGGGTGCGCAGGTCGAGGTCGGTGACACGCTGGTGCTGCTCGAGTCGATGAAGATGGAGATTCCGGTCCTCGCGGAAGAGGCCGGCACCATCGCCGAGGTCAACGTGAACGTCGGCGACGTCATCCAGGCCGGCGACATCATTGCCACCTATCGGTAGCCGCGCACCCCGTCCATGTCGACGCTGGCAGATCTGCTCGCCGAACACACCACGCTGACCGATGCCGCCGCCGGGCATCTGCAGCGGCTCGTCGCCGAGTGGCAACTCCTCGCGGATCTCTCGTTCGCGGACTTCACCCTCACCGTTCGCGGCGCCGACGGCGCCCTGGTGACCGTCGCCCAATGCCGGCCCAACACGGCGTCGACCGTCTTTCCCGGCGACGAGGTGGGGCGCATCATCGACGCCGGTGCCGACGCCCATGTCGACCGCGCATTCACCGAGGCACACATCCTGCGCGACGAGGACCCGACCTGGCAGGGTTCCACCGCCATCCGCCGCGAGGTGATCCCGGTGGCCTTCGACAATGATGTGATCGCCGTCCTCACCCGCGCCACCGATCTGACGCACCCACGCCTGCCGTCGGCGTTGGAGTTGGCCTATCAGGATTCGGGCAATGACCTGTGCCAGATGGTGAGCGAGGGGACCTTCCCACAGCAGGAAGGCAATCCACGCGGATTGTCGACGCCGCGTGCCGGCGACGGATTCGTGCGGATCGACGGCGAGGGAATCGTCTCCTACGGCAGTCCCAACGCGCTCTCGGCGTTCCACCGGATGGGGTGGAGTGCCGATCTCGGGCAGCGCAAGCTCACCGAGATCATCACGACCGTCGTCGACGATCCGTTCGAGTCGCAGGATGCGGAGATGATGATCGACGCGGCAGCCGGAGTGCGGGACACCTCCGCCGGGCCCTATCGGGACGTCGGGATGCGGATGGAGGTCGACGCCCGACGTGCCACGGTCCTGCTGCGGGCGGTGCCGCTACGACCGCGCGGGGTGAGTACCGGCGCAGTGGTGCTGATCCGCGACGTGACCGAGGTCAAACGCCGCGATCTCGCGCTGATCAGCAAGGACGCGACGATCCGCGAGATCCATCATCGGGTCAAGAACAATCTGCAATCGGTGTCTGCGCTGCTGCGTCTGCAGGCACGCCGGACGTCGAACGCCGAGGCCAAGGGGGCACTGACCGAGGCGGTACGACGCGTCGCGTCGATTGCGCTGGTCCACGAACTGCTGTCCGGCAGTGTCGACGAGGAGGTCGATCTCGACGAGGTCGTCGATCGTCTGGTGCCGACGCTGGTCGACGTCGCGTCCGGGGAGAATCACATCGTCGTTCGACGCCGCGACCGGCTCGGGGTGCTCCCGGCCGATGTCGCGATGCCGTTGATCATGGTGCTCACCGAGCTGATCCAGAACGCCATCGAGCACGGATTCGACGAACCACACGAGGGTTCGGCGATCGACATCTCTGCCGAACGGGACCTTCGTGAATTGGCAATCGTGGTGCGGGACAACGGTTCCGGACTGGCCAATGATTTCGATCTGGCCACCTCGGATCGGCTGGGGCTGCAGATCGTGCAGACCCTGGTCTCCATTGACCTGGGTGGCACGCTGGAGATCAGCCCGGCCCATCCGGGCGCCGCAGCGCGGATCGTCGTGCCGTTGAGGCGGGAGACGACCCGCTGACCGTGGCCTGCCGGGGGACCGAACAGCTACCTCGAGCAGCGGTCCGGACAAACGAAAAGACCCGGCACGCGGCCGGGTCTCTTCGAGGCCGGCCGCGGTGGACGCGGCCGTAGCCGGAGTCCTGTTACACGCTGCTCCGCGTGCGGGTGCGCGCGGTACGGCGCTTGAGCGCGCGGCGCTCATCCTCGCTCATGCCGCCCCAGACGCCGGCGTCCTGGCCGGACTCGAGGGCCCACGAGAGGCAGTCTGCGGTGACCGGGCAACGGGCGCAGACAAGCTTTGCATCAGCGATCTGCGCGATGGCCGGGCCACTGGTTCCCACCGGGAAGAACAGTTCCGGATCCTCGTCGCGACAGATGGCCTTGTGCCGCCAGTCCATTCCTCACTCCTTCGTCGTGCTTCGCGCATGTTTCGACGCTTGTAGATTTTGTGTGTGGCTGTAACCGTGAGTTCACGCAGAGCAACCTAATGTTTCCGCGCTGTTGCTTGTGAATACTTTCACGAATCCAGGCGAAGTCAATGGTCTCGCGTTAACACGTGTGCAATATCACCTTCGCCGCCTAGCACTTGCATGTCGGGCAGGTTGCCGGGGGTATGTGCACCGGGTCGAACACCAATGCTCTATATTACGCCCGTTACGTCGAGATGTCTTGGGAAATGTGCAGGTGGCGTAGCCTGTGAGTCATGACACGACGATGTTGATCCTCATCGCTCCCCGGTCGCCCCGGACTTTCGCTCACCGCAACGGTATCGGCCCTCGCTGAGGACCTGATCCCGTTCTATCCGCTGTACGCGGTCCTGATCACCGACCCGGTGCCGCGGGGTGGAGGCCTTTCCCAGGCGCAACTGTCGTCGTTGTTCATCATCTGGTCGGTGTCCTCGTTCGTTCTTGAGATCCCCGGCGGAATTGTCGCCGACCGGTTCTCGCGGCGTCGGCTGGCTGTCTGCGGAGCCCTCGTCACCGGCCTCGGATTCACCCTGTGGACCGTCGCCGCGGGCATTCCCGGAACGCCGACGTATCCAGCCTTCGCCGCCGGCTTCGTGCTGTGGGCGCTCGGCGGGGCGTTGCGCGGTTCGGCGATCACGGCGTTGCTCTACGACGAACTGGCCGTCCGTGGACAGGCTCGTACCTATCCGCGGGTGGCGGGACGGGTACGCGCGGCGGGTGCCGTCGGAATCCTGCTGGGCACCGCGCTCGCCGGGCCGCTCGTGGCCGGCGGTGGATACGTGGCGGCGGGTGTCGCCAGCGTTTGCGCCTGCCTGGTCTGCGCCGGCGCCACGGCGCTACTGCCTGAATCGGCGCGCCCTCGGCACTCATCGGGTGAACAGAATTCCGACACGGAAGCGGATGGCGGACAGCACGATTCGTGGCGGTCGATCCTCGCCGGCGCGACCGCGGCCATCCGTCGATCGGGTCGCATCCGGCGGGCGATCGTGGTGATCATCGCGCTGACCTGGGTGGGTGCGCTCGACGAGTATCTGCCGGTACTCACCCGTGAACTCCTCGGTGCCACCGCGACTCCCGCGGCGGTGGCCGCGCTGATGATCGTCGTCGCGGGTGGCGACATCGTGGGCAGCCTCGCTGCCGGGATCTCCGGGAGCCGGCGTGCGATGCCGTGGATACTGGCTGCGGGATCACTGTGCCTGATCGTCGGGGTGGCCGCCGCCCACCCGATCGGAATCATCGGCGTCGCAATAGCTTTCGCAGCCTACGGATGGGCGCTGGTGGTCGCCGATGCGGCATTGCAGGATCAGCTGGACTCCCGGACCAGGGCCACCGTGGGTTCGGTCGTGGGAGTGGGGGAGGAGATGATCGCGATCGTCGCCTTCACGGCGTGGGCGGCGGGCTCGACGGTCATGTCCGCCTCGGCGATGTTCGCCTGCGCGGCACTGCCCTACGTGGTGCTGTCGGGAGTCTTGGGAGCCAGGACGTCCAGGGCGCCCGGACGGTGACCGAAGGTGAGGCGGTCATAGGCGCCGACATAATCGCCGTCCATCTGGACGTCGAGTGGCTCGTCGGCGGTGAACCGGACCCACGCGACGTCGTCGTCGCGGTAGACGTGGCGGCCCTTGGGATCGCGCTGCGTCAACAACCGCGTCGCGAGCGGAAGATTGCGCGCCACCGACGTCGACGTCGCGGCGAACAACCCGAGTCGCGTGTCGAAGTTGGTGCCGGGATTGGTGCGGATCTCCCGCGACCCGAGGTAGGTCCAGGGGCTCGTGTTGCTGACGAAGCCGAAGCGGACGCCGACGATCGGATCATGATCGGGCACCTCGACGGTGAACGACGCCGGTTTGGTCGCGTTCTTGAAGAACGACGCCACCGTCGTCCACAGATACCGGGAGGGTGTCGCCGATTTGCCCGCGTGGCGTTTGCGCTCCATCTCGTGCACGACGATTGCGTCCATGCCCATGCCGGTGTTGAACAGGAACCACCGGTCCTCGGTGTGGGCGAGGCCCACGGTGCGGTGCTGATCCGACTCGAGCAGATCGATCATCTGCTGTGTCGCGGTGAGTGGATCGCCGACGATGCCCAGGGTGCGGGCGAACACATTCGCGCTGCCGCCGGGGATCACGCCCAAGGACGGCCGCGCGGCCGTCACGAACTGCGACGGTGGCCCCAGCATGCCGTTGACGGCCTCGTTGACCGAACCGTCGCCGCCGTGCACGACGACGGCGTCATAGCTCTCTGCGACCGCGCGTCTGCCCAGCTCACCGGCGTGTCCGCGATGCGTGGTGTGCTCGACGTCGAGGTGGAACCGCGAGCTCAGGGTATTGACGAGCGCATCGCGTCCCGCCGGGGTGGTGGCGGTGGCGAAGGGATTCACGATGAGCATGACGCGCACGACACCCGAGGATATGGGGTTGCGGCCCGTGATGGTAATCCGACGGTGGGCCGCGACCGGTCGACCGGCACCGAATAGGCTGATGGCGTGAGCGAGAAACCGGTCGAGAACGGAGTGGAATCGCACGGGCACGGGGCCGTGGCGACGCCGTCGACCGTGCGTGCCGCCGGTGCCATCACCGCGCTCGAGGGAATCATCGCCGTCGTCGTGGCGATCGTGCTGGTCATCCGCGAGGCCATGGGCCACCACGAGGACGCGATCAGCGGATACGGCACCGCGGCCTGGTTCGGGATCATCTTCGGCGGTGTGCTCGTCGGAGGGCTCGCCCTGATCACCGGGCGTCGCTGGGGCCGGGCCATCGCTGTCGTCGCGCAGATCCTGCTGCTTCCGGTGGCCTACTACATGATCACCAGCCACCAGCCCTGGTTCGGCATCCCGTTGGGCATCGCTGCGGTGGCCGTGCTGGTGCTGCTCTTCTCCGGACCGTCGCTGCGCTGGCATGTGGCCGATTACGCCCCCGACGCCCCGGAGGTGGCTCAGCAGCCGCCGCAGCAGCGTCCGGCCCGTCCGAAGGCCAAACGCAAGCGCTGAGCCGTCTGTGACCGGTCTCGCGGCGCCGGTCACATGCAGTGCGGGTCACAGAGACGTATGTGTCGTGATACCTACTGCGGAGTCACCTCGTATGGTTGACCCATGACGCGGATTCTGGCCGTAGCGAATCAAAAGGGTGGGGTGGCCAAGACCACGACGGTGGAGTCGCTCGGGGCGGCGCTCGCCGATCTCGATGTCTCTGTCCTCGTCGTCGACCTCGACCCGCAAGGGTGCCTGACGTTCTCTCTCGGGCATGATCCCGATCAACTCGAGTCGTCGGTGCACGACGTGCTGCTCGGCGACGAGGAGATCGCGGACGTCCTGCTCGACACGGAGGACAACGTCACGCTCCTGCCCGCCACCATCGACCTCGCCGGTGCCGAGGCCCTGCTGCTGATGCGGCCCGGCCGTGAGTACGCGCTCAAGCGTGCGTTGGCCGAGGTGGCCGAGGATTACGACGTGATCCTGCTCGACTGCCCGCCCTCCCTCGGCGTGCTCACGCTCAACGGATTGACCGCCGCCGACGAGGTCATCGTGCCGCTGCAGTGTGAAACCCTCGCCCATCGCGGCGTCGGACAACTACTGCGCACCGTCACCGAGGTCCAGCAGATCACCAACCCGAACCTGACCATGCTCGGTGCCGTCGCGACCCTGTTCGACGCCCGCACGACGCACAGTCGCGATGTCCTCGCCGACGTCGCCGACCGATACGGACTGCCGGTCCTCGATCCGCCCATCCCGCGTACCGTCCGCTTCGCCGAGGCGTCCGCCTCCGGGGCGTCGGTGATGCGGGGCCGAAAGAACAAGGGCGCCACCGCGTACCGCACCTTCGCGGAGAACCTCTGGAAGCACTGGGAAACCGGCGAGGACGTGTCGACCCTCGAATTTGGGTGAGTGGGGCACGTTTTACGCGACGCTCCCTTTGAACCCATCCACTGAGCGGGCACAGATCCACGCTGAGCGGGCGCGCTCTGGCGTCGAGTGGGCGCAGAATCCGATCGAGTGGGCACGGTGTGCCCACTCAGCGTTGGTCGGCCGACGCCGTTCTGCACTGAGGAGGAGCCGGAGAGCGCAGCGAGCGGCGCGACGACGAGGGAAGAACGGGGTTCAAGGCCGACCAACAGCGGCGACGGAGTCGCCGCCATTCAACTCAGTCGCCGCCATTCAATCGCGCGGGCCGAGCACCTGAACCGTGGTGCCCCACTGTTGGACGACGTGATCGCCGAGGACGCGGAGCGCGACCATCTGGCCGTCGCCATGACCGTCGCGGGGGACCGCGATGGAGCGGGTCTCGGCGCCGGTGGCGGGGTTGCGCACGCTGATGCCCGATGGGCTCGGCAGCAGCAGACCGTCGCCCATCAATTCGCCCGGGCCCAGGGTGCCGGGCACCTGATAGGTCGGTTTCATCGACTGCGCGTTGAGGACGACGGTGGCCGCGCCGGTCCAGAAGGTGGTGAGCCCGTCGCGGGTGATGGCGGTGCTCTCGGTGGGCACCTCGAGTCCGCCGGTCACGTACTCGACGCCGGTCTGTACGCCGTCGGTGTCGAAGATGCGGATCGTCGGTCGCCGGGGCGCGGTGGGGTCCGCGGCGGTGCCGGGGGCGGAGATATCGGGTTCGGGTGCGTCGCCACCGCCGTCGTAGACGGCAATGGCACTCGAGGACATGGCGATCACCCGGGGCGGCGGACCGTCGGCGGTGACCGTGATGATCGACGACCCGAACTGGCGAACCTTCTCATCGCTGTCGAGCGTGGAGCCGAGGACACTGAGCCGGTAGCCGGGATCGGAGGCGCAGCGTTCGATCACCGCGAGTCGATCACCCGACAGTGCCGAGGAGTAGAGCGCGCAGCCGGTGCGTGACGGCTGTGCGCCGGGTTTCACCGGCGCGGCCACACGGCCGTATTCGATACCCCGCACGAGGTTCGATCCCCACGTCTCCAGCCGCGTATTACCTTGCGCGAGTGCGTATCCGGAGTCTGCGTTCAGATAGATGGCATCGTCGGCGTCGCTGGTGCGGGCGCCGGTGCGCTGCCCGGTCGAGGCGTCGAGCGCGGTGACCTCACTGCATCCGCGTGAGTTGCGGTAGACGGCGAGGACGGTGTCGGCGACCCCCGACCATCCGGTGGCGACCGCACACAGATCCAGATTGCGGCGGTAGCTCCAGCGGGCGGCACCCGTGTCCGGATCGCGGCTCACGACGGTTCCGGCGTCTCCGGTCACCACCGACGAGGTCGAGATCACCGGGATCCGCGTCGCCGAGGACTGCTCCTGCCACAGCGGCACCAGCGACTCGGGCACCGTCCGGACGGCAGTGACCGTCGGGGTGGGGTCGGACGCCTGGACCGACTCGGAATGCCGGACCGGACTGAACCACCACACGAGCCCGCCGACGACCAGTACCGCCACCACGATCAGGGCAGCGACGATCAGGTCGATCCGGGTGCGACGCTCCGGCGTGACTCGGGTGGGAGCCGTCCGTTCGGGGACCTCGAGGTCCATGGCTGCGTTCCGGTATCAGTCCGTCGCGGCCGCCGCCGAACCAGCGGATGCGCCCGTGTTCTCGGCGCCGGACGCACCGGAGTCACCGGCACGCTTGCGGTTCGCGCCGCCGCGTCGACGACGACGCTTACGCGGCGCCGACGATCCGTCGCCGGAACCCTCGGCCCGGGTCTCGCCGGCAGACGCCGACGCGTCTGTCGACGCCGAACCCGCGGTCTCGCTCGACTCGGGAGTCGACGCACTGCCCTCGGCGCCGGCCCTGCCACCGCGCGTGCGCTGACGGGTGCGCGTGGACTTGGGACGGTCGCCGCGCGGACGACGCTCCTCCCGGCCTTCCCGGCGAGCACCGTCGTCGGAACGCTTCGGTGATCCGACACGGCCGGTGGCCGACTCGGGGATACCGAGTTCGGTACGCAGATGCTCGGAGGTCGAGTACGTCTCCGCCGGCTCCGGCTGCCCGATGCCCAGCGCGTTGTTGATCAGTTCCCAGCGGTGCAGCTCATCCCAGTCGACAAAGGTCACCGCGATGCCGGTTCGTCCGGCGCGACCGGTCCGGCCGATGCGGTGGACATAGGTCTTGTCGTCCTCGGGGCACTGATAGTTGATGACGTGGGTGACGTCGTCGATGTCGATGCCGCGGGCGGCGACATCGGTGGCGACGAGGACGTCGATCTCCCCGGTGCGGAACTTCTTGAGGGCCTTCTCACGAGCAACCTGCCCGAGGTCGCCGTGGACTGCGCCCACCGAGAATCCGCGCTCGCCGAGATCGTCGGCGACCTTCTGCGCGGTGCGTTTGGTGCGGGTGAAGATCATCGTCGCGCCGCGGCCCTCGGCCTGCAGGATGCGGGCCACCAGCTCGGCCTTGTCCAGCGCGTGGGCGCGGTAGACGAACTGGGTGGTGCGCTCGTGGACGGCGGAGTCGTTGGCCTGCTCGGCGCGGATGTGGGTCGGACGGTTCAGGAACGTCCGGGCGAGGGTGACGATCGGGCCCGGCATGGTGGCCGAGAACAGCATCGTCTGACGCGGTGTCGGCAGGGAGGCCATGATGCGTTCGATGTCGGGGAGGAAGCCCAGGTCGAGCATCTCGTCGGCCTCGTCGAGGACGAGGATCGCGACCTTGCCGAGGATCAGGTGACCCTGCTGTGCCAGGTCGAGCAGTCGGCCCGGGGTGCCGACGACGACGTCGACGCCGCTCTGCAACTCGGCGATCTGGGATTCGTAGGGGCGTCCACCGTAGATCGAGGTGATCTTCAGCGGACGTTCGGTGCCGTCGGCGAGGGTCACGTTCACGTTCTTGGCGGCGATCTCGAGGTCGCCGGTCACCTGGATGCAGAGCTCACGCGTCGGGACGATCACGAGGGCACGCGGGGTGTTGTCCAGCGCGCGCAGCCCGTGCTTCTCGGCGGTCGTCAGACGGTGCAGCAGTGGGACGCCGAAACCGAAGGTCTTGCCCATGCCGGTGCGGGCCTGACCGATGAGGTCATCGCCACTGAGGGCCAGCGGCAGGGTGAGTTCCTGGATGGCGAAGGTGCGCGTCTTGCCGTCGGCTTCGAGAGCCGCGACGATCTGCGGATCGACACCGAGTTCGGCGAAGGTGGGGGAGGTGTGGGTCTCGTCGACGATGGTGGTCTGGATGCCTTCGGTATCAGTACCTGCGGTGGCGTCGGTCGTCGTATCGATGGGGTCGCTCATATGTGGTTGACGATGCCTTTCGTATCGCGTCAGCACGCACGAAAGCACCACGTCGCGGGTTCGCGGGCGGCGGCGTTGATCTCGGCTCCGCCGGGTCGGCGGGGATCATCGCGGCCACGTGTGGGCTCGGAACTCGTGTTCCGAACAGGTGCGCGCACAGATCTGGTGAGTGCGGACGGGGACGCCGTCACGAATCGGCCCCCGGATGTCGGGTTGGCGCTCATCCGCGGCGTTCGCACGCATACACCATCGGTAATTGTACGTGCTGGGGTCACCGAACATGGCATCGCGACCTGCCACACGTTTACGATCAGCAGCATGAGCACTGGCGCATCGACCTCGGACCCCGACGGTGACGTCGCGATCACGGCGGAGGATTCCGGGATCACCAAACTGTTCGCGGTCCTGCTGGCCGGTGAATATGCGGCATTCGGCCGATTGATCAGCGAGTCGCGTATGGCGCCCGATGTGGCCAGTCGTGTCGCCATCGCGCGGATGATCGCGTCGGAGGTTCGTCACTACGGTGACCTGGCCGAACACATCGAGGCGCGGGGCATCGACTCGGCCGGGGCCGTCGAGCGGTACAGCCCGATCTTCGATCAGTATCACCGCGCGACCACGCCCACCAACTGGTACGAGGTGCTCGTGAAGGCCTACGTCGGTGACGGCCTGGCCGCCGATTTCTACACCGAGCTCGCCGGGGTCCTGCCCGAGCATGCCCAGACATTGCTGGCCGATGTGATGGGTCAGACCGCGCAGTCGGAGTTCGCCTGCGAGCAGGTCCGGGCCGCGGTGACCCGGGACCCGAACCTGAAGTCGCCGTTGGTGTTATGGGGGCGTCGACTCCTGGGTGAGGCCATCACCCACGCGCAGTGGGTGCTCGCGGCCGAGGAGGAGGTCACCGATCTCCTGTTCTCCGGTGCGGCCTCGCTGCAGGGAGTGGCGTCGTTCTTCGAGAATGTCGAGGAGAGCCACAACGTCCGGATGGCCGCACTCGGCCTGGCCTGATTCCTCCGAGGCGTCGCGAGACGACACGCGCTTTTCGCTGTCAGCGGAGCGGGTGTCCCGGCACGGGAGTGCTGAACTAGCCTGGAACCAATAGCTGTCAACGTGATCGAAGAGGGTGGACATGGCCGTGGAAGTGAAGATCGGAATCGCCGACAGTTCGCGCGAGCTGACGGTGCAGTCGACGCAGACCAGCGATGAGGCCTACGCCGCGATCACAGCTGCGCTGTCGGGCAAGGAGGACGTCCTCGCGCTGACCGACGAGAAGGGGTCGCGCTACCTGGTGCCCACCGCCAAGATCGCCTATGCGGAGGTCGGCAACACCGAGGTGCGCCGCGTCGGCTTCGGCGCCTGAGCGTCGATTGATCCGGGCATCACCGGATCTGCGCACCATCTGATCTGACACGAGAACCCCGGCCACCGGGCCGGGGTTCTCGCATGTCCGGGGTCCGATGCCGGGGACGTCAGTGATCTTTCTTGCCGAAGGGGAGCACGGTCACGATGCCGACGACGACCGTGCCGACGACGAGGCCGAGGATGGCCGAGCACGTCGTGTTGGTCACCCAGCCCAGCACCGCGCCCACCGGCCCGGTGGCGTCGTGCACGAGTTCCTCGAGGTGATGGACCTTGCCGTAGAGCCAATGCCAGCCGAGTTCGTCGGTGCCGGCGAGCAGGATGTGTCCACCCACCCAGAGCATCGCGACGGTGCCGACGGTGGACAGCGTGGTGAGCACCTTGGGCATGCCGGCCACCAGCTTGTGGCCGAACCGCTTCGCGAACGACGACGATCGCTGCGTCAGTGCCAGTCCGACGTCGTCCATCTTCACGATGCCGCCGACGACGCCGTACACGGCGATGGTGATGACGATCGCCACCACGATCAGGATGATCAGGCGCGCGAAGAAGGCCTGATCGGCGACTTCGTCGAGGGCGATGACCATGATCTCCGCGGACAGGATCAGGTCGGTGCGGATGGCACTGGCGACCGTCTTCTCCTCGGCATCGGCGTCTTTCTCGACAGCGGCGTCGACCTGCTCCTGATCGGTGGAGTGATGGCCGAGGAACCGCCCCCAGACCTTCTCGGCGCCCTCGAAGCACAGGTAGGTGGCGCCGAGCATGAGGATCGGTGTGAGCAGCCACGGCGCGAACTGACTGAGGATCAGGGCGACCGGCAGGATCAGCAGCAGTTTGTTTCGCAGTGATCCGATCGCGATGCGCTTGACGATCGGCAGTTCACGTTCGGCGGCGATGCCCTGCACGTACTGCGGGGTCACGGCGGTGTCGTCGACGACAACACCGGCGGCCTTGACGGTCGCCTTGCCCGCGGCCGCGCCCACGTCGTCGACCGAGGCGGCGGCGAGTTTCGCCAGGGCCGCGACGTCGTCGAGGAGTGCGAAGAATCCGGATGCCATATCGCTTGCGAGATTAGGCGATGTCGCCGGTGTCGGCAGAGGTCGCGGCGTCGGGGTTGACGACCATGTCGCCGAGGCCACCCTCGCCGGAGAGCAGCGGCACATGCGACAGGCCACCCCAGAGCAGCGCCACCGTTGTGTCGATCGCCGCTTCCTTGCCGACGGGTCGCTTGGCCTCGAGCCAATATCGAGCGTTGACCTGACTTGCTCCGACGAGGCCGGCCGCCAGCATCCGCGAACGGTAGGGATCAAGGCCCGAATCGTGCATGACCAGCCCGTGGACCGCGTCGACGCAGCCCTCGGTGGCGCTCTCGATGCGGCGGATGACCGCCGGGTCCATGGCGTCGGAGGAGAAGATCAGGCGGTAGCCGGAATTGTCCTGATCGATGAAGTCGAAGAATGCCTCCACCGCGGCCCGCACACGCTGTCGGTTGTCGGTGGTGGTGAGCAGGGCCGCATTGACGTCGCTGACCAACTTCTCCGCATGTGAATCCACCACTGCGAGATACAGATCCAGCTTCGACGGGAAATGCTGATAGAGCACCGGCTTGCTGACGCCGGCGTGAATGGCTATCTCATCCATGCCTGCGGAGTGATATCCGCGTTCGACGAAGATCTCGCTGGCGGCCTCGAGCAACTGCATCCGGCGCGCACTCCTGGGCAACCGCGTGTTCCGTCCCGCGGAAGCGTGCGAGTTCGTGGCAGTCGACATGTACCGAGAGTACTCGCAGGAACGGGTTCATTCGTGCGGGGTCAACACGCCAAGCAGGGGGTGCGCGGGTTGCCTGCGAAGAAACCCGACGGCGTTATGAGAAAGTTGATGTGTGAATCGCCCTGAGGAAGGTGGGAGCGCGTCGGCTCCCAGGTCGGTGAATTCCGGGGGTCCGGTAACCGAATCAGGCCGTCGTGTGCGCCCCAACCCCGATCAGCCGCTGCGTGCGCGCTGGGATCCGACCGAGGACCGTGGTGGCCGTGCCCGCGTGGATCGGGAGGGTCAGCCCGAACGCAAGAAGCAGAGCGCACTGGGTCGATTCGTCAGTACGTACGGGTGGCGCGCCTGTGCGATCCCGGTCCTGCTGATCCTGACGATCGTGCTGATCGTCGTGACGATGCGCTCGAGTACCTCCGCCGACGTCGTGCACACCTCCGACACCAACCCTGATCCGTCGGCGCGCAACACCGACATCAGCAAGGAGACCAGGCCGATCGGTGCACCGTCGGCGCAGGTCGAGGAGAACAGGCTGCCCGCCGGGGCACTGCCCGCGGGTGGCCCGTACACCAAGCAGGGCGACGAGGTGTTCCGCGTCATCAAGGGCGCGGGCACAAAAGTCGGCACCGGGCAGCTGTACACCTACAGCGTCGAGGTCGAGCGGGGCGTGAATCCGCAGGACTTCGGCGGCGATGCGTCGTTCGCGAAGATGGTCGACGCGACGCTGGCCAATCAGCGCAGCTGGATCGGCGACGGCAAGGTCGCGTTCCAGCGGGTCGACTCGGGGGAGCCGGATCTGCGGATCTCGTTGACGTCGTCGGATACGGCCCGGGAGTTGTGCGGCTACCAGATCCGTCTCGAAACGTCCTGCTATTACCCGCCGGACAATCGCGTCACCCTCAACGAGGCGCGGTGGGTGCGCGGCGCGATCTCGTATCAGGGTGACGATCTGCTCTACCGCCAGTACCTGATCAATCATGAAGTGGGACATGGCATCGGCTACGAGGCGCACGTCCCGTGCGCGGAGAACGGTGCTCTCGCGCCGATCATGATGCAGCAGTCGTTCGGCGTGGCCAACTCCGACATCCTCGCCCTCGATCCCGACATCGGCGGCAACAAGTCGTTCGTGTGCAAACCCAATCCGTGGCCGTATCCCACCAAGCACGAGGTCTGACGAAGGCGTCGTGATCATCCGGCCGGCGTTTCCCGACGATGGTTGGGCGCCGACCGGGGCGCGTAAGGACGACGTCGTGTGGGGTGTGCCGGTCGTCGAAGTGGAATACCGGACCACCATCGCGCAGTTGAGGTGAGGGAATACCAGTCCACTCCCGGAGGAGTCACGATGTCGTCTCTGCCGCCCCTGGTCGAACCGGCCGGCGAGCTGTCCAACGAAGAAGTCGCCCGCTACAGCCGCCACCTGATCATTCCCGACGTCGGCATGGACGGACAGAAGCGCCTCAAGAACGCGAGGGTGCTGGTCATCGGCGCCGGTGGTCTGGGATCGCCGACGCTGCTCTATCTCGCCGCGGCGGGTGTCGGGACGATCGGCATCGTCGAGTTCGACATCGTCGACGAATCGAATCTGCAGCGACAGGTGATCCACGGCCAGTCCGACATCGGCCGCCCCAAGGGTGAGAGCGCGCGGGACTCGATCCTGGAGATCAATCCGTACGTGACGGTGAATCTGCATGATCAGCGGCTCGAGCCCGAGGGCGCGATCGAGCTGTTCTCCCAGTACGACCTCATCCTCGACGGCACCGACAATTTCGCCACCCGCTACCTCGTCAACGATGCCGCGGTGCTGGCGCACAAGCCGTATGTGTGGGGCTCCATCTACCGCTTCGAGGGTCAGGCGTCGGTGTTCTGGGAGGACGCCCCGGACGGCCGCGGCATCAACTATCGCGACCTCTATCCGCAGGCCCCGCCGCCCGGCATGGTGCCCTCCTGCGCCGAAGGCGGCGTGCTGGGCATCCTGTGCGCCTCGATCGGTTCGATCATGGGTACCGAGGCGATCAAGCTGATCTGCGGCATCGGTGAGCCACTGCTCGGGCGGCTCATGGTCTATGACGCCCTCGAGATGACGTACCGCACCATCCGCATCCGCAAGGATCCGGAAGGCGAGCGGATCACCGGCCTCATCGATTACGACGAGTTCTGCGGTGTCGTCTCCGACGAGGCCGCCACCGCTGCGGCTGGTTCGACGCTGACTGCCGTCGAACTGAAGGAGAAGATCGACGCCGGCGACCGGATCGCGCTGATCGACGTCCGGGAGCCGGTCGAGTGGGACATCGTGCACATCGACGGCGCGACGCTGATCCCCAAGGACGAGATCCTGTCCGGTGCCGGCCTGGCGAAAGTGCCGCAGGACCGCCCCACCGTCCTTTACTGCAAGACCGGGATCCGGTCCGCAGAGGTGCTCGCCGCCCTCAAGCGCGCGGGGTTCGCCGACGCCACACATCTGCAGGGCGGCGTGACCGCCTGGGCCAATCAGGTGGACAAGAGCCTGCCGGTCTACTGATCGGTGTGGCTGCCACCACGCACTTTTGCTCCCCGACCCGGCGGCGTTGTTGCGCGAAAAGCAGCTGACCTGGCGGTAACCTCGCAGACGTGAACACCCTCGCCCCACCCGATCATGTGCTGAACACGTTCGGGCTGACCGCGCACCCGCCCATCGAGATGGGTGACTCCTGGGTCGGTGGTTGGCGCGTGGGTGAAGTGGTGTTGTCCCTTGTCCCGGATCATGCGCGGGCCGCCTGGTCGGCGTCGGTACGGGAGTCGCTGTACGTCGAAGGCCTGCGGATCGCCCGTCCGTTCCGTGCGACCGACGGCCGCTACGTGGTCTCCGGGTGGCGCGCGGACACCTACATCGCGGGTTCTCCGGAACCGCGGCACGACGAGGTGGTCTCCGTCGCCAATCGGCTGCATGAGGCGATCTCCGGGATCGAACGTCCGCGGTTCCTGCTGCAACCGCCCGCGCCGCCACATACCGACGTCGACGTCTTCACCGCCGCCGACCGTGCCGCCTGGGAGGACACCCCGCTGCGTGCGGCGCGCGCCGCCGGGATGGGCGAGCCGACCTCACCCGACGGTGTCGAGAGTGTTGACATCCTGAAAACCCTTGCGACACTGCGTAAGCCGGTCGACCTGCCGTCGCAGGTGGTGCACGGCGATCTCTTCGGCACCGTGCTGTTCGCCGGTGCGGCCGCCCCTGGCATCACCGACATCGTGCCGTATTGGCGACCCGCCTCCTGGGCCGCCGCGGTCGCCGTCGTCGATGCCCTCGCCTGGGGTGGCGCCGACGAGGATCTCGTGCGACGCTGGGCAGACCTGCCCGAGTGGCCACAGATGATGTTGCGCGCCACGATGTTCCGCCTGGCGGTGCACGCACTGCATCCGCGGTCGACCTCCGGTGCGCTGCCCGGACTCGAGCATGTCGTGGACATCGTCCGCCTGATGGTCTAGTCCGATCGATTCCTCTCACACGGCCCGGGTGCCCATGTGAGAACAACGTGACGCTTCGGATACGCGGGGGAAAATCCGCGCAACACATTCTGCATACCGTGATTTCCAACCGACAAGGCCGTCGGCGCACAGCCCGATCCACCACGGCACACTCGTCACCAAGGAATCACTCTCATGCCTTCAGCACTTCTCGCGGCATTGCGTCGCGATCACACCATCACCGACTGGGATCCGGAGGACCGCAAGGCCTGGGATGCCGGCAACGCCGAGATCGCCAAGCGGAACCTGACCTGGTCGGTGTTCTGCGAGCACGTCGGATTCTCGGTCTGGTCGCTGTTCTCCGTGATGGCCCTGTTCATGGGTCCGGAGTACGGGATCAGCCTGGATCAGAAGTTCATCATCGCGGCCACCGCGACCTTCGTCGGCTCCTGCCTGCGCATCCCCTACACCCAGGCCACGGCCCGCTTCGGTGGCCGCAACTGGGCGATCTTCAGTGCGATCGTGCTGCTCATCCCCACCTCACTCACGATGATGTTGATGATGAACCCGGGCAAGTTCGGGTTCGGCTGGTTCCTCGCGGTCGCCGCGCTGACCGGCCTGGGCGGCGGTAACTTCGCGTCGTCGATGACCAACATCAACGCCTTCTACCCGCAGCGACTCAAGGGCTGGGCGCTGGGCCTCAACGCCGGTGGCGGCAACATCGGCGTCCCGCTGATCCAGTTGATCGGTCTGCTGGTGATCTGGCTGGCATCGGACCGGCCGGAGATCGTCTGTTCGATCTATCTGGTCGCACTCGTCGTCGCCGGTATCGGTGCGGCGATCTACATGGACAACCTGGATCATCAGACCTCCAGCGCCAAGGCCATGGTCGACTGCCTCAAGTACCGCGACACCTGGTTGATCGGGTTGCTCTACGTCGGTACCTTCGGCTCGTTCATCGGCTTCGGCTTCGCCTTCAGCCAGGTCCTCAACATCAGCTTCACCTCGGCGGGCGCGGCCAAGCCCGCACTGGCCGCCGCGCAGATCGCCTGGATCGGTCCGCTGCTCGGTTCCCTCGCCCGCCCCTTCGGCGGCAAGTGGGCCGACCGGGTCGGCGGTGGCCGTGTCACGCTGTATTGCTTTGTCGCCATGACCTTCTCGGCTGCGATCCTCGTGGTGGCAGGCATGTCGGCCGACGCCAACGGCAAGGTCATCGGCACGGCGCAGATGGTCGGATTCATCGTCGGGTTCATCCTGCTGTTCCTGCTCTCCGGTATCGCGAACGGATCGGTGTACAAGATCATCCCCACCATCTGGGAGCACAAGTCGCAGTACATGACCGACCTCAGCGCGCTGGGCAAGGTGCGCTGGTCGCGGAGCATGTCGGGTGCGCTCATCGGTCTCGCGGGCGCCGCCGGCGGCCTGGGCGGTGTGGGCATCAACCTGGTGCTCCGTGCCAGCTACAAGTCGAATCACTCTGCCACCGTGGCCTTCTGGGTCTTCATGATCTTCTATGTGCTCGCCGCGGGAATCACCTGGTGGTTCTACGCGCGTCGTCCGATCGTCATCGGTGAGACCACCGATCTCGCGGTCACCGATGCGTCCTCGACCGCCGTCTCCGCGGGAGAGGGTTCCGCCGGCGAGAAGGCGATGGCCTGATGAGCGAGGGGACGCACATGACCTCGGGAACGGTCGTGGTGGTGGGTCACGGCATGGTCGGGCACCGATTCGTCGAATCGCTGCGCGCCCGTGATCCGGAAGGTGCCTGGCAGATCGTGGTGATCGGCGAGGAAGCCGATCCCGCCTATGACCGCGTCGGACTGTCGTCGTATGTCGGTGCGTGGCAGCGTGATTCGCTGGCGCTGGCCGGCAACACCTACGACGGCGATCCGCAGGTCACCTCCTATCTGGGTGAACTGGTCACCGAGATCGATCGGGTGGGGCGCCGCGTCGTCACCGACTCCGGTCGCGTGGTGGACTACGACGCGGTGGTCCTCGCGACCGGGTCCTACGCCTTCGTCCCGCCGGTCGAGGGGCACGACAATGCCAAGTGCTTCGTCTACCGCACCCTCGATGATCTCGACGCGATCCGCGCCACGGCCGAGGCGGCGGGGCCGGGCGCGGTGGGGGTCGTCGTCGGCGGCGGACTACTCGGCCTGGAAGCGGCGAATGCGTTGCGGCTGCTGGGGATGACCCCGCATGTGGTGGAGTTCGCGCCGCGGCTGATGCCGATGCAGGTCGACGAGGGCGGCGGCTCCGTGCTCAAGCGGCTCGTCTCCGAACTCGGGCTCACCGTGCACACCGGAGTCGGGACCACCTCCATCGTCGATCACCCCGATGTCGACGACGACCTGCTGATCACCCTGAGCGACGGCTCCCAGATCGACGCGTCGCTGCTGGTGTTCTCCGCGGGCGTCCGCCCGCGAGATCAGGTGGCCCGTGACGCCGGCCTGGACGTCGGCGAGCGCGGCGGCGTCTTGGTCGACACCGGATGCCGGACCAGCGACGAGCGGATCTTCGCGATCGGTGAGGTCGCCGCCGTCGACGGTCGATGCTACGGACTGGTCGCACCCGGCTACACCACCGCCGAGATCGTCGCCGATCACCTGACCGGTACGGCCTCGGAGTTCCCCCGTGCCGACATGTCCACCAAGCTCAAGTTGCTCGGCGTCGACGTCGCGAGTTTCGGCGACGCGATGGGTGCGACGCCCAACGCCCTGGAGATCGTCTATCACGATCCGGTTGCCGGGAAGTACGCGAAAATCGTTCTCTCCGACGATGCTTCGACGCTGCTCGGCGGCATCCTGGTCGGCGACGCGTCGGCGTACGCGATGCTCAAGCCGATGGTCGGTCGGGAGATCCCCGGTGACCCGGCAGCCTTGATCGCGCCGTCGTCGTCGGGATCGGGCATGGGCATCGACGCATTGCCCGACGATGCCGAGATCTGTTCCTGCAACGGCGTCTCCAAGGGCACGATCTGTTCGGCTATCGCCGACGGCGCGTGCGATGTGGCCGCGATCAAGGGCTGCACGTCGGCGGGTACCACGTGCGGAGGGTGCCTCCCGAGCATCAAGCAGTTGCTCGAGTCGTCGGGTGTGGAGCTGAGCAAATCCCTGTGTGAACACTTCTCGCAGTCGCGCGCGGAGCTCTTCCAGATCGTCGCGGTCACCGGTATCCGCACGTTCTCCGAACTGCTCGAACGCCACGGCACCGGGCAGGGTTGCGAGATCTGCAAGCCGACGGTGGCGTCGATCCTGGCGTCGACGTCGAGCGATCACATCCTCGACGGCGAGCAGGTCGCGCTGCAGGACACCAACGATCACTTCCTGGCGAATCTGCAGAAGAACGGCTCCTATTCGGTGGTCCCGCGGATGCCCGGTGGGGAGGTGACCCCGGAGCAACTCATCGTGATCGGGGAGATCGCACGGGATTTCGGCCTGTACACCAAGATCACCGGCGGCCAGCGCATCGACCTGTTCGGGGCGCGCGTGGATCAGTTGCCGCTGATCTGGCGGCGGCTCGTCGATGCGGGGATGGAATCCGGTCATGCCTACGGCAAGAGCCTGCGGACGGTGAAGAGCTGCGTCGGATCGACGTGGTGCCGCTATGGGGTGCAGGATTCCGTCGGTATGGCGGTGTATCTGGAGAAGCGGTACCGCGGCCTGCGCTCGCCCCACAAGCTGAAGTTCGGCGTCTCGGGCTGTGCCCGCGAATGTGCCGAGGCCCGCGGCAAGGACGTCGGGATCATCGCCACCGAACACGGCTGGAATCTCTACGTCGCGGGCAACGGTGGGCAGAGTCCCAAGCACGCCGTGCAACTCGCTTCTGGAGTGGATGACGCCACCCTTGTCGCCTACATTGATCGGTACCTGATGTTCTACATCCGCACCGCGGATCGGTTGCAGCGCACGGCGCCGTGGCTGGAGTCGCTCGAGGGTGGACTGGATCATCTACGTGCGGTGGTGTGTGACGACAGCCTGGGTCTGGCCACCGAGTTGGAAGAAGCGATGGAACGCCACGTCGCGGGGTATCGCGACGAGTGGTCCGCGGTACTCGACGACGAAGAGAAGCTGCGTCGGTTCACGTCGTTCGTCAACGCGCCCGACGTCCCCGACCCGACGATCCGATTCGCCGAGTACGACCGGAAGGTTCCGGTCCTGCTGGACATGCCGGCCATGCCCGCGGACCAGGACACGCGTGAGGACACCGACCGTGAGATCAGCGGTACCGACATACGGCAGGGGGTATGAGCACGATGAGAGTGACCGACGAGAACCTGGTGGGCAGTCATCCCGACGCCGTGCCGGGGCAGTGGGTGCGCGCGTGTCTGCTCGCGGATCTGGCCGTGGGCCGGGGCGTGGGCGTGCTCGGTCCGGAGTTCGAGCAGGCGGCACTCTTCCGGGTGCCCACCGGCGAATCCGACCGGGAGGCCGTTGCCGGCCGAACCAGGCTCTATGCGATCGGCAACATCGATCCGTTCGCCCGCGCCGCGGTGTTGTCGCGCGGGCTGACCGGTGACCGCGGCGGGGAGCCGACGGTGGCCAGCCCGCTGGGCAAACAGGTGTTCTCGCTGCGCACCGGGATCTGTCTCGATGACGAGACGGTCGCGGTCCGCAGCTACGCCGTTGCAGTCGTCGACGACGCGGTCGAGGTGTACTTTCCGGACAAATGAGTGCACACAGCCCCACTGAGGACACTGCAGCCCTTCCACTGGCGGGATTCACCATCGGTATCACCGCGGCGCGTCGTGCCGAGGAATTCGCGGCGCTGCTCGAGCGTCGCGGCGCGCAGGTGATGATGGCACCGACCATCCGCATCCTGCCGTTGGCCGACGACACCCAACTCGAGCGCGTCACCGAGGAGATCATCGCTCATCCACCTGAACTGATGGTGGCCACCACCGGCATCGGGTTCCGCGGATGGGTGGAGGCCACCGACGGCTGGGGCGACGCCGAGGACCTGATCACCGCACTGGGTACCAGCAGGCTGATCGCGCGCGGCCCCAAGGCGAAGGGGGCCATCAGAGCCGCGGGTCTGCGCGAGGAGTGGTCCCCGGCCAGCGAGTCGTCGTCGGAAGTCCTCGAACGACTCCTGGACGAAGGCGTCGACGGTGTGCGCATCGCCGTCCAACTGCACGGCGCCACCACCGAATGGGAGCCACTGCCGGACTTCTGCGAGGTATTACGCGCCGCCGGGGCCGAGGTACTGCCGGTTCCGGTGTACCGCTGGAACATCCACCCCGACGTCGACCGCATCGACAAGATGGTGTTCGCGGTGATCCGCGGCGATCTCGACGCCATCACCTTCACCAGTGCGCCGGCGGCGGCCGCGATCCTGACGCGGGCCAAGGAACTCGGGAAGCTGCCGCAGTTCACGCACGCGATGCGGACATCGGTACCGGTGTTGTGTGTCGGCTCGGTGACCGCGGGACCGCTTGCGGCACTGCAGATCCCGACGACCTACCCGCAACGTTTCCGGCTCGGCGCACTTGCCCGGTTGATCACCGAGGATCTGCCGCGGCGCGGACATCACCTGCGCGTACACGGCCACGACACCGCGATCCGCGGTCAGGCCGTTCTCGTCGACGGTAAGGTGCGGGACCTGTCCGCGACGAGCCTCATGCTGCTGAAGTCGTTGGCGGTCAATCCGGGACGCGTGGTGTCCCGGCAGGAGTTACTCGCCGGCTTGCCCGGTGACAGTTCCGACACCCACGCCGTGGAGGTCGCGATGGCGCGACTGCGGAGGGCGCTCGGTGATCCGAAGATGGTGCAGACGGTGGTCAAACGTGGCTATCGCCTCGCCGTCGACCTGGAGTATGACGGGGAGGAGGGCGAATGAGTCCTCGACGAATGGACGGTTTACCCGTGGGCGATCGGCTGCGCGATGTCAGTCCGATCATCGTGGCGCACGGCACGCGAAGTCCGCATGGCGTCGGTGTGATCGCCGAGATCGCCGCGGGCGTGAGTGAACGGATCGGCGTCACCCGGACGGCATTCGTGGACGTGCTGGGGCCGACGCCGAGCGAGGTGATCGCCGATCTGGATCGTCCGGCGGTTCTGGTCCCCGCGTTTCTGGCATCCGGATACCATGTGCGCCAAGATATTCCGGCACATGTTGCCGACGCAGGACGCTCCGACACCATCGTCACCCGTGCGCTCGGGCCGGATCACACGATCGCCGCGGTCCTGCGCTTGCGGCTGATCGAGGCGGGATGGCGTCCCGGTGACGTCGTCGTCCTCGCCGCGGCCGGGTCGTCGGATGAGAGTGCCTGTGGTCAGGTGCATCTCGCCGCCCGCCAACTCGAGAACCTGATCGGAGGACGCATCGAGGTCGGTTTCATCACGACCGCATCACCGGCCGTCCCCGACGTTGTCGCGGCGGTGCGCCGGGGCCTGCATCACGGTGGGGGCGTGCATCACGGCGGCGGCCTACATTTGGGCGGGGGGCGGCACGGGGTCGGGGGACGGCTCGGGCGTCGCCGGGTGGTGATCACGAGTTACCTGTTGGCTCCCGGGCTCTTTCACGAACGGCTGCACACCTACGGCGCCGACATCGTGACCGAGCCGCTCGGTGCCGATCCCCGGATCTGCGACCTCATCGTCACCCGCATGCGTGCTGCGGTCAGTCCGTATCGGCGCCGGGCGTCCACCGAGCCACACGCATGACGACCTTTCCGTCCCGCACCGGCACCCCCTCGGCGGCCAGCCGATCGAGCTGACGCTGCGCCAGATGTGGTGCAGGAGAACCGGATACGCCGATGACCCGATGCCAGGGGAGATCCGCGGAGTCGGTGCGCATGATCCAGCCGACGATCCGCGGGCTTGTCAGTCCCACCGCCGCCGCCAGGTCGCCGTAGGTGGTGACCCTTCCCGTGGGAATCGCGGCGACCAGCGCGCGCACCGCCTCGATCTCGGCGTCGCTGACCGCGGCCATCGGGTCAGTCCCGGTCCGCGTCGCGTCGGTCGACGGCCCGCCTCACCAGCCGCGCCACCAGATCCGGCGCGAGGAACGGCACCATGTGCTCGCAGTCGGCGTGGATGATCTCCACCTGCTCCGGGAGGTCGGCGAGGAAACCCGCGCGGACGAACGGTGGGTCGACACGATCGGCGACGACGACCGTCGTCGGCACCCCGGCGGGTGGCAGGCGGTGTGGTCGGGACATCTCGCTCCAGGCCGTCGCCGCTCCGGGTTTGCTGACGCGCCACCCGACTCGGCCCGGGCCGAGATCGACGAGATGATCGTCGATCTCGTTGTCCAACACACGATCCGGGATATCGGCCCAGCCCTCGGAACGCTTCGCGGCACGCGCGGCGTCGGCGTCGGCGTAATCCCAATGCTCCAGACTGTCGGTGGCCACCCTCAGCGCCCACTCCGGATCGAGGCCCTGTGCCGGATCGAGCAGGATGATCTCGGCGGGCCCGCGGCCGGCCTCGTGCAACCGGTGCGCGAGATGCACCGAGATCGCGCCGCCGAAGGAATGACCGAGCAGGATCGGGGACGTGTCGTCGGGGAGATGGGTGTCGATCACCTCGATGAGTCCGTCGACATTCGCGTCGATCGACCACGGCGGGGTGAACGGTGAGAAGCCGTGCCCGAGCAGATCGGGAGCGATGACCCGTACGCCGGGGAGATGCTCCTCCGCCAACAGCCGCCACCGTCGACCGTGGCCGGTGAGTCCGTGGACGGCGAGGATCGCGGGGGCGTGCGGGTCGTCGGGGCCGAAGACGTCGACGTTGAGTGGCATGCGCATCATCCTTGCAGGTGTGCGTCTGCGCTGTTCCGCGGCCGCCGCAACGTTGTCGGTGGTGCGTGCAACGATGGGGTCATGGTCAGCAAACAGGCGCGCGGCACCTCCGCGCGGGGCGGTTCGGTGCGTGGCGCCGCCCTGCGTGCGCGCCTGGTCGCCGGTGATCATGCCGCCACGACGACCCGCGAGTGGCCGGCGCCGGCCGCCGCGGTCATCGGCACGACGTCGAGGCCGGCGGGGGAGGACGCGTGGAGTCCGTTCCGCGTTCACGGTGGGCCGGGCACCGGTAAGACGTCACTGATCGTCGACGCCGCGGTCGCACGTCTCACCGACCCGGCCGTCAGTCCGGAGTCGGTGCTGGTGATCGCCGCGAATCGGCGGGCGGCGGTCACGCTGCGCGAGGAGATCACCCGCCGGGTGCTCGCATCGGATGCCGGTTTCGCCGGCGGGGCAGACGAGGGTCAGGCGCCCGGCCGCGGTGCGGTCCGCGAGCCGCTCGTGCGCACCGTGCACTCCTACGCCTTTGCCATCCTGCGGTTGCAGGCCTCCGCCCATTCGAATCCGCCGCCGAGGCTGATCACCGGCTCGGAACAGGACGTGGTGCTGCGGGAGTTGCTCGCCGGGGACATCGAGGACGGCGCCCGGTACTGGCCACCTCATCTGCGTCCGGCACTCGCCACCGACGGCTTCGCGCAGGCGCTGCGTGATCTGTTGATGCGCGCCGCCGAGCGCGGGGTGGGCCCGGAGGATCTGACGGCACTGGGGCGTCACCACAAACGGCCCGAATGGGTGGCGGCCGGTCGGGCGTATGCCCAGTACGAGCAGAACATGCTGCTGCGCGGTGCGGTCGGCCTCGCGACTCCCGGTGCATCGGCACCCGCCGTCGACGCCGCCGAACTCGTCGGCTCGGCGCTCTCGGCCTTCGCCACCGACCCGGATCTGCTGGCCGGGCAGCGCCGCCGCATCCGGCATCTCCTTGTCGATGATGCCCAGCACCTCGATCCGCAGGCGGCATCGCTGCTGACGCTCATCGGGACCGGTACGGACTCGACGATCATCGCCGCCGACACCGACCAATCGGTGTTCGGCTTCCGCGGCGCGAACCCGTCCTTCGCCGACGGACTCGCGGACTCCGGCGATCCGCGGGACGTGGTGCTGACGGTGGATCACCGCAGCCACCCGTCGATCAACCGGGTCGGGCGGGCGCTGGTGGCGCGGCTGCCCGGTGCCCGGCCACATGCCTACCCCGAACCGGCCACTGCGGAAACCGACGCCGCCGGACCGGCCACCGCCACGGGCGCACGGGTGCAGGTGTTCTCGTCCTCGGCGAAGGAGGCCACCGCCGTGGCCGATCTGCTGCGCCGGGCGCACCTCTTCGACGGCGTGCCGTGGTCGGAGATGGCGGTCATCGTGCGGTCGGTCTCGTTGGCGCTGCCCGCGTTACGACGCGCATTCCGCTCAGCCGGTGTCCCGATGTCCACCCCTACCTCCGATCTGCCCCTGCACCGGCAGCGCGCGGTGATCGGTCTGATGCTCGTCCTCAAGGTGATCGCCGCGCGGGATACGCGGCGCGGTGTCTGGATCGCCGCCGATACCGCCGGTCTCGCACACGAATTCGGCGTCTCCGAGACTGCCGACGATGTCACCCTCGACGACGTCATGGAATTGCTCACCGGTGTGATCGGCGGCGGTGACCCGGGGTCGATGCGGCGGCTGCGCCGCGGGGTCCGCCGCCTCGACGAGAAGGCCGGCGTCGTCGACGTCGACTCGCTGACCTCGTTGCGGTCGGCTCTCCTCGATACCGAAGCGGCACAACGGTATCTGCGTGGACTGTCCGAGTCGGAGGCCAAGCCGCTGCGTCGGGCGCTGTCCGTCGTCGACGCCGCGTATCGCGTGCACAGCGCGAACCGTGGGCTCGAGGAGACCCTGTGGGCGGCCTGGCAGGAAACCGGACACGATCGTCGCTGGGCGGCCAGTGCTCTGCGGGGTGGGCCCCTCGGGGAACAGGCCGACCGTGATCTCGACGCCGTCATCGCGATGTTCGAGGCCGCGGGCACCTTCGTGGACAATCTGCCCGCCGCGGGGCCGAGCGGATTCGTCCATTACCTGACGCAGCTGCAGATCCCTCGGGACAGCCGTGCGGCCGGTGCCGCCGCGGACTCGGTGACCGTGCTCTCCGCACATGCCGCGACGGGTCGTGAGTGGGAGGTCGTGGCGGTCGCCGGGGTGCTCGACGGATTGTGGCCATCGCTGAAGAGCCGGGGCAGCGTGCTCTCGACGGGGCAACTCGTCGATCTCCTCGACGGCATGTCGGCCGCCGCGGTGGACACCGTCGCCCGGGGTTCGGTGGCTGTCGCCGACGAACGACGCCTGTTCCTGGTGGCCTGCACGCGCGCCCGGTCCAGCCTGCTGGTGACGGCCGTCGAGGACGGCGTCGGTGATGCGTCTCCCTCCAGATTCATCGGTGAGATCGCCTCCGCAACAGGAGAATACGATGATCTCGATGGCCAGTCGGACGAGTACGGAGAGACCCTCGACGAGCTGCCGCTGCATCCGGGCGTCGGTCGGGTGCTGTCATTGCCATCGATGGTCGCGACGCTGCGCGCGGCGCTGGTCGACGGAGCCGCGGAGGCGGGCTCCGGTGCGGCCGGGGAGCCGGGCTCCGGTGCGGCCGGGGAGCCGGGCTCCGGTGCGGCCGGGGAGCCGGGCGCCGGTGATGCGGGAGCACTCCCGGCCCGCGCGCAGGTCGCTGCCGAACTCCTCGCCGAGCTCGCCGACGCCGACATCGCCGGTGCGCACCCGCGTGACTGGTACGGGCTCGCCGGCGCGAGTACCGATGTGGCACTGTGGGATTCCGGCCGTGGGCCGGTGCCGCTGTCGCCGTCGAATGTCGAGTCGCTCTCGAAATGTTCGCTGCGCTGGATGCTGGAACGCAATGGTGGCCGGGACGGGGACGCCGCCCCGGCGATCACCGGAACGCTCGTGCACACCCTGGTGCAGGCGGTGGCCGGCAACATCGACCCCGACGATGTCGCCGACGCGTTGCGCGAGATCTGGGACCGCGTCGACAACGGTGTGGCGTGGTACTCCGCACGCGAACTCGAGCGGACCGAGGGCATGCTCTCGAACTTTCGTGACTGGCTGCGGGTCTCGCGCGCCGAGCTCACCGAGTACGCGGTGGAGACCGACGTCGACGCGACGGTGCCGCCCGCCCCCGACGATGATCTCGCCGTTCGGCTGCGCGGACGCATCGACCGACTCGAGACCGACGCGCAGGGGCGTCCGGTGGTCGTCGACGTCAAGACCGGCAAGTCGCCGATCACCGCGAAGGACGCCGCTGATCACGCCCAGCTCGCCGCCTATCAGGTCGCGATCGCACTGGGCGGGATCACCGGGTTCGGGGTCACCGAACCCGGTGGCGGCCGACTGGTGTTCGTGTCGTCGGTGAACAAGAAGACCGGGGCCGCGCAACGCACCCAGGATCCGCCGACCCCGGAGAAACTCGAGGAATGGACGGCGTTGGTACGCACCGCGGCCCGCGCGAGCGTCGGTCCCACCTACACGGCCACCCCGAACTCGGGATGCGTGACCTGTTCGCTGGTGACGAGTTGTCCAGCGCAGTTGCGGGGGAAGTCGGTGATCGATGATTAGCGCCACCTCGCTGGCCGCGGCGCTCGAATTGCCCGCGCCCACACCGGAACAGATCGAGGTGATCGAGGCTCCCCTGGAGCCGATGCTGGTGGTGGCCGGCGCCGGCGCCGGCAAGACCGAGACGATGGCCTCGCGCGTCGTCTGGCTGGTGGCCAACGGACTGGCCGGCCCCGAGGAGATCCTCGGCCTGACGTTCACGCGTAAGGCCGCGAGCGAACTCGGTGCGCGCATCCGGCGACGGCTGTCGATGCTCGCGGGGTCGTCGGCGCTGCGGCACTGGGATCCGGCGGGCACCCTGGCCGCCCGTCTGCGCAGCGCCGATCCGGAAGTCAGCACCTATCATGCGTACGCGGGCAGGCTCATCGCCGATTACGGCCTGCTCCTGCCGGTGGAACCGACATCGACGTTGCTGTCGGAAACGGAACTGTGGCAGTTGGCATTTGGGGTGGTGTCCACCTGGCCGGGGGAGCTGACCACCCCGAAGGTTCCCGCGTCGGTCACCGAGGCGGTCCTCAAGCTCTACGCCGAAACCGCCGAACACCTCGTTGACCTCGACGATCTCGCCGGCGCCGGGGATGACCTCTATCACCTGATCGACACGCTGCCGCCGGGTCCGCGTCAGCAGGCGGCGCCCAGCAACCAGGTGCGCAAGTACCAGGAGGTCATCGACGAACGCCGCGAGCTCATCCCGATCGTGGCGGCCCTCGTCGATGCGATGAAGGCGCAATCGGCGCTCGACTTCGGTTCGCAGATGTCCATGGCGGCTCGTCTCGTCCGCGATCATCCCGACGTCGCCGACGCCGAACGCACATCGGTGCGCGCGGTGCTGCTCGACGAGTATCAGGACACCGGCCATTCTCAGCGAATCCTGTTGTCCGGCTTGTTCGGTGGCGGTGCTCCTGTCGCCGTGACCGCCGTCGGCGATCCGATCCAGTCCATCTACGGGTGGCGCGGCGCGTCCGCGGCGAACCTGCCTCGCTTCACCCGTGACTTCCCCAAGGCCGACGCCACACCGTCGGATCGTCGGGAGTTGTTGACCAGTTGGCGCAACAGCACGTCCGCGTTGCACCTGGCGAACGAGACGTCGGAGGAGCTGCGTCGGCGTGGGGTCCCGGTGAGTGTGCTACGCGCTCGCGACGGTGCACCGGCGGGTACCGCCCAGCTGGCGCTGTGTGAGACCGTCCTGGACGAACGGGCCTGGATCGCCGACCATATCGAGGCACGGTGGCGTGATGCCGAGGCCTCCGGGCAGGCGCCGCCGACCACGGCGATCCTGGTGCGGCGCAACGAGGACTCGGCGCCGCTGGCTGCCGAACTACAGGTCCGGGGTATTCCGGCGGAAGTGGTGGGACTCGGCGGCCTGCTGCACGTGCCCGAGGTCGCCGATATCGTCGCGACGCTGCGGTTGATCGCCGATCCGATGGCGGGCACCGCGGCCATGCGGCTGTTGACCGGGGCGCGCTGGCAGTTGGGCGCGGCCGATCTGGCCGCGCTGTGGCGGCGGGCCCGGGAGATCGCGGTGATCAACCGCAACGAGGCCACCGGCGTGATGACGACTCGCGAGGAACTCGACGCCGCACTCGATTCGGCATTGCCCGCCGAGTCCGTCGATCAGGCCGGGATCGCCGACGCCGTCATCGATCCGGGTGATCCGTCGCGCTACAGCGAATCGGGACTCGCGCGTATCAAGGTGTTCGGGCGCCAGCTGGAGACCCTGCGGCGCAGGATCGGTCAGCCACTTCCCGAATTGGTCGCCGACGTCGAGGTGGCGATCGGCGTGGCGGTCGAGGCGCAGGTGAGGGCCCGCCGAATGCGCGGATCCACCACGGGCCGTGAGCATCTGGACGCCTTCGCGGATTACGTCGCCCACTACGCCGAACGGCCCGGCGCGAACCTGCCCGGCCTGCTGGCTTTTCTGGACGCCGCCGAGGTCATCGAGAAGGGTCTGACACCGGGGCAGATCGAGGTCGCCTCCGACCGCGTGCAGATACTGACCGTGCACGCCGCCAAGGGGCTCGAGTGGGACGTCGTCGCCCTGGTTCATCTGTGCGACAAGATCTTTCCCGGTGGCCGGGCCGACTCGACCTGGTTGGGGAGCCCCAAGGAACTGCCGGCCGAGTTGCGTGGTGATCTCGTGGCGACACCCGCCGAGGATCCCGATGCCACCGGCGAGGGATTCCCGCGCCTGGACCTGCGTCACCCCTTCAACGACCGGAAGGAACTCGAACAGGCCATCGACGATCACAAGGCGGCCATCGCCGAACGCCGCCTTGAGGAGGATCGTCGGCTGCTCTACGTCGCCCTCACCCGAACAAAGGACGCGCTGCTGCTGTCGGCCCATCACTGGTCGCCGGGCAGGGACAAACCGCGCGGGCCGTCGATCTTCTTCGACGAACTGCACACCGTGATGAGTGAGTCGATCGCCGATCCGACGACGGACTCCTCCGGGCTGATCATCGATCACATCGCCCCCGACCCCGAGGACGGCGCGGAAAACCCACTCGACGACGAGGACACGAGCCGAGTCTGGCCCTACGATCCGCTCGCCGAGCGGCGCCACACCATCGAACGCGCCGCCTCCGCGGTGGTGAGCGAGCTCGCGGCGCGGGACGTGCAGACCCTCTTCGACGACGGTCCGGGAGCTGCGGTCGCGCAGGCCCCCGAGGAGCCGGACCTTCTCGACGCCGCCGAATCCGACCCGGCGATGATCGAACTACTCGCATGGCGGGCCGAGGTGCGCGCGTTGCTCGCCGAACATCACTCGACCAACGTGGCCCTCGTCGACGTCGCGCTGCCCGCCCATCTGTCGGTGAGTCAACTCGTCGAACTCGATTCTGACGAGCAGGGTTTCGCGCAGCGGCTGCGTCGGCCGATTCCGTTCGCGCCCAACCCGACTGCACGCCGCGGCACGGCGTTCCACGCGTGGGTGGAACGCTTCTTCGGCGCAACCAACCTGCTCGACATCGACGAGTTGCCCGGCGCCGCCGACGCCACCGCCACCCCCGACGCCGATCTCGACGAACTGCGCGACCGCTTTCTCGGGTCGGTGTGGGCGCAGCGCAGTCCCACCGAGGTGGAGGTGCCGTTCGAGACGGTCATCGGGACGACGGTGATCCGCGGACGCATCGACGCGATCTTCGCCGAACCCAACGACGGCTGGTTGGTGATGGACTGGAAGACCGGTGCGGTTCCCGAGGGCGCGAAGCGGACCTCGGCGTTGGTTCAGCTCGCCGCGTACCGGATCGCGTGGGCCGAACTGGCCGGCGTCGCACCGGAACGTGTGCGGGCGGCGTTCCATTACGTCCGCAGCGGCTACACCCTGGAACCCGATGACCTGCCGGATGCCGCGGCACTCGCGGGAATGCTCGCCACATGAGTTAGATTCGTCGAAGAATTATGAGACTGGTTCAACCTGGCTGCGGGAGGCGTCATGCGTAACCGGATTCGGCGGCGCCTCTCGCGTGGTGAGCTCGCCGACCGCCCCGACTATGCGCTCGTCGGAGTCGTCCGGATTCCGGAACTGCAGTCGAGTCCGGGACGGGCGATCGGCAAACGCGTCGTCTTCGCGATCATCGCGCTCTTCTTCACCGCGACGATCGTGTATCTCGACCGCGACGGGTATCGGGATGTGCAGGACAACTCCCTGTCCTACCTCGACGCGCTGTACTACTCGGCGGTCACGCTCTCGACGACCGGCTACGGCGACATCACCCCGATCACTCCCGAAGCCCGCCTGCTGAACGTCCTGATCATCACGCCACTGCGTGTGCTCTTCCTGATCGTCCTCATCGGAACCACTCTCGAGGTGCTCACCGAGCGCTCCCGGCAAGCACTCAAGATCCAGCGCTGGAGGAACACCGTGCGTAATCACACCGTGGTCATCGGATACGGCACCAAGGGCCGCACCGCCGTCGACGCCATGATCGGTGACGGCACCAAGCCCTCGGAGATCGTCATCGTCGACGCCGATCCGACGGTGCTCGAGTCCGCCGCCTCCGATGGCCTCGTCACCGTGCGCGGCGACGCCACCAAATCCGATGTGCTGCGTCTGGCGGGTGTCGCGCACGCGTCGTCGATCGTCGTGGCCACCAACCGCGACGACACCGCGGTGCTCGCGACCCTCACCGCCCGCGAGATCAATCCGCGCGCCAAGATCGTGGCGTCCATCCGTGAATCGGAGAACACCCACCTGATGCGCCAATCCGGCGCCAACTCGGTGGTCGTGTCGTCGGAGACGGCCGGCCGCCTCCTCGGCATCGCGACGGCCACACCGTCGGTGGTGGAGGTCATCGAGGATCTGCTCACTCCTGATCAGGGGTATGCCATCGCCGAGCGCGAGGTGGACCCGACGGAGACGGGCGGCTCGCCGTCGCACACCAAAGACATCGTGCTCGGCGTGGTGCGGGGAGGTGTGCTGCACCGTGTCGACGACAGCGAGGTGGAGCAGATCGAAGCCGGCGACCGTTTGCTGTACGTCCGGAAGGGGCCGTCGGAGTGAGCGCGAGATTCGAACTCACCCAACCGCCGATGCTGTCGCGGGCGACGTACTCGCGCGCCGACGAGATCCGCGACGAACCCGAGCGGATGATCACCGGATGGCCGAGTGCCCGCGTCCTGCTGATCGACGCCGCCGGACGCTATCCCATGCTGCCGAACGGGTCGTTGCGGTGGGTCGACGCGTTGACGGTCGCACCGCAACCACCCGCCGACGCGGCGTTCCTCGGCGTCCTCGGTACCGACCTGTGGGCGCTGCGCACCGACACGATCGACGGCGACTCCTCGGATCCGCGTCGTGGTGCCGCCCACCTCGACGCCGACGAGGCCGGGCTCCTCGCCGCCGCCCTCGGCATCCTGAATTGGCATGCGAGCGCGTCCTTTTCGCCGGTGAACGGGGACGAGTTGGTTCCCGCGCGTGGTGGTTGGGTCCGCCGTCATGCCTCCGGTCACGACGAGTTCCCGCGCACCGACCCGGCGATCATCACCGTCGTCCACGACGGCGCGGACCGTATCCTCCTCGGCCGTCAATCGGTGTGGCCCGAGGGCTGGTACTCGACCCTCGCCGGTTTCGTCGAGCCGGGGGAGTCGTTGGAGCAGTGCGTGATCCGTGAGGTCCGTGAGGAAGTCGGCATCGAGGTACACGATCCGCAGTACCTCGGGAGTCAGCCGTGGCCGTTCCCGCGCTCTTTGATGCTCGGCTTCGAGGCGATCGGGAATCCCGACGACGAACTGCAGTTCCTCGACGGCGAGATCGGCGACGCCATCTGGTTCGATCGCGCCGAGGTGATCGCCGCACTCGAGCTCGGCAACAACTGGTCCCGCGACGAGACCCCGGGCACGCCGGCCGCCGACGCCCCTCGCCTGCGCTTGCCCGGGTCGATCTCCATCGCCCACGCGATGATCACGGCCTGGGCCTACGCGAACTGACCCGGCCGCCGATCGCGTCGGCTGTTACCCGGGCAGATCTCAGGCGATCACCTGCGCGTAGGCGTCGCGCAGCCGGTTGAGGTCGGGGGACTGGACCTTGGTGGCCGTGTAGATGCCGTCGATCGTCTGCTGCTTCTCGGTGACGCACTGCTTGAAGTCCGCGGACGATCCCATCATCTCGATCATGCGCATCTCGTTATCGACCCCGTACGGGTTGATAAGTGCCATCGGCTCGATCTGCATCGGCGGCCCCGAGTCGGGAACCAGGGTGAGCTTGACGGCCAGGGCGAAGGGAACGTGAGTTTCCTCGGACAGCCCGACGGTGACCACCATCCGGTCGGTCGATCCGGGCTGCACGGTGAAATCGATCGGCGCGGACACGTTCTTCTGCACGCCGCCGGCCTGGCTGAACGGAATCGTGAGCGAGTACTCCGCCGACACCCGCGTCTCGCCGCCCTGCCGACCGCAGTCGACATTCTCCCCGATCAGCACGTCGGCCTTGATGGTGCCGATGTGCGCCGCGGTGCCGCCGTTGTTCTTGATGGTGATGTCGATCGGCGTCACGGTGCGATCGGTGACCGGAGTGGTGGCCGACGGATTCGTGACGTCGTAGGTGACGGCCTTGATCGGTTCGGGGTTCTGCAAGGTCACCGCCGCGAACTCGAGACTCCCGGCGGAGGCGCTGCCGTCCTGGCGCACCTGAAAGTAGGTCACGATCAGTCCGGCGACGGCGATCAGGGTGCCCAGCGAGATCCACACCGGATGCTTGAGTGCGCGCATCACCGACGACGACTTCTTCGGCGGCGCCGCATTGGGCAGGTACTCGGTGGGGCGTTGATCGAAACCCGGTGCGGTATAGCGCGGTTCGGGTTGCGGCGCGATCGGGATCTGCCACCCGTCGGGCGGCCCCGGGGCGTTGATCGAATGCGTCGGTTGCACCTCCGAGTACGCGGTTGCCGCCCGGATCGCTGTCGTCGGGATAGTCGTCGTCGGAGGGGCGTCGGGTTCGGGTGAAGCGGGTTCGGGTGCCGCGGGGTCGGGTTCGGGTGCGACGGTCGACGGCCCAGGTGTCGACGGCGCGTCCTCGAGCCACAACTCCCACCCGGTCGGCGGCGGACCCCACGCCGGATCGGGGCCCCAGTTCTCGGGCGGTCGCCAGTCCGGCGACGGCGGTGGCGGCCAGTTCGGGGGAGGGTTATAACGCACCGCGGCGGAGTCCTTCGGTTCGGTAACGATGTCGTGCGCGAATTATCGCGGAGCGATTCTCCGCATGGGTACCGTGCGGGTCGTCGACCCTCGGAATTAGTCCGTTCGGGCTCATGCCGCCGCTGCGTCGTTCATCCGGAACACGATCGCCGGACGTGGTGTTATGAACAGCATGAGCAACGTGATCGACGACGACGCCGGCGCCCGCACCTCCGATTCCGGCGAACTGACGATGTACACCACCTCGTGGTGTGGATATTGCGCCCGCCTCAAGACCGGGCTCAAGAGTGCAGGGATTCCGTGGCAGGAGATCGACATCGAACTCAATCCCGATGCCGCGGAGTTCGTGGGCAGTGTCAACGGTGGCAATCATGTGGTGCCCACCATCCTCTATGCCGACGGTTCGACTGCCACTAATCCGTCGATCGCCGAGGTCAAGGCCAAGCTCGGCGCCTGAGCGACCGATGGCTTCCGGTGAGTGTCGGGAGCGTCTGGGATAGTGGTCGGCGTGACCGATCCCAGCATTGTTCGCGGTGGTGCCATCGTCGCCGGACTCGATCCGGAGCAGAGCGCTGCCGTTCTCGCGCCTCGCGGACCGGTCTGCGTGCTGGCGGGTGCCGGGACCGGCAAGACCCGCACCATCACCCGTCGGATCGCGCACCTGATCGATACCGGTCAGGTCAATCCCGGCCAGGTACTCGCGGTGACGTTCACGGCGCGGGCGGCCGGCGAGATGCGCGGGCGGCTGCGGTCGCTGGGTATCAGCGGTCCGGGAAACTCGGTGCAGGCGCAGACTTTTCACGCGGCGGCGATGCGGCAGCTGCGGTATTTCTGGCCCCGGGTGTTCGCCGGGATGAGTTGGGAACTGCTCGACAACAAATTCCCCATCGTCTCGCGGGCTGCGCGTCGGGCCGGCCTACCGACGACCACCGAGTCCCTGCGCGACCTCTCCTCGGAGATCGAGTGGGCCAAGGCGTCGCTGATCTCGCCCGAGCGCTACACCGAGGCGGTGACGTCGGCCCGGCGTGATTCGCCCGCGCCGCCGGACAAGGTCGCCGCGGTGTACGCCGGCTATGAGCAGGCCAAGTTCTCCGAGACCGGTGATCGTCTCCTCGACTTCGACGATCTGCTCATCTACACCACCCAGATCCTCCGCTCGGATCCGGCGATCGCCGAGGAGTTCCGATCGCGATACCGCTGCTTCGTCGTCGACGAGTATCAGGACGTGACGCCTGCTCAGCAGGGCCTGCTCGACGAGTGGCTCGGGGAGCGCGACGATCTGACCGTCGTCGGCGACGCCAACCAGACGATCTACACCTTCACCGGCGCCACCCCGAAATACCTGCTCGACTTCACCCGCCGATTCCCCGACGCGACCCTCGTCCGACTCGAGCGTGACTATCGGTCCACCCCGCAGGTCGTCGATCTCGCCAACGAGGTCATCGGTGCCGCCCGCGGGCGGATCGCCGGTACCCGCCTGCGGCTGATCGGCCAGCGCGATCCCGGGCCGCGCCCCGAGTTCGCCGAGTATCCCGACGAGCCGACCGAGGCCGCTGCGCTGGCCACCAAGATCAAGCGCCTCATCGAGTCCGGCGTGGCGCCCGCGGAGATCGCGATCCTCTACCGCGTCAACGCCCAATCCGAGAATCACGAGCAAGCGCTGTCCGAGGCGGGGATTCCGTATCAGGTTCGCGGTGGGGAGGCGTTCTTCACCCGCGGCGAGGTACGTCAGGCAATGCGTAATCTGCAGGCCGCCGCCGCCCGTGACGATCTCCCGCCCGCGGAGGCCGCCGACGGCAGCAACACCGTGCCAACGCTGGTCCGGGCGGTGCTGGTCCCGCTGGGTCTGACCGATGAGGAACCCACCGGCGCGCAGGCCAAGGCTCGCTGGGAATCGTTGCGCGCCCTGGTGACGCTGGCCGAGGGCCTCGTCGAGGACACCCCGGATCTCACCCTGCAGGGGCTCGTCGCCGATCTCGCGGCCCGCGCCGAGGCGCGTCACCCACCGACGGTGCAGGGCGTCACGCTGTCGTCGCTGCATGCCGCCAAGGGACTCGAGTGGGATGCGGTCTTCCTCACCGGCCTGACCGACGGTTCACTGCCGATCAGTCAGGCCATCACGGCCGGCGACGACGAGGTGGAGGAGGAGCGTCGGCTCTTCTACGTCGGCGTGACGCGTGCCCGCGAGCATCTGCATCTGTCGTGGGCGTTGGCCCGCAACGAGGGCGGACGCTCCCGACGCCGGTCCCGCTTCCTCGTCGACATCATCCCCGACGATTCGCCGGCGTCGAAGATCGCCGAACCACGCAAGCAGAAGAAGGGCCCCGTCTGCCGGGTCTGCGGCACCCGCCTGGTCGGATCGTCGGCGGCCCTGCTCGGTCGCTGTGATCGGTGCCCGAGCGACCTCGACGAGGATCTGCTTGTCGCACTGAAGGAATGGCGTCTGGCCCGCGCCCGCGAGCGCGACGTGCCCGCATTCACCGTATTCAGCGACAAGACCCTCATCGCCATCGCCGAACAGCGCCCCGACGACGAGCAGGGATTGCTCGGCATTCACGGGATCGGGCAGAAGAAACTCGTCGACTACGGCGAAGAACTGATCGACGTCATCAAAACCGCAGGTCAAAAATAGGTTGTGCATGTCCGCCCGGGCGTTTTAGGCTGGTCGGGTCATCACGGGGAGATCGTCGTGTGTCCGTCGCAGTGCGGCGTGCACCTGACCGGTCTCCGACGACACACCACCGCACCAACGACGAGCAGAAAGGAAGGTCTTCGACGATGATCGGAATCGTGATCTCGGGCGTGACATTCGCACCGAAGCATGCACTGCCGGCGCAGACCCTCGCTCTGCCCATTCGTGGTCGTGCGTGGCATGCCGTCGAGAAGCTGCGCGCTGCAGCAGCAGTGGCCGCCAAGCCGGCACACGTGCACGCCGCACGAGCGCATCAGCGATTCCCCGTGTATCACCGGATCATCCCCCACGCGTCACACGCGTAAGGAGACCATCCGAGACATACAGGCCACGGGCGAATCGCGACCAGCGAACCCGTGGCCTTTTTGTCTGTGATCCCTCTCCCGCCTCACCGGTGAGTAAGAGATCCACAGTCGACGGGCACCCGGTTCGCACAGAGACCGAGAACAACCTGATCGATGTGGAGGAACAACTGATGAGTACCGGATTGGTGCTGGAGTCGTGTATGACGGCGGGGGACTCCCGCCGCTCCGTCGACGTCCCCTGCCAGGTCAGCGACGCCGACCTGTGGTTCGCCGAGGACCCCCGAGATCTGGAGCGCGCCAAGGAATTGTGCGTCGACTGCCCGTTGCGGTCGGAGTGTCTGGCCGCCGCGCTGGACCGCTCCGAGCCGTGGGGTGTGTGGGGCGGCGAGATCTTCGACCGTGGCACCGTCGTCGCGCGCAAGCGTCCGCGTGGACGTCCGCGCAAGAACGCCGCATGATCCCGCGCGCCGCGGGGGCGAGCACAACCGAACGGCCGACCACGCCGCGAGTGATCACCGCACTCGCGGCGTGGCCTGCGTTTCGGGGTCACGTGGTCCCTCTCTTTCGCGCGCTCCTTTCCGCGCTGTCGGACCTCCGAGGGGACATCCGATGCGGCGACCTTGCCGCCACACAGGTAAGGTTCACCTAACTCGCAGGAATGGGTCGGTAGCCGGAACGGGATGCGATGACGCAACTGCAGAGCACGCGGACCGCACTCGCACGCAAGGTGCTGGGCGAGGAGAAGTACCAGCGCGCGATCAAGGTCATCGGGGAACGCAAACAGCGCCCCCGGATCGGCAAGGTGAAGTTCGGCGATCTGCGTCGGCTGGAGCCCGTGTGCCGCGGCTACGGCTATGACCGCGGTCAACCCATCGACCGCTTCTACATCGAGAACTTCCTCGCCGAGCACAGCCCCCTCATCACCGGCGCCGTGCTCGAGGTCGGGGAGCGCACCTACACCGAACGATTCGGGACCGGCGTCACGCGCTCGGACATGCTGAACTACGTCGACCACGACGACGCGACCTACGTCGCCGATCTCACCGACGCGTCGGAGATCCCGGACAACTCCTACGACTGCATCATCATCACCCAGACCCTGCAGATGATCTTCGACGTCCGCGCGGCCGTGACCACGATGCATCGCATTCTGAAGCCGGGCGGCGTCGTGTTGTGCACCGTGCCCTGCATCAGCCAGATCGCCGACCCGGCATGGACCTGGTACTGGGGTTTCACCGAACTCGCTCTCACCCGACTGCTCGCCGAATCCTTCTCCGCCGACGGCGTGCGTGGGCGTGGCTACGGCAATGTGCTCTCCGCGACGTCGTTCCTGCAGGGGATGTCCGCGCGGGAGTTCTCCGAGCAGGAACTCGCCGTCGTCGATCCGGAGTATCCGGTGATCGTGGCCGCCGTCGCACGGAAAATCGATGTCACGCCGTAGCGCCGTGATCTCGGCACTTCGGTTGCGGGCGCGGCATTTTCGGCGGCGCGGCGGCATCCTGATGTACCACCGCATCGCCACCGAGAGTGTCGACCCGTGGGAGATCTGCGTCAGTCCCGCAGCCTTCGACGAGCAGATGAGGGTGCTCGCCGCCACTCGTGCCGCCGTCGACCTCGGGGCGTTCACCGCCGACCGGGGTGGCGTCCTCACCTCGGGCGGCAGCCGCCTCGCGGTCACCTTCGACGACGGCTACGCCGACAATCTGACCGCCGCACTGCCGATCCTCGAACGCCACGAGATCCCGGCGACGATCTTCATCATCGGCAACGGCATCGGCCGCACCCGCGAATTCTGGTGGGACGCACTGGAACGCGCGATCCTGTGCAGCGGCCCGCTGCCCGAGCACCTGAGCTTTCCGTTCGGCAGCGGTCCGCAGGAGTTCACGCTTGCCCGGCGCGGCTGCGATCGCAACGACGACCCGCGCTGGCGCGCCGACTCCTGCGAGCCGCGCACCGAGCGGCAGCGATTGTTCCGCACACTGTGGGATGGGATCGTCGTCCTCGAACCCGCCGAGCAGGATGCCGCGATCGATCACCTGCTGGCCTGGGCGGATCAGCCCGCGACATCACCGCCGCACCGACTCCCGGTCACCGACGAACAGTTCGACGTGCTGGCCGCGCATCCCCTGATCACCATCGGCAGCCACACCCTCGATCACGCCTCCCTCACCGATCATCCGCTGACCCGGCAACGGGTACAGATCGCCGGGGGACAGGCACTGCTCACCGAGCGCGTCGGGCGGCCGGTCACGCGATTCTCCTACCCCTACGGCAGATTCGACGACGCCACGCGTGCGCTGGTCGCCGACCTCGGCATCGATTCGGCGTGCACGAGTGTGCCGATGTCGGTCACCGCGGCCGATGATCGACACGCGTTGCCGCGGCTCCAGGCGATCGAGATGGACGGTGATCGGTTCGCCCGGTGGTTGCGGGTCGGGCACGGGCTCCTCGCGGACAGCTCGCCGAGCACCACCGGGATCGTCGAGAAGTCCGTCACCCGGCCAGGCCGGGCACCCACTCTTCCATGATCGCCCGGTAGGGGGCCTCGGCCTCGAGTTGGGCGGCGATACCCACGCAGCCCGCCAACACCCGGAACACCATCACATACTGCTTGGGCACGTTCAGGTTTCGTGACGTCTTGTACACGTCGCCGCGCACATCGGTGGCCTTGCCGGCCGCACGCTGCATCCACTTGCGGGTGAAGTGGAACGACTCGCTGTAGAGCGGATCGACGTAGGGCTTGAGGTACGCCTCGATGTCGGCGGCGCTCACCTTGTCCGCATGGGAGCGGCGGATGAACTCCGTCTGCACCATGAGCTCTTTGAGCTCGTCGTACTTGCGGTCGCGCGCGAGCCGCAGAATCGGCCCGGTCTCGGGCGGCAAACCGTTCGGATAGTGCCCGACGGCACCGAAGTCGAGGACGCCGAACCGGCCGTCGTCGGTGATGAAGAAGTTGCCCGGATGCGGGTCACCGTGGATCAGTCCGACGCGGAACGGTGAACTCACCTCGAAGGTGGCCATGCGGGCGGCCGCCTGGTTACGCGTGTCCTGATCGCCGGAGGTGATGATCCGTGACAGCGGTGTGCCGTTGATCCATTCGGACACGACGACCTTCGGGGCGCTCGCGACGACCTTGGGGACCACGAAATCGGGGTCGCCGTCGAAGGCCTTCGCGAAGGCGCGTTGATTGTCGGCCTCGCCGAGATAGTCGAGTTCTGCCTCGGTGCGATCGATGAGCTCGTCCATCATCGCCTTGACGTCGGTGCCGGGGGAGAGCTTCTGCAGCAGACCCGACATCCGGGAGAGGGTCTTGAGGTCGGCCTTGAGGGCGTGATCGGCGCCGGGGTACTGCACCTTCACCGCGACCTCGCGACCGTCGGACCACATGGCCTTGTGGACTTGGCCGATACTCGCCGAAGCGGCCGGCTCGTCGGAGAACTCGCGGAAGCGTTCACGCCATTTGGTGCCGAGCTGCTGATCGAGGACCTGATGGACCTTCGACGCCGGTAGCGGCGGTGCCTCGGCCTGGAGTTTGGTCAGTGCCTCGCGGAACGGTTCGCCGAACTCCTCCGGGATGGCGGCCTCCATGATGGACATCGCCTGGCCGACCTTCATGGCTCCACCCTTGAGCTCACCGAGCACCGCGAAGAGCTGTTCGGCGGCCTTCTCGAGGAGTTCCTGGTTGACCTCGTCCTTGTCCTTGCCGACCATGCGTTTGCCCAGTCCGGCGGCGGCGCGTCCGGCCATACCCAGCGGCAGCGAGGCCAGCTTCGCGTTGCGGCGACCCTGTCCCCGTGTGATGTCACTCATCGAGATCCTTTCCCCGGATCAAGGATAGAGGAACCGCCCACCGATTCCGCCGACCGCCGCAGACTCGGCGGCCGTAGTCGGGGCGATGTCGTCAGGGCAATACCGCCGGCGCGCAGCCGCACAGCGGATGGGTGCGGCGTGCGCGTTCCACCAACCGCATGGGGGTCGGCCGCAGTTCCAGCGCACGATTCTCCAGTTGCGGTCGCCCGCCGGGCAACGACGACGGGTCCCCGACACCCCGCGACAGTTGCTCGATGTGTTCGTGGGCGAGGGCGGCGGTGGCGCGCGTCGTCGCGACGCTTGCGACCCCCGGGCGCCCGATCAACTGGGTGGCGATCACCGGCCAGGCCGGGTCCAGCATCGACCGGTGATGATCGGCGCAGCGCAGGCAACTCGTCAGGCCGGGAAGCACGAGCGGCCCCACCACGCCCACGCCGTCGCGGACGAGGACCGGCAGATGGGGAATGCGCAACTTCATCAGGTCGGCGATGAGCAGAGGCTCGCACACCAGATCGTCGGCGAGGACGACCAGGCTGGCCCCGAGTAGGTCGGTCAGGGGAAAGCCATTCGGCCGCAACATATCCCGCAGCGCGGACCCGACCGACCCGTGCCCGTGCACATGGATGCGCAGCGGTGGGGTGGCCGGTTCGGTGTTCGCGGTGACGAGCTTGTCGGCCGCGGTGAGGGCCGCGAGGATCACCGCGGCGTCGTGCTGGGTCAGCCCCGCCGACCGTGCCCGCCGCGCGAAGGTCGCCCGGTCACGCGGCGTCGACAACCACCGCAGGAGGGTCGCCACCTTGATCGAGTCGACGGCGGGCTTCAGCTCGATGAGCAGGCCGTCGGGACCTCCACCCACGCGTATTCGATTGTCCGGCAACGTGATAACCAGCGTGTTGGGGCGCAGCTCCGGCACCGGCGAGGGGATCTCGACGGGGCCCGTCCGGGTGGAGGCGAGGGGCGTCGGGGTGATGTCGAGGGCTGCCATGGCGCAACTCTGCCACCGATCGGGCGGCAGCGGCGGAACTCATCCACAGGCTCGGTTCCGACCGGCGTGCAGGCGCTCAGCGGCCGGGGGTGTCGTCCTGATCGTCCTCGTCCGGGCCGTCCGGTGCCGCATCGGAACCGCCTGTGGCGCCGCCCTTTTGGGCCTCGCGCTCGGCGGCGATGGTCTTCTCCAGTTCGGCGATCGGATCGTCGAAGGTGCTGACGTCGCCGCCGATGACACGGTCGATGAATCCTGCCGGATTGTCGAGATCCTCCGAGTCGGGCATCAGGTCGGGGTGGGCCCACACGCCGTCGCGGGTCTCGATATCCGACGACTCCAGCAACTGGCGCCACAGCGCCGATGCTTCCCGCACCTTGCGGGGGCGCAACTCCAGGCCGACGAGGGTGGCGAAGGTCTGCTCGGCCGGTCCACCCGATGCCCGACGACGACGCATCGTCTCGGTCAGTGCGCTCGCGCTCGGGAGTCGGTCACCGAGGGCGGCCGAGACGACCTGCTCCACCCAGCCCTCGACGAGGGCGAGGAGGGTTTCGAGCCGGTTCAGTGCGGCCGTCTGCTCCGGTGTCGTCGTCGGTTCGAACGACGTGGAGGAACTGATCAGTTCCTCCAGCTTGGACGGATCGGAGAGCAGCTGCGTCGGATCGATCTGCGAGGTCATGTTCTCGATACCGCTGAAGTCGATGCTGATGCCGCGGGCATACTCCTCGACGGTCGACAGCAGTCGTTGACGGAGCCACCCGACATGGGCGAACAGCCGCACGGTGGCTGCCTCACGCGCAGCGAGGAAGACGACGATCTCCTGGCCGGGCTGCTCGAGTCCCTCGGCGAAAGCGGCGATGGCCTCGGGGAGCAAAACCGCGGTGCCCTCGGGTGCCAGCGGGAGTCCGATGTCGGTGCCGCTGAGCACCTCCTTGGCGAGGTGACCGAGTCCCTGGCCGAGTTGCGTGCCGAAGGCCATGCCGCTCATCTGGGTGAGCATGCCCATCATCGGGCCGGCGAACTGCGCGGCCTCGGGCGGCAGATTCTTCTCCCAGGTGGTGGAGAGCTGCTCGGCGACCGGATCGCACAGACGCTTCCATGTCGGCAGAGTCTCCTCGAGCCACTGCACCGGCGTCCATGCGACCGACGTCGTGACGCCGCTGGGCAGGGTCGTCGCGTCGTCGAGCCACACCTCGGCCAACCGCACCGCGTCGTTGACCGCACCGGTCTCCTTGTCCAGGATCGGCGTGAAATTGCCGATCTGCTGGCGGGCGAGATTCGTGGCGACCTGATAGTTCACCGGGCCTCCGCCGCCGCCCGACATACCGGTGCCCATGCCGCTGAACATGTTGCCGAGCTGGGAGAACATCTGGCCGAGTTGGGACGGGTCGAAGGACGAGGGATCGAAACCTTCCGTGCCGCCGAGCGGGAATCCGAACGGATTCTGCCCGCCGGCATTGCCGGAGGAATCGCCGGGGGAGTTGTCGCGGCGCTTGTTCTTGTCGTCGTCGGAGTTGTCGGACGACGAGAAGCCGAAGGGGAGATCGGTCATGACATCCACGGTACCGCCCGGCCGCGCGGGGTGAGGGCGACGTTCGACGATCCCGCGGTCCACTATCCTCGGCGGAATGTCCATGACACCCGGTCACCGGAGACTGGCCACCGTCGCGGTGACGGTTCTCGTCTTCGTGCTGCTGTTCTTCCTCGGCACCACCGTGCGGGTTCCCTACGTTGCTCTCGGCCCGGGCCCCACGGTCAACACCCTCGGCAGCTACGACGGCAAGAGCGTCGTCGACGTGTCGGGCGCACCGGTGGATCCGACGACCGGCAACCTCAACCTCACGACCGTGTCGGTCACCGATGGGCTCTCGCTGTTCCAGGCGATCAGCATGTGGTTCTCCGGCGATTACTCGCTGACCCCGCGGGACCGCATCTATCCGCCCGGGAAGTCCGATGAGGAAGTGCGACAGGGCAATCAGCAGGAGATGTCCGGCTCGGAGGACAACGCCACCGCCGCCGCGCTCACACATCTGGACCGACCCACCAAGCTGATCGTCGCCGAGGTCGCCGCCGACGGACCCGCGGGCGAGGTCCTCAAGAAGGACGACGTCATCCTCGGCATCGACGGGCAGCCCGCCTCGACCACCGAACAGGTGCAGACCGTGGTCCGCGGCAAGAAGCCCGGCGATGTCGTGTCGATCGAGATCCGACGCGGGGAGGCGACGCAGACCGTGCAGGTCACCCTCGGCGCCCGCCCGGACGACAAGAACGCCGGATACCTCGGTGTGACTCCTGCCGTCGTCAATGCGGACCCGAACCTGAAGATCGATTACAACGTCGGTGACATCGGCGGGCCGTCGGCCGGATTGATGCTGACCCTCGCGGTGATCGACAAACTCAGCCCCGGCGAGTTGACCCACGGCAAGTTCATCGCGGGCACCGGGACCATCGATCCGTCCGGCACCGTCGGGCCGATCGGCGGCATCACGCACAAGACGCAGGCAGCCCGCGAGGCCGGGGCAACCGTCTTCCTCGTCCCCGAGGCCAACTGCACCGAGGCGAAAGACGACGCCCCGGACGGGTTGGACCTGGTCAAGGTCACCGACCTCGATTCGGCCCTGAGCTCACTCGAGGCGATCGGCGCCGGAAAAGACGCCCCGCACTGCTGAGATTCCCACTCACACCTCGTCGTGATCGAAACTGGCGGCGAGGGCGGCGAGCAGCGTGGTCGCCAGATCGGGGTGGGTGAGGAGTTCGATCGGGCCCGACGGCTCGTCGGACGCGTCGTCGTCGGGTCGTAATTGCAGCAGGCTCAATGTGTGTCCGCCGCGCAGTGCCCCGGAGATGAGCCGGGCGACGCGACTGCCGGGATGGGCCCGGGCGGCCTGCGCGGCCGCCGCATCGGCAGCGGCCGGGTCACCGAGGAGTGGTTCGAAGACGGAGTCGATCTCGGCCTCGGCCTCCGGCGGTACGACGACGATCTCCTGCACCAGCGCACATCCGGCGACGGCCGGTGGCCAGGACAGCGTGGCTAGGAACTCTTCGAGCTGATCCCCGTCGGTCACCGCGTCGAGCGGATCCTGGGCGATGGGGCTGAGCTCCGAATCGTCGTCGGGATCGACCAGGTCGGGGCGGCTCGCGGCCAGCACCCGGGTGGGGACGAGCGCGAAGAGGGCAGGTGGCTGATTCCACCCGCCGGCGTCGATGTACTGCGCGACGTCACGCAGGGCTCCACCGAGCGCGTCGGGCGGTGTGCCGGCACCGGGGGCGTCCGGCGGAAGGGGTGTGCTCACGGCGACCATCTTGCCAACCCGGACCCTGTTCTGGCGCGACCAGTACAGTGAACTGCGACCGGCGTGGAGACGCCGAACCGGGCGCGAATGTCCGGCTTGAGAACTTTGGAGTGTGGATCAGGTGAGCGTCCGAGGGCCGGCCGGAATGCCGACACTGTCGCGCAGGAGCAAAATCGCGATCGGGGTCGGGGTGGTGATCCTGGTCTTGCTGCTCGTGGGGCCCCGCGCGGTGAGCCTGGCGACCGACTGGTTGTGGTTCTCCGACATCGGCTACACCCGGGTGTTCTCCACCATCGCGTGGACGCGGATCATCATCTTCCTGATCGTCGCGATCATCACCGGACTCATCATCTTCGGCGCGATTGCACTGGCGTACCGGTCTCGGCCGATCTTCGTGCCGGCCTCCGGACCCAACGACCCGCTGGCGCGTTACCGCACCACGGTGATGGGCCGCGTCCGCTGGTTCGCGCTGGCGCCGCCGATCATCATCGGTCTGCTCGCCGGGCTCGTCGCCCAGGGCTCGTGGGCGACGGTCCAGATGTATCTGCACGGCCAGTCGTTCGGCACCACCGACCCGCAGTTCGGTCTCGATGTGGGCTTCTATGCCTTCGATCTGCCGTTCTTCCGCCTGGTGCTGAATCTGCTGTTCGTCATCGTCGTGGTGGCGTTCCTGGTGAACCTGTTGACGCACTACATCTTCGGCGGCATCCGGCTCGGCGGCGGCGGCAACAGCGGCTCGATGACCGTGGCCGCGCGAGTGCAACTCGCGGTGCTCGCGGGTCTGTTCTTCCTGTTGAAGGCGGTCGCCTATTGGTTCGACCGGTATTCGCTGCTGTCGAGTGAGCGCAAGCAGGAGATCTTCACCGGCGCGAGCTTCACCGACATCAACGCGGTGCTGCCCAGCAAGCTGATCCTGATGTCGATCGCAATCATCTGCGCCGTCGCCTTCTTTGCCGGCGTGGTGCTGCGGGATCTGCGGATTCCGGCCTTGGCGACCGTCCTGATGCTGCTGTCGGCGTTGCTGATCGGCGTGGGCTGGCCGCTGGCGATGGAGCAGTTCTCGGTCAAGCCGAACGCCGCCCAGAAGGAAGCCGAGTACATCTCGCGCAACATCCAGGCGACCGAGCAGGCCTACGGGATCGGCTCAGATCATGTGACGACGCAACCGAACTGGACGTCGGGCACGTTGACACAAGCCACCGTGAACGCCGACGAGCCGACACTGTCCAACGTCCGCATCCTCGATCCGAACATCATCTCGCCGGCATTCACGCAGCTGCAGCAGCGTCAGAACTTCTACGGCTTCCCGAGCCAGCTGGCTCTCGACCGGTACGAGATCGACGGCCAGCTGCGTGATTTCGTGGTCGCCGTGCGTGAGATCGATCCTCGACGCCTCGCGGAGAATCAGCAGAACTGGCTCAACAAGCATCTCGTCTACACCCATGGCAACGGCTTCGTCGCCGCGCCGGCGAACCGGGTGAACGAGGCCGTCTCCGACGAGAACGACGTCAACGGTGGCGGCGAGCCCGTCTTCTACGTCAGTGATCTCTCGAACTTCCAGACCGACGAGTACAAGGCCGACGCCCCGATCAAGGTCACTCAGCCGCGAATCTACTTCGGCGAGTTGATCTCCAAGGTCGACCCGGACTACGCGATCGTCGGCTCCGACGGAGGATCGGCTCGTGAGTACGACACGCAGGAATCGAAGTACACCTATCAGGGCGGCGCCGGTGTCTCCCTGGGCAACTACTTCAACCGGTTCCTCTACTCGGTGAAGTTCGCCGAGCGGAACTTCCTGCTCTCCGGTGAGATCAACCAGAACTCGAAGCTGCTGTACCAGCGTGATCCCCGTGACCGTGTGAAGAAGGCGGCGCCGTGGCTCACCGTCGACTCCAAGACCTACCCGGCCGTGATGGAGGACGGGTCGATCAAGTGGATCGTCGACGGGTACACCACCCTCGACAACTACCCGTACGCCCAGCGGACATCCCTGCAGGACGCGACCACCGACGCCCAGGAACTCAATCAGGGTCAGACGGGCCGTACCCAGATCAATCAGGATGTGTCCTACGTGCGGAACTCGGTGAAGGCAACGGTCGACGCCTACACCGGCGAGGTCACGCTCTATCAGTTCGACGACAAGGACCCGGTCCTCAAGACCTGGATGCAGGTCTTCCCGGGCACCGTGAAGTCGCGCGCCGAGTTCGATCAGCAGTCGGGGCTGCGTGATCACGTCCGCTACCCGGAGGATCTGTTCAAGATCCAGCGGCAGTTGCTGACGAAGTATCACGTCACCGACCCGCAGGCCTTCTTCCAGGGCAGCGACTTCTGGTCGGTGCCGACGGACCCGACGAGCCCCGATGCGGACTCGCGCGGACTCGATCAGCCGCCGTACTACTTCGTCGCCTCGTCGCCGGAGACCGGCAAGCCGTCGTTCCAGTTGACGTCGGTCCTCACCCGACTCAACCGCCCGATCCTGGGCGCCTACATGACGGTGTCCTCCGATCCGTCGGACTACGGCAAGATCACCGTCAAGACCATCCCGACCAACATCCAGCGCGATGGTCCCAAGCAGGCGTTCAACCCGATGCAGACCGACGACCGAGTGGCCGAGAGTCGCAAGAGTCTGGAGAACACCGCGACGGTGACCTTCGGTAACCTGCTGACACTTCCGGTGGGCGACAACGGAATTCTGTATGTGGTGCCGATGTACGCGCAGGCACGTGGACTCGATGCGACGTTCCCGCGTCTGTTCCGGGTGATCACCCGGTACGAGAACCGCGTCGGCTATGCGTCGACGACGGCGGGTGCGCTCGCGCAGGTCGGTATCGATCCGAGTCAGGCGGCCGCGGTGCCCGGCGAGGGTGATCAGCAGACGGCCCAGACCGACACCACCAACACCCAGCAGCAGGCGGCGGCCGACACCGCACAGTCGAGCCAGAAGGAAGCGGCGATCCAAGAGATCGGCGCGGCCATCGACGCGTTGCAGGCCGCCCAGACCTCGGGTGACTTCAAGGCCTACGGCGAGGCGCTCGAGCGTCTGAAGCAGGCCACGCAGAAGTTCGAGGCAACGCCCAACTGATCGGTCTCGAACCGGATCTCGCCGACTGGCCTGGCACCCGCACCCGCGGGGTCGGGCCAGTCGCGATCAGGGCGGCTGCGAGCTCAGGTCAGTCGCGGTACTCGTGCATGTAGCGCGAGAGTTCGTCGGGTGTGCTGTCCGGCAGGATCGGACTGTGGTGATTGCGGTGCACCAGCGACATGAAGATGGACACCGCGCCGGCGAACGCGGCGACCATCAACAGGCCGAAGATGACCGCGGGCATCACGTTGCCGCCGGCCATCGATACCAGCCAGACCGCGGCGCACGCGAAGCCGACCAGGACGAGCACGAACCCGACAAAGCTCATCGGGTGATTGCCATGACTCTCGTGGTGATGCGGATGTGCGGACATGGTGACCTCCTCGACGTGGAGTTCGGACAGCAGCAAAGCCTACGTCTATGTGATGCGCATCACATAGGCGTAGGCGTCTTTGGGATAGTTCAGAAGAACAAGCAGGTCAGCTGCGGTACTCCGCGAGGTAGTGGGCCTCTTCGACGGAGGTCGTCGCGGGGATCAGCGGGCTGTGATGCGTTGCCTTGGTGATGGACGTGTAGATCACCGCGCCGGCGGCGATCGACGCCGCGGTCAGGATGCCGAAGACGATGGCCCCGACGGCGAACGAGTTGGCCAGGGAGGTGAGCCACAGGCCGGCGAAGCCGATCGTGAGCACGATGGCGACGTAGGCGACCCATCCCATGGGGTGCCGGTCGGACTCGGGGAAGGACATGTGCGCGGTGGTCATCGTTGGCTCCTTGAGGTGTGAAATCCCTGCTCATCGAGCATGCGCGCACCTGCTGGGGCGGGGCGTGAGTCCAAAGGCCCGCGCGGGCAGGACCCAAGGCTCCGATTGCGGGCTGTGGCGCGCATCTCAATACCGGATAAGCATGCGCCGAGCCACCTTTCGACTCCTGAGTGATGTGTGATCGCCGGCTGTCGCATGCTGGTTACTCGTCGGTAAGGTTCGCTGCGGGGCGCGGCGTCCCGGGGGTGGGCGCGCGCGGAGAGGATCGTCGGCTGATGCCACCCCGCTGTCACGTCTGGTCCGATTGCAACTGGTGGTGATGGCACTCGCCGCGATCCTCGCCACCGCATACGCGGGGGTGAAGTACGCCCGTGGTCCGGAGATCCCGGCGTCGGCGGTGGCGGTGGTGGCGAATCGGTCGGCGATCGGTGAGCAGTTCATCGATTTGCAGCCCACGTCGGCGGCGGGTCCGTATCTGGTGGATGGGTCGACGATCACGAAGTCGTCGTTGCCTGCTCCGTTGGAGGATGTGGTGTCCTCGGCGATCGATTTCACGCAGTCGATTCCGGTGGATGATCTGCATACGGTGATCACCGAGTTGGGCAAGGCATTCAATGGTCAGAGTGACAATCTGACGCGTTTGGTGGATTCGTTGGACAAGCTGTCGGCGGCGGGTGTGGAGTCGTTGCCGGAGACGATCTCGTTGATCGAGAATTCGGATGCGGTGTTGGCGACGCAGGCCGAGCAGTCCGACGAGATCCTGGCCTGGTCACAGGGTTTGGACGTCGTCACGGCGACGCTCGCGACCGCTGATCCCGATCTGCGTCGTCTGTTGACGACGGGTACCGCGTCGGCGACGCAGATCTCGGAGTTGATCCAGAAGAACGGTGGCGACATCTCGAAGGTCGTCGGTGATCTGTCGGAGGTCGCGCGGACCGTTCAGCCCGCGGGCAAGCTGACGTCGTTCACGTTCTCGATGTTGAGCAACCTCTCGGCCGGCAGCCACTCCACGGCTCCCGGTGATGGCCAGATCCACTTCGGTGTGGTGCTCGAGACCAATAACCCCGCGGCGTGCACCAAGGGCTACGAGTCGACCGACGAGATGATCGACGAGATCAAACGCAAGAACCCCACCTTCGACATCCGGTACGACGAGTTCCCGTTCAACACCGAGGCGTCGTGCACAGCGCCCGTGGGCAATCCGACGGGTGTCCGCAGCGCCGACCGCGCCTCGATGCTGACGACACCCCAGCCGTGGGATCAGACGCCGAAGAAGGATCCGGACAAGCTGAACCTGAACCCCCTCGCGACCCAGCTCGCGATCATGATGGGCGTCCACCCCAGTTGACGTCACATCCCAAAACCCCAGGTCACCACCCCCGACTTCGCTCTGAGAGAACCGATTTGCTTCCGCGACGACGCGGTGTGTAACGTTGTGTTCACCAACGCGGGGTGGAGCAGCTCGGTAGCTCGCTGGGCTCATAACCCAGAGGTCGCAGGTTCAAATCCTGTCCCCGCTACCAAAGAGATAATGTTAGAACCACGGTCCTCAGGGGCCGTGGTTCTTTCTTTCTCCCACGGCATCGCACCCCTGGGGCGTTCGATGGTCAGGAACCCGGGGATTCGGGCGTCTGGGGCGGTTCTGCGGGCGCGTGTCGGTAGGTCCCGTGGGATTGATTCGCCGCCCGTGTCGCCGACCTCGGTAACCTCTGTGGCGCCGATGAGGTCACTGGTTCTAACGACCTTGTTTTGCTCCCGCTTCCGTTCGGCTGCCAGTGTCGCGGCCAGATCGCCGTTCATGAGCAGCTGGTAGGCCGAGGTCAGGTCGCTGGCCACGATGTCGTCGTCGTGGACGTACAGGTGTGTGAAGATGCTCTGGTTGAGGTCACGGCGGGACTTCACATCCGCTTCGAGGTAGTAGTGACGGGCGTTGCCGAGGATTTCCAGGCAGCCTTCGAGCTTCGTGGTGAGGTGTGATTCCTGGAGCTCGAACTCACTGAGCTTCGTTTCTTCCTTCGCGCGCTCGGTTGCGATGCGTGCTTGCTCAGCACGGAGTTCTGGCGTGCCGATCGCGTCGGCATAGAACGCTTCGAGCAGCTTGCGGCTGTCCTGTTCGAGCTGCTGGAGTCGTTCGGAGGCTGTCTGTCGGGACTGAGCGGCATCGGGCAGCAGGACGCGCATGTGATCGAGGACGAGCGCACGGATTGCGCTGGTCTGCTGCTCGCTGAGCGTGACGGTTTGCCAATGAGCGGTCACCAGGTCTTCAAGGTGCGGCGCTTGGATAGCGCGGAAGGTGCAGCCGTTCTTGAGTCGCTGACGGCCGAGGCAGTAGAAGTAGTCGTAGGTGGTACCTGCCCGATTGCGGGTCTTCTCGAACGTGAGCGGTTCGCCGCATTGCCCGCAGTAGACCGAGCCCTTCAGATAGTGATTGTGTACCCGCGGCTTCTCGCGGCTCTGGTGGCGGGCTTCGCGGACACGCTGCACTTCGGCGAACAGCGCTTCGCTGACGAGTCCAGGGTGACTGCCGGGGTACTCGACGCCCTCGAATCTGACTGTGCCTGTGTAGTAGCGGTTCTGGAGCATCGACGTGATGTGCGAGTGCGCGATCGGCCGGCTGGGGCGATTCGGTCGGGTCACAGTGGTCACGCCGCGCTTGTCGAACTCGTCTTTGATCATTCCGGCTGTCCACTCGCCGGTGGCGTAGCGCTCGAACATCCAGGTGACCCAATGTCCGCGCTCAGGGTCGATGACGACGGTCTTCACTTCTCTGCCGTCGTCGGTGCGGATGCGGCTGTTGAGGTAGCCGAAGGGCGCCATGCCCGGAGTACCGCCGCCCTTTGCCTTCTGAAGCATGCCTTTGCGGGACTCGGTGGCCAGGTTGCGGCTGTAGAACTCGGCGATCGAACTCATGATGCCGTGGAGCAGCATCCCGCTCGGTGTCTCATCAATGTTCTCCGAGCAAGAGACCAGTTGTGCGCCGACGGACGTGAGGTGGAGGTTAATCTCGACGTCGTCGACTCGGTTACGGGCAAGGCGGTCGACTTTGTGCACGATGACGTACTGGATCTTGTGAGCCTTGACGTAGTCGAGCATCTTCTTCAGTTCCGGACGATTGGCTGAGCGGGCGCTTTCACCAGCGTCGACGAACTCGGCAACCGTGACGGCGTCGAGGCTCTGTGCCTTGCGCAGGCAGGCTTCGCGCTGGGCGGGGATCGAGAAGCCTTCTGCTTCGCCACCGCGTTCGGCTTGGTCCTTGGTGCTCACGCGGAGGTACTGAACCGCCAGCGGCTTGATCCCGAGTGATGGTGCGGCGGTCACGCGTAGCTCCTTTGTTGGGTTGATCGTGGTGCGCGGATGAACTTCTGGCGTTCAGACCGTCCAGTGTGGACAGGCCGGGCGCAGCGGGTCGCGAGGGGTGCATCGTCGGTCTTGTCGAGTCCAGTTTGTGCAAGACGGACGCGGATGGCGGGTTCGCTGACACCGAAGTGAGACGCCAGATCGGCGACGCGCTGAATGCCGTTGCCCCAGGCGGCTTTGAGTGATCGTTTGGAGACGAGGGCACAGCCTGCGAAGTAGTCGGCAGCGGCTTCGGCTTGCTCGGCCGCAGTCATCTTGTGGGTGGCGCGGTAGAGCTGATCGGTGTGGCCGTGATCGACGATGTGCTTGAACTCGTGCAGGAGCGTGAAGCGCTGACGAACGGCGGGTTCTTTGGCCGAAAGCACGATCACCCACTGCTGGCCGTTCCAGTAGCTCATGCCTGAGACGGGGATGTTCTCGCGAATGACGACCATGCGTGGCAATCCGGTGATGTGATGCTCGAGGATGCCGCGTTCGTCTCCGATCAGATCGGCGAGCTTGGCAGCCTGGGTCTCGGCGGTACGCAGTGTTTCCAGGAAGCTCGCGTCGCGCTGTGGGATGACGGCCCGGAGGCTCGTAAGTACTGATGGTTTGTAAGTATGTGTCATGGTGAGCCTCCTTTCATAGTGGGCTGCTAGTTATTCACCTTCGTCTTCTCCGTCGCGAGGTCCATTCGGGTCATATCCGTGCTTTGCTGCAATTCTTGCGAAACTGGCCTCCATTTCTTTCGCTGCCGACTCCGGGAGATCTGAGTATTTGCTGCGAAGGTAGGGGAGAAGCTCGGCAGTGTTTTCGGTTGAACGTAGCCTGCGAGGTTGAACAAGTCGGAGAGTTCAAGTCCCAGCACATCAGCCAAGGACTTCAGCGTTTCCGGTCTCGGCTGCGGGATGTCACCACGCTCGATACGAAGCACGTTGGAGTCGGTCATATCAGAGCGACGAGCCACCTCCTTGATAGTCAACTCGAGTTCGTTCCTACGCTCTTTGAGCGCCATTCCGAGTTTGACTGCGTTAGTAGTGTTCGTCATGGTGATGTATCTCCGATTCATTCGTTTCTATATTTCTATTTTATTCCCAAAATTGCATAAATGCAGTACCAAAATCGTTGTAGAATTCGGCGAGGTTGTCCTTACCTCTTTGAATATTTTGTCGGGATATGTGGGGAGTCAGGGAGCTGCTGGCTGCAGCTCGACCTGACTCCCCGGTTGTGGATGGGTGACTCACTCCTTGGTCTGGCGACCACGCGGTGTTGCTCGCTTGGTGGTGCCGAACAGGGTGGCGATGGCGTCGCGCTGCTCGGCGGCTTCGCGGTCGATCTCGGCGGTCAGTGCTTCGGCTTTGGCCGCGATCTCTGGGTCTGCTGCCAGCGTCTCGATACGGCTCTCGATCGCGTCACGGATGGTGTCCGTGAGCGATATGCCGCTGAGCTTGGCCAGGATCGACAGGCGCGCGTGCTGCTCGTCTTCGAGACGAATTGCCAGTGTTTTCATGAGTTTCCTACTCCTTCCTGAAGGTTGTTTCCGGGGGTCCGGTCACCGTCTTCGAGGTGGTGCGGCCGGTGAGCGGAATGCTCACTGGGGCGGCCGCAGTCTCTCGACGACGGATGACCGGCTGCACTAGATCACTCGGAAGAGCCAGACTTTGCCATCGGGTGCGTTTTCGATGTGGACGTCGCCGCTGAGCTGGAGGTCACGAGCGAATCCGTCGTAGTCGAACTGGATGTAGGCGCGGAGATCGGCCGGTACCTCACGGTCGAGTGTCTCCTCTATGCCGCTGCCTTCGAGCACCTCGCGGCCCCAGTCGGACGGTGAGTCGTAGGTGCCGATGAAGCAATCATCGAACTGGGCGAGCATGTCGGGATTGCCGTCGTGGATCTCGGCCCAAGTGGCGAAGGTCGGGCCATGCTCTGCGATGCCGCGAGCGACGTCGGCAACCTGGTCGAGCGCGTCGTACTCGCCGACTTGATAGCCACCGAAGTCGTCGTAGTCGAAGATGCCCCACTCCTCGGCGTCTGGTTCGTGGGAACTGACCAAGATACGGAAGACGGCTGCCCGAAGGTCGCTTGGTTCGACGGCGGCATCGAGCCAGTCGCCGTGGAGCCGTCCGGCGTTGTAGTCGGCCAGGCTTCCGACCCAGATGCGGGGCTGGAGTTTTCGGGTTGATTCGTCCTCGTGATGTGGTTCGTGGTTGTGTTCTTGGTTCATAGCACCTCCTTTCGTTTCGTGGGCTTGGTTGTGTTGTGCTGCAGCGCGGTTCGGATGCGTTCTTCGGCTAGCTCGACGTAACTGGGGTTGATCTCAATCCCGAGCCAATCGCGCCCAGTACGAGCGGCGGCGACGGCCGTGGTGCCGGAGCCGATGAACGGATCGAGCACCAGGCCGGGTTCGGCGGGCGCGTCGCAGGTGCAGCTTGGCCGCGGTGGTTTGCGGCGAGCGTGGCCGCCGCGTCGGACAAGTTCCCGAGTCCACGGTGAGCGGCAGTGTGAACAGCGCAGACGTGGGCAGCCGGCCAGGATCATGCGACGGACGAGCAATTCCGGGTAGGTCGCGATGTGACTGCTGCGGAAGCTGCTGACGCGCATGGCCCAGACGTCACCGGGGTTCTTGCCGAGGGGATGACCAACCCGTCCGCTGGCTCGGAGGTATAGCAGGCCGCGGTCGCTGTGGGTGTTGGGCCCTCGGCCTGCCTTCTCCGCGCGGTTCGCTGGTCGAGGTGATCGGCGTGGTGGTCGTGAGACGTGGGGGATACGGATCTCGTCGACGTCGAAGTAGTAGCGCGGTGACCGTGTCAGTAGGTAGATGACCTCGTGCGAGGCGGTCAGTCGATCCCGCACACTCGATGGCACTGTGTTGGTCTTGGCCCAGACGATCTTGTTTCGAATTGTCCAGCCATCCGTGATCAGTTGGAGCGCCAGACGTTCCGGGCCAAGTAGCAGACTTTTCCGCTCAGCGCCTTCCCGGGTGTGGGTGCTGTAGGTGTCGCCAAGGTTGAGCCACAGAGTCCCGGTCGGCACGAGGACGCGGGCGCATTCGGTGAGCACGGTACGTAGCTGGGCAACCCAGGAGTCGACGTGTGTTTCGAGGCCGAGCTGGTCGTCGTGGCCGTAGTCGCGCAGCCGGAAGTACGGCGGGCTGGTGATGACACAGTCGATACTGGCGTCGGGCAGTGTCTTCAAGTGTGCGAGTGCGTCGCCGGTCAGGATCTGGTTTCGTGGTGGCCCGCTCATTGCAGCCACTCCTGTGCGCTGGCGGCAAAGCCGTTAATCGTCGTTACGCGGTACAGGTTGGGAGTCAGCCGGGGGGAGCGCAGGATGGAGGACTTCACCTTCTCGGCACGCGTCTGGCCCGTAAAGATCCAGATCACCAGCGGGAAGGCGTGGTGTGCGTCCTGCTCGATGCCGCTCGCTCGGTAGGTCTCGTACTGGCCGCATTTCTTGAGCACGGTGGGGAGTGATTCGGTGCCGAGGTCGACTTCGATGAACCAGCGATCGACGTAGTCTCTCGTCCGAACGGCACTGGCAAGATCCGGCTGCAACCAGCGCTGTTCGCCGCCGGGACCGATGTAGCGCCGCCAGGACGCGGGCTCTGTCGCCACGTCGATCGCTTCGACGGCCTCAAGCGCGGTCAGGTTACGTAAGCCGAGGTGGACGTCAGCGACCACCAAGCAGTGCTGAAGGAAGCGCAGCGACGGTTCATGGCTGCGGTACGTCTGACCCTCATCGCGGAGCAGCCGGGCACCGGCCGGAGCGAGTTGCCAGATGCGGGCAGCACTACCGGCTCGGACCCCACCCACCCGGCGCGGCAGCGACCGGATCAAGGCGAGACGTTCAAGCCGAGCCAAGACGTAGCGGGTGGTGCGGGCGGCCGAGTCGGCACTGCCGTGCGCGGTGAAGGCGAAGGACTGGACTTGGTGCGTGGTGAGGTAGCGGTGCTCGTCGATGCGGTGGAGCACCTCGCGATCACGCTCCGGCATCGCCTCACTGATGCGCCGGAGCTCGTCGCGGTCGATTCGTCGCCGCCGCTTGTCCGGCTGCATTACTCGGGCGCTCTCCGTCGACATCGTCGGCGGAGTATTCGTCCCCCGACCGCGCACGGATTCGCGACTGGCCTGCGACGACGAGGATGTGGCGGATGAGCCGGCCGGAATGGCGGGCGGAATGCCCTGACCTGGGGTGTAGCTGGTCATGACGCGCCCCCTTCCGTGTCGGATCGCTTGATGCGGCCGAAGGATTCGCGGGAGGATCGGCGTTCGGTGAGCGACAGCAGATCGGCTTCGACATCGCTAAGCGGCTGGCCGTAGCGCTCGCGGGAGCGTCGTCGGATTGACCCGGCTGACCGGACGGGGTCGGGCATCTTCGTGGTGGTGACACTGACCCATGGGCCGGGCGTGTTCTGGTGCAGGATCTGGGCGTACGCGTGGTAGGCGGGCAGCGCTTCGAAGTCGGCGGGTTCAAGCTGGCCGCTGGTGAGGCTGGCGAACTCGCGGGCGTCAGGGTGACTCAGTTGGAAGGCGATGCGCGTCCTGGCGTTTGCGGTGACGGCTTCGCGGATCGACTTGGGGAGCTGGCCGAGGTGCTGGTGTGCGAGTGTGTAGCCGACGCCAAGGCCGCGAGCTTGAGCCAGTGCATCACCGATGTCACCGGGGAGTCGGAGGTAGTCCTGGACCTCGTCGATCAGGATCGTGACCGGGTGCCGATACTGAGGTGGCTGCGAGGCCCGAGCGAGGGTCGCGGTCCACAGTTGCGAGACGATCAGGGAACCGAGCAGTGCGGCAGCTTCGGGGCCGATCTTGCCTTTCTCGAGACTTACGAGCAGGATGCGGCGCTTGGTGAATACGTCGGACAGGTCGAACTTGGGGCGGCGTTGGCCGAGGATGCCCCGCAGGCCCGGACGCAGCAGGATCGGGCGAACTCTGCGCAGCAATGGCGCGGTGGCCTGTGCCTGCTCGTTTTCGCTGAGACTCTCCCACCACGCCCAGAAACCACCGAGACCCATGGGGTCCTCGCGGGCCACTCGGCCGACGATCGAGCGCCGAAAGCCGGGATTGGTGAGCAGCAGCGGCAACATCGCGATCGAGGCGTCACCGCGCCGGGCGAGCGTCAGGAGGCTGGCGTGCAGGACATCTTGCGTGCGTGGGCCCCACGCGTCGGCCCACAGTGAGTGGAAGACGCCGAGAGTGGTGTCGGCCGCGAGGTCTGGATCGATGGCACCGACCAGTCCGTTGATGCCGATGGGTGCAGGGTCGGTGGCGTCGACGACGGCGATGTCGTCGAGTCGTGATTCGTCAGCGCGCTGCAGGATGTCGTCGATCAGATCACCCTTGGGATCGATCACCACGACCCCGCGTCCCGCAGTGATATCTGCCAGGGCGAACTGACCCAGCAGGTTTGACTTGCCCACTCCGGTCGGGCCTGTGATGGCGATACCGGACAGCGAGTCGCGTACCGAGATCCCAACGCGGCGATCTGGCTGTGCGGTTGATACGCCGAATTCCCGACCTCCCTTTGGGGCGCTGGCCAGAGTCGGGAGCAGCTTCGGATGTCGCGAGGGCACACCGGGGAGCGGCGCGGCGTCACGATGAGCGATTGGCCAGGCCGTCAGTGCGACGACCTCACTGACGCTCAGCGTCGTCGTCCAGAACCAAGGCGCACGAGCGCGGTCGAACGATGCAGTGGCTATGCGGGTGGCGGTGAGCTGTGCGTTCGGCGCGTTCAATCCGCGGACCGCGGCGATGACACGATCCGCAAGCCGACGAGCTCTGTCGTCACCGGGTGCGGTCGCCGCCACGCGGATGGCGCAGGCGAACCGAAACTCGCGGAGCTTGGCCGCGGCGTGTGTGCGGTTGTCGCCACGCACCTGTTCAGGGGGTACCTGGGGCGCCTTGCGTGGTCCGAGCACCACCTGGAGATAGACGCGCTCATCACTGCCAGCGACCGCCAGGGCACCGAGGAGCCCCCGTGTCACCGACTCGGTGGACTCGTGTGCCAGAGGACCATCAACGCCAGACCGGGATCGGACACGAACCTTCGCCGCGATATTTGCCCGCGGACCGGCTGCGAGGAACTGCGGTTCGTCGACCAAGAGGCCAGGAAGATGGGTCCGCAGTACCTCGATCACCTGGTGGCGGTGGCGCACCGGCATTCCGATGCGCCACCGCACCTGGCGATTGCCGCCGAGCGCCTCGATGACGACCTGAGGTTGTCCGCTGAGTCCAGCCAGCGCGACCACGGCCGCATGCGCAGCCTCGATCGATAGTGGAGCGGGGATCGACAAGGTGACGAAGACCAATCGGTTGGCCTCATTCATCGCCGGTCTCCTGGCCCTCCGCGCGGCGTTCGACCTCTTCCTGTGCTTCTTTCTCGGCCTGTGCGACCGCGATGGCAACCACCGTGCGGGCAATCCGTCCCAGATCTGGGTCGGAGCGGAGCTGGCTGCGAATCCGCATCTGCCGATTCCTGCCGCGCTTCTGCGGTTGCGATTTGCGTGAATGCTTTTTGGACATAGTTAATACACCCTCCTTTCGGTGGTTACCTGATAATTTGAATGGCGATTGGTGTGCTGCATTTATGCAGCGGCCATGCCCTTACTATGAGCTGCACGAATGCAGCGGTCAATATTTCCTGCGCATTCCACAACACCGGCTGGAACTCGGGCTGATCTGAACTACCAGCGTCGAAAATGTCGATAAATGACTGCGGAAGATCCGCCGACAATTGCGACGGTCGTGATGGTGATGCAGAGCGGAACCCAGATCGCTTGAAGGATGTAAATGGCGCCGTAGAGCGCCACGGCGCTGACGAATATTGCGATGCAGGCGTTGAGCAGCCGGCCCCCGAGCCCGCCGGGGTCGCCACTCACGACGACTCCCGGCGGATCTCGCGAAGGATGCCCTGCTCGAAACCGTACAGCTGACATTCGAGGTCGAACAGCTCCTGATCGGCCGGGAACCGACGCACGACCGCGTTGATGATCACCTGGCCGAGCGTGTCGGCCTTCAGGAGTGCGTACTCCAAACTGTCCGTTCTGAACCCGTCCCGCTCCAGCTCGGACAGGTGCCATAACGCCAGCTCGTACTCGTCGGGCAGCGAGAAGCTGAGGCCACGTTTGACGTGTGCCACGTCGTGCACGAATCGCCAGGCGAAGTTGGCATCGGGCGAAGTCAGGATGGCCGAGGCCGAGTTCTCCGACGACACCGGCAACGGCCCGCCCGCCTCAGTCGAGCGGGAGTACGCGGCGCAGAGCTCCAGATAGGTCGACGGGGCGTCCGGCCGTGGCATCCAGGCGAAGCCGCACTCTCGCGCCTTCGTCGTCGCGGCGGTGAATACCCACCGTGTCAGCCCCCGTCTGGCCCGTTCGATCTGCTCGGTCGAGATGTAGTCAGACTGAACGCCGAGCATTATGTCGAGGTTCGGTGACGTGTCGGTCATCGCTGACCTCCGCGCCCGACACAGCGCGCGCACTGGCAGAACACTCCGTGCGGAGCGGCCGCATTGCTCATCTGCTGCATTGCTGAATAGGTCAGACGGTTGATCCGAGCCTCAGCCAACCTGCGTTCCCGATTGATGCGGGCGATCTCTAGCTGACGGTCCGACTCGTCGAACACGTCGACGAGGAACCTCGCGATGAACAGCATCGACAAGATCGCGGCGACGACCACGAGGATGATCATGAGCGCGGTCATCACCGGTTCACCGCCCGGCCCGTATCAGCGACGATCTGGCCGATGCCCATCACAGTCATGGTCCTGATGAAGTCCAGATCGCCAGACGCTGCCGGGGCCGCCAACGCAAGTTGCTGCTGCATCTGTGATACCAGGGCGACCTGCTGCAGGGCATACGCGCCGGTTCGGGCGACGGCGTCGATTCTGGCCTGCTGCACTTCGCCAGCTGCCGCCACGCGTGCGGCGCGAATCTCTGTCGAGTGGTCGATAGCGGCCAAGTCGCGAGCGGTCTGGCGGGATAGCCGGCCGCCCGAGTAGGTCGAAAAAGGGGCGGTCGTACTAGCTGAGTAGCGCTCAAGTGCGGACACTGTGATCTCCATCTTTTCGGCTGTTCGGGCAACTCCGCGAACAGGTGATCTGACGGAAATCACGATATTTGTGCAGGTAGCGGGTCCAAAAGCATAAGCGTGATAGCACTTCACCCGATACAGTCGCGGTGTGCGAGAGCGTGATGACGAATCGAAAGCCGACCAGTCTTCGTACTACCCGGACTACCTACTGCCGATCATTCGTGAGCTCGAGATCCGATATGAGCGCTTCGGTGAGCTTCGTGAGCAGGTCCTACTGCCACACGGCTACAACACCGCGAGGGCCTACTGGGGTGATCTGGACCATGTGTTCATGTGGGCAGAGGAACGTGACAAAGACGTCCTCGCGCTGACTGAGAAAGACATCCGTCAGTACGTGGCGCTTCTGCGCAGGAGAAAGTACAGCGAGAGCACCATCCGCCGACGGGTCACTGCGATGCGGAAGCTGTACGACGTCGTTGGAGTCGAGCCGAACCCGGCTAGTGCTGTCGTGATCAGGCGTAACGGCAAGCGCTGACTGGGCATAGCTGTCTCACATCGTGGCTCGGGTCATGACGTCCCCGATCTTGTCCCACAGCTCTGGCATGCTGATCGCATCAGATTACGCAAGTGACGATGTTCGCACATATGTTCTAAAGAATGTTAAAATGTGAACATCATTAAATGGGGCAGTCTATCGCGATGCCCGGGAGAGATGGATATGTCACCGACGACAAAAGAAGGGCAGCGGGCCGAGCTGCACAAGACAATTTGGCGAATCGCCAATGATCTTCGTGGAAGTGTGGATGGCTGGGATTTCAAAAGTTATGTACTCGGCATGCTGTTCTATCGATTTATCTCCGAAAATCTCACCGCATACTTAAATAAGCTCGAACACGAAGCCGGAGACGCGGGCTTCGATTACGCAAAGCTCGACGACAAGAACGCTGAGTTTGGTCGTAAAGATACTGTCGACGAAAAGGGCTTCTATATCCTGCCGTCTGAGCTCTTTCAGAACGTCCGCGAGCGTGCACCTCGAGATGTGAACCTGAACGAGACCCTTGAGCGGGTCTTCAAGAACATCGAAGGGTCGGCCGTCGGCACTGAAAGCGAGGATGACCTCAAGGGCCTGTTTGACGACCTCGACGTCAACAGCTCCAAGCTAGGCAACACCGTCGCCAAGCGCAACGAGAAGCTAGTCAAGCTGCTCGATGCGATCGGCGATCTTCCGCTCGGCAACTTCGAGGACAACTCGATAGACCTGTTCGGCGATGCCTACGAGTACCTCATGCAGATGTACGCCTCTCAGGCCGGCAAGTCGGGTGGCGAGTACTACACGCCGCAGGAGGTCTCCGAAGTGCTCGCAAAAATCACCGTCGCGGGCAAGAAGCGGGTGAATCGGGTCTATGACCCGGCCGCTGGGTCGGGATCGCTGCTGCTCAAGTTCGCCAAGGTGCTCGGCAAGGAGAACGTGGGCGGCTTCTACGGCCAGGAGATCAACCTGACCACCTACAACCTCGCGCGCATCAACATGTTCCTACACGACGTGAACTACGAGAAGTTCGACATCGCCCACGGTGACACGCTCACTGATCCGCAGCACTGGGACGACGAGCCGTTCGAGGCGATCGTCTCCAATCCGCCCTACTCAATCAAGTGGGAGGGTGACGCCAACCCACTGTTGATCAACGACGAACGCTTCGCCCCTGCGGGCGTGCTTGCGCCGAAGTCCAAGGCCGACTTGGCGTTTACGATGCACATCCTCTCCTGGCTAGCAGTCAACGGCACGGCGGCGATCGTCGAGTTCCCGGGCGTGCTCTATCGCGGTGGTGCGGAGGCGAAGATCCGCAAGTACCTGATCGACAACAACTACGTCGACGCGGTGATACAGCTACCGCCAGATCTGTTCTTCGGCACCACGATTGCGACCTGCATCATCGTGCTCAAGAAGTCCAAGAAGGACAACAGTGTGCTGTTTGTCGATGCTTCAGCGGAGTTCAAGCGCCTCGGCAACAAGAACAAACTGCTTCCGGAGAACCAGGATCACATCCTCGGCACCCTCGCGGCTCGCGAAGACGCCGATCACGTCGCGAAGCTTGTGGCAAACGAAGGCATCGCAGCCAACGACTACAACATCGCGGTGTCCAGCTATGTCGAGCAAGAAGACCTCCGTGAGATCGTCGACATCGCGGAACTGAACGCCGAGATCGCGCGGATCGTCGTCCGGCAGCAGCAACTCCGCAGGTCTATCGATGAGATCGTGGCCGACCTCGAAGGGGTCGCCAAGTGAAGGCAGTCGACACAAACTTGCTGAAGCTGCTGAAGCAGAGTGATCGGTTCGTCGTGCCGATCTATCAGCGGGTCTACTCGTGGGGTGAGGCGGAGTGCGAGCAGCTGTGGCAAGACATCATCCGCGCTGGTGCACGTGAGAAGCTGAACAGCCATTTTACCGGCTCGATCGTCTACATCGAGCGAGACCAAGGCTCCAACACTTCGCGCGAGCCCGACCTGATAATCGACGGACAACAACGCGTCACCACAGTGACACTTGTTCTGGCCGCGCTCGCCGCCAAGTTGGAAACCCTGCCGGTAGATGAAAAGGAACCCGAGCCGGGCTTCGCCCCACAGAAGATTCGGGGGCTGTACTTACGGAATGAGTATGAATCCGGCGATGACTACTTCAAGCTGACACTGTCTCAACGCGACAGAGACGCCTTGAAGGCAGTTGTCCGAAGTGCTCCGATGCCTGATACGACCTCACGGGTAGCGGACAATTACGCATACTTTGTCGCCCGACTCGATGATCCCGAGATCGACCTGACCCACGTCTGTAAGGGGCTCGACAAACTCGTAGTGGTCGATGTGAAGCTCACCCGCGGTATGGACGACCCGCAGCTGGTGTTCGAGTCGATGAACGCCACCGGCAAGAAGCTCTCCCAAGCTGACCTCATCCGCAACTTCGTGCTGATGGACCTACCGCCAGCGCAACAGGAGCAGCTCTACGAGGACTACTGGTTCCCGATGGAGCGCCTGTTCCAGGGTGACGACGAGAAGCGGTTTGACGAGTTCGTCCGTCACTATCTAACCGTCAAGACCAACTCCATCCCGCGCCTCATCGAGATCTACGAGGCTTTCAAGGCATACGCCTTTGAGCAGGAAGCCGCAGGTACCAGCAGAGATGACCTGGTCATCGACCTCAGCCGCCACGCGACATGGTTCGCCAACATGGCACTTGGGAAGGAACCCGATACGAACCTGGCGCGCAGATTCGCCGAAGTCGACCAGCTTGCCACCGTCACGTACCCGTTCCAACTGCGCCTCTACGCGGACTACGCAGCCGGTGTCCTCAGCGGTGATGACTTCGCCGCAATCCTCGACGCGGTGATCTCGTACCTGTTCCGCCGGGTGGTATGCCGCATTCCTACCAACAGCCTCAACAAGACCTTCGCGAACCTGTCTGCCGCGATCAACGAGGACAACTATGTCGTAAGCGTCTGCGCACGCCTCCTGACACTGCCGAACTATCGGCGATTCCCGACCGACGAAGAGTTCGAGGAGGCCCTCAAGACCACCGACATGTACAACGTGAAGCGTCGCAGCTACTTCTTCCGAAAGATGGAGAATCACGGCCGCAAGGAAGAGGTGTCGATCGCCGAATACACGATCGAACACATCATGCCGCAGAACGCCAATCCCGCGTGGCAGCAAGCGCTCGGGGCCAATTGGGAGGCCGATCACGACCGCTACCTCCATACCCTCGGCAACCTCACCTTGACCGGCTACAACCCGGAGTACTCCGACCGCCCGTTCGACGACAAGAGAGACATGGAAGGCGGATTCAAGCACAGTCCGCTCCGTCTCAACCAAGGACTTGCGCAGCTTGACTCCTGGAACGCAGTCGAGATCGGCAAGCGCGCCAATACTCTTGCAGCACAAGCAGTTGCGATCTGGGGTCGACCCAAGTATGACGATGCTCTCCTTGCAGGATACAAAGAGAGTTTCAGCGATCAGAAGCGATTCGACTGGTCGCAGGCGCACGCCATCCTGGACGCTCTGCCCACTGGGCGATGGACGAGCTACAACAACCTCGCCGAGGCTGTGGGAACCGGGCCCGTCGCGATGGCCGGCCACCTCAGCCGCAGCGCAGATTGCGACAACGCCTACCGTGTTCTGAGGTGGGACGGGCGGGTCGCCGACGAGTTTCGCTGGCATGACCCCGAGGATCATCGCGATCCGATTGATGTCCTGCGCTCGGACGGTATCAGGATTACCGATGGCCACGCAGACCCCGAGCAGCAGCTCGCGGTTGAAGACCTTCTCGCGCTGGTCGGGGAGGACGAACTGTGAGCCGTATCGATGACTTGATCGCAGAGCTCTCTCCGAACGGAGTTGAGTTAAAGGCCCTTGGAGATATTGCTCAGCTGGTTCGTGGGAACGGCATGCCAAAGAGTGTGCTTACCGATTCTGGTGTCGGCGCGATTCATTACGGGCAAATCTATACTAAGTATGGTGCGTGGACAGACCAAACACTGTCTTTTGTTTCCCCTGAAACCTCCGAAAAGCTCGCAAAGGCCGATCCTGGCGACATTATCATCACGAATACGAGTGAAAACCTCGATGATGTCGGTAAAGCTGTTGCCTGGCTGGGAGATGGTCAAATTGTGACAGGCGGCCATGCAACCATAATTAAGCACTCGATGGAGTCGAAGTACTTGTCTTACTGGTTACAGTCTCCAGCCTTCTTTGACCAGAAACGCGTACTCGCTACCGGGACCAAGGTAATTGATGTTTCTGCTAAGAAGCTCGAAACTATCAGAATCCCCGTGCCGCCTCTCGAAGTCCAACGCGAAATTGTGCGGATATTGGATCAGTTCTCTCAGCTGGAAGCAGAGCTGGAAGCAGAGCTGGAAGCAGAGCTGGAAGCCCGCCGCCGTCAGTATGACTTCTACCGGGACTCACTCGTATCGGCTGCGGACGGGCCGAAGGTTCCAATGGGTGAACTTGGAACGTTCGTCCGTGGACGTCGATTCACGAAGAATGATGTTGTCGAGTCCGGAATACCCAGCATCCATTACGGCGAGATATACACCGACTACGGCGTGTCAGCGTCGGTCGCAGTGCGCGAGGTTCGACCTGAACTGGGTACTCAACTGCGATTCGCTCAGCCTCGCGACGTGGTCTTCGCAGGAGTTGGCGAGACTGTCGAGGACGTCGGAAAAGCTGTTGCGTGGCTTGGGGAGGGTCCCGTCGCAGTACACGATGACACTTTCTCTTTCACGTCGACGCTTAGCCCGAAATATGTGGCGTATGCAGTTCAGACAGATGACTTCCACGCGCAGAAGGCGAATCACGTCGCCCGAGGCAAAGTCAAGCGGCTGTCGGCATCTGGACTGGCGAAGATTGCGATCCCTGTCCCCAGTCTTGAAGAGCAGGAACGAATCGTCACCATCCTTGACAGGTTTAATGCTCTTGTGAACGACCTGAGCGTCGGTCTACCTGCCGAGCTTGCGGCGCGCCGCAAGCAGTACGAGTACTACCGCGACAAGCTGCTGACCTTTGAGGAGGCCACAGCATGAGTGAGGCGAAACCACGCAAGTACGATCCGATCGCCGTCTCCGCAGAGAGTACGGTCGTCGCCGAGTATGTGCCGGATGCAACGGCGGAGGCTGCCTACCAGTCCGAGGCAGCGCTGGAGCGCGAACTGGTCAAACTATTGGAATCGCAAGCGTACGAGTACCTCGCCATCACTTCTGAGGCGCAGATGGTGGCGAACCTCCGCGTGCAGCTAGAGGCGTTGAACCACATCACATTTTCGGATGCGGAGTGGACTGACTTCTTCGAGAACAAGATCGCCGGAAAGAACGACGGCATCGCTGAGAAGACCGTGCGTATCCAGGAGGATCACGTGCAGATCCTCAAGCGTGACGATGGTTCGACAAAGAACATCACCCTGCTGGACAAGCAGAACATCCACAACAACCGGCTGCAAGTCATCAACCAGTACGAGGTCGACCGCGCGGACGCTGCCGACGAGGAAAGTGCGGGAGGGCGCTACGCCAACCGCTACGACGTGACGGTTCTGGTGAACGGCCTGCCGATGGTGCACATCGAGCTCAAGCGGCGTGGTGTCGATATCCGCGAGGCGTTCAACCAGATCAATCGCTATCAGCGCGATAGCTTCTGGGCGGGTTCTGGGCTGTTCGAGTACGTGCAGTTGTTCGTCATTAGTAACGGCTCGCTGACGAAGTACTACTCGAACACCACGCGCAGCCAGCACCTCAGGGAGGGGCAGAAGCCAGGCAAGGGTCGCAAGACCTCGAACTCGTTCGAGTTCACATCCTGGTGGGCGGATGCACAGAACAAGCCGATCCAAGACCTGACGTCGTTTGCGAAGACCTTCTTTGCCAAGCACACGCTCCTCAACATCCTGACCCGCTACTGCGTGCTGACCGCTGACCGGCTATTGCTGGTGATGCGTCCGTACCAGATTGTCGCGACCGAGCGAATCTTGCAGCGCATCGACATCGCCACGAACTACAAGCAGCTCGGCTCTGTCGCGGCCGGCGGTTACGTGTGGCACACCACGGGCTCGGGCAAGACGTTGACGTCGTTCAAGACGGCGCAGCTTGCCTCGAAACTACCGAGCGTGGAGAAGGTGCTGTTTGTCGTGGATCGCAAGGACCTCGACTATCAGACGATGCGCGAGTACGACCGCTTCCAGAAAGGTGCGGCGAACTCGAATACCTCGACGGCCGTACTGAAGAAGCAGCTCGAGGATCCGACCGCGCGGATCATCATTACGACGATCCAGAAGCTCTCGACCTTCATCAAGGTCAACAAGAATCACGCGATCACAGGCGAACATGTCGTGATCATTTTCGACGAGTGTCATCGTTCGCAGTTCGGGGATATGCACACCGACATCACCAAGGCGTTCAAGCGCTACAACCTGTTTGGCTTCACCGGCACTCCGATCTTCGCCGAAAACAGTGGCAGCGGAGGCAATCCACAGTTCAAGACCACCGAGCAGGCTTTCGGCGAGAAGCTGCACACCTATACGATCGTCGACGCGATCACCGACAAGAACGTGCTGCCGTTCCGGATCGACTACATCAACACGATCAAGGTCGGCAATCCCGATGACAAGCAGGTCTCGGCGATCGACCGGGAGAAGGCGCTGCTGGATGAGCGCCGCATCGGTGAGATCGTCAAATACACCCTGGAGCATTTCGATCAGAAGACGAAGCGGTCGTCGAGCTACGAGCACTCGGTGGTGACCAACGTGCCGCAAGCGACACGTACACGCCGCCAAGCCGAAGCACTGCGAGAACGCAAACGGGTGCGCGGCTTCAACGCCATTTTCGCTACTGCCTCGATCCAGGCGGCACGTATCTACTACAACATGCTGAAGTGGGAGCAGGAGAAGCTGCCCGCCGATAAGCGCCTCAAGATCGGGCTCATCTACTCCTACGGCGCCAACGAAGCCGTCGACGACGGCATCATCGATGACGAGGGATTCGAGACCGACGATCTCCCGACCGACGCACGCTCGGCCCTCGAAGACGCGATCATCGACTACAACGAGATGTTCGGCACCAGCTACGACACCAGTGCCGACAAGTTCCAGAACTACTACAAGGATCTGTCGCAGCGGTTGAAGAACCGCGAACTCGACCTGGTGATCGTGGTCAATATGTTCCTCACCGGGTTCGATGCAACCACGCTGAACACCCTGTTCGTGGACAAGAACCTGCGCGCGCATGGCCTGATCCAGGCGTACTCCCGCACCAACCGCATCCTGAACTCAGTAAAGACCTATGGCAACATCGTGGCCTTCCGCGACCTCGAGGACGCCACCAACAAGGCGCTGGAGCTGTTTGGCAACAAGGACGCGCGCGGTGTGGTGATCCTCAAGCCCTACGGGGAGTACTACAGCGAGTACTCCGAGAAGGTGAACGAGATGCTGTCGGCGTTCCCACTCGGACAGCCGATCGTCGGCGAGGCCGCGCAGAAGGAGTTCATCGCGCTGTTCGGGCAGATCCTGCGGCTGGAGAACATCCTCACCTCGTTTGATGACTTCGCCGGCAACGAGATCCTGACCGAACGCCAAGGTCAGGACTACCGCAGTGTCTACCTCGATCTGTACGCCGAGTTCCGCAAGGGAACTGATGCCGACAAAGAGCTGATCAACGACGACGTGGTCTTCGAGGTCGAGCTGATCAAGCAGGTCGAGATCAACGTCGACTACATCCTGATGCTCGTCGCCAAGTATCGCGAGGAGCACGGCGGCAATGGCGAAGACAAAGAGATTCGCGCCGAAATCTCCCGCGCGGTCGATGCCAGCCCGACGTTGCGTAACAAGAAGGATCTCATCGAGGACTTCGTCGACTCTGTATCGGTTGACGGTGCGATCGACGAAGAGTGGCAGGCGTTCGTTGCAGCTAAGCGCGACGCTGAGCTGGCCAAGATCATTGAGGACGAGAACCTCCGTGCCGATAATGCCCGCGCCTTCGTCGATACAGCGTTCCGTGACGGCGCGCTGCGCACTACCGGAACGGCGATCAGCAAGGTACTGCCTCCTGCCTCCCGATTCGCAAGCGGCGGTGGGCATGGCGAGAAGAAGCAGCGTGTGATCCAGAAGCTGGAAGCGTTCTTCGAGCGGTTCTTCGGGCTCGCCTCGGGAGCGGATAAATGACGTCAACAGTGACTACTGAAGGTACGAGGGCATGACAGCCTTGGATGACAAGCTCGCAAGCTGGACCGGACCATCGAGCGTAACCGAGCAGGATAAGCAGGATCGGACAGAACGGATGATCCGCGAGGCCATTAATGCACATGAACCGTTTCGCGGCATGTCGCGCGCGGTTTATGCGAAGGGCTCTTATGCGAACAACACGAATGTGCGCTCTGACAGCGATGTCGACATCGCTGTGGAATGCGAGGAAGTGGTCTATTGGGATGAACATACACCAGGTGTCCACCCGTCAGGAGGATCACCTTACACCGGTGAATGGACGCCAACGAAACTGCGGTCTGAATTGGTAGTTGCTCTCAAGGCCAAGTTCGATGGTGCCGTCGACACGAGTGGATCTACGGCGATCCAGATTCACTCGACGTCAGCCCGCGTCGAGGCGGATGTGGTGCCGTGCTTCAACTATCGGTACTATTTCTCGCCAACGAGCTTTCGAGAGGGAGCGAAAGTCTTCAAGACTGACGGCACTTCTGTGGTCAACTACTCCGCACTGCAACTAGCCAATGGCCGCGCGAAGAACACGCGGACGAGCCAAGCGTTCAAGAAAACAGTCCGAATACTTAAGCGGTTAGAGAATGCGATGGCCGAGGCGGACTATCACCGGGAGGTACCCTCATTCTTTGTTGAGTGTCTTGTATATAACTGTCCGGATGAGATCTTCAGTCGTTCGCCCTGGACTACGGTCGTGAAGGCGGCACTCGCGCATATTTATACTTCGTTGGAAGGACTCGAACCAAGCGCGCAAGATGATCGTTGGGTCGAGGTCAACGAAGCGAAATTTCTGTTTAGCGGAGCTCAGAAGTGGACGCGACAGGATGCGCGAGACTTCGCGTACGCGGGCTGGAACTACCTCGGCCTGGGAGATGCATAGATGGGTCGGCCGACGGTACTCGCGCGCACGATTGCCCTCGTAATCTCGGGGATATACTCGATTGTTCTGTTCAGTCTTGGCTTTGAGCTCCCCAGCTGGTGGCGATTTGTAGTCTCTTTTCTGCCCACGGTTGTGGTGCTTGGCGTTGTTGCTTGGGATCTTTGGCTGTGGCGGCTGCCTGGCGTACAGCGCTTCGTCCGTCGGCCCGATCTCCGCGGGCTATGGTGCGCTACATTGACCCCGCACCCGGATTCGGCGATTCCTGATGGCGGAAATCGCGGTCCTATATCAGCATTTATTGAGATCAAGCAATCATTCTGGACGATTTACTTACGTCTGTATTCAGATCAAAGTTCGAGCAAGAGTACTGCGACAACCTGGCTTCCGACCTACGAAAATTCTGTCGACAGCCTAACTTTCACCTATGACAACAGACCTAAGGTCTCCGAGTCTCATCGGAGCATGCGCAGCACAGGTGCGTGCAACCTGTTGCCAACAACGCTTAAGCCGCGGGAAATCGAAGGAAGTTACTTCACCGATCGCTTCACGAAGGGTGACATGGTGTTGTCTCTCGTGGATCGGACAAGCGGATACTCATCGTTTTCGGCGGCGGCGAAGTACGTGGAGGAAAAGGAGTCGCAGCGATGACAGTTGACCTAGATGTTTCGCGTGCCCCTCTCGGGCAAATCGCTGCTGCGCGACTCGTTTCGGCTGTCGCGGCGAGTGACGACCGAGTCGAGCGCCATTTCTTGGAGGTCAAAAGCGATCTCGATCTGACAAAGAAGACGGATGTAGCGAAGATCGCCAAGTACATCCTCGGGTCTGCCAACCGCTTGCCTGATGTGGCGGCGACTGCGTTTGAGGGGTACGGCGTCATGGTGATCGGTGTTGCGCCCGGTGAGGCACGCGGCGTACCGCCGATCGAAGTTCTCGAGATTGACAAGATCGTGAGTCGATATCTTGGGGCGGCTGGTCCTCGGTGGGATCTTGTTCGAGTTCCAGTTCCGGACTCCGACAAAGAAGTGCTGGTGATCGTTGTTGACCCACCAAAGGACGGCCAGCAGCCATTTCCGTGCCGGAAGGACGGCGATGGTCTGATTGATGGGCGCATCTACATCCGAGCGGACGGCGAAACCCGTGAAGCGAAAGGCGATGAGTTCGATGGACTGCTTAAGCGAGGTGCTATCCAGGAGGTGCCCGAAGTCGCTTTTGAAGTGACTATCGACGGCGTCGCGCACCCTGTCGCGGTAGATGTCAACCGAACGCTGGATGACTATGTTGGTCAGACGACTCGGCGGTTAGCTGACGCACTTCCACAACCCGAACCTGCACCGGCGGCTGGTATAGCTGAGATACCGCCCTCGCTAGCCAAGTCTCTGATGCCGCAGATCAACGCGGTCGCACGAATGCAAGCATCAATGTTTCCCACTGAGCCTGAAGAGCGGACCGAAGCCGAATATGAGGCGTCAATCACGGAGTGGGAGAACAACTTCCGTCAGTGCTGGCCGGGTGCGGTTGACCGACTGGCGGGTCAGTTGCTCGGATCTATCTCTATTCGAGTGAAGAATGAAGCGAAGACCTTTCTCCATGATGTGGAGGTGAAGATCCACCTCCAGGGAGCAGTCCAGGGAGTTGAGTGGACAGCCGACGACGATTTCGATTCTGCTGACATTGGCCTTCCCGAGGCTCCTCGCACATGGGGCCCCACGCAGCGGTCGACCTTCGCTCACTTGCAAGGAGCCCCTTACTTGCCAAGCGTTGCTGTTCCATCGGCCTATCGATCGTCCCTTGAGTGGCGCAACTCTGGGTCAGTCGATCTGTGCCTCGACGTAGGTGATCTCCGGCCGCGTGAGGAGTACGTGTTTGATCATGAGGAGCTCATTCTCGTCGTCCCCGCGGAAGCTGATACGGAGACGGTCCGCGGTACATGGGAAATTACAGCTCGCGGACACAACGAGATCTACACAGGAACGATCGTGGTCGAAGTCGCCGATCCAGTGGACCTCACGAACGCTATGCGGATACTTCTTGGGCTCGACCCGAGCGACCGAACCGACGAAGGCGGCGAAGAAGGTTAATGTGGCCAGGCGTCGCGAGCGAGGGTTAGTCGTGCGCTCCGTGTGGTCGTACTTCTGCACCTTCGCGTTTGAGGATGTTCAGCACCGTGGTCCGTCCGATTCCGACCTGCTCGGCGACTGCTCGACTGCTCATACCGCTCTGATAGAGCCCTAGCACGTCGCTTCGTAGCTGTGCGGTGATCCGCGATCGGAGACGTCTGTGTGCCGATTGTGCCTGGTCAGGCCGTCGGTCGGCGGACCTTGGGGTGTTGGCCTTGGCGCCTGCGAGGACTACCACGACTCAGGCCCTGACCAATTCGGTCGGGGCCTGAGTTTTTTCCTGTCCATCCGGCGGCTGGGTAGGGTCTTGCTCCGGACACCCCGGATCTGGAGCCCGGACGAGCCTTCCCGCGCGGGTTCTTCACTCCCGCTGATTGATTTACACCGAAAACCGATAAGCGGCAGTCGAATAGGTGCGCGGGAAGCTGGTGTGGGGGCGGGGTCTCGATACGCCGGCGGGCTCGCTTCGCTCGCGCGACGGCTACTCGACCACCTGATGGGTAGCGGGCTACTCGACCACCTACCGGAGGTGCACGGTGGTGACGACGTCGGCACGCGCGCGAGTCGCCGCGATCAGCTCGGCGTTGGGGCGGTCGACGGATTCGATCCACGCCCACGCCTGATCCTCGCTGCGCCCGAACTGCATGTGCCGCGCCGCCAGTCGCTGCTCCCGTTGATCATCGTCGGAGTCGAGGTACCAGCTGAGGTCCAACGCCGAACGCACCCGATCCCACGGATCCCGGTCGAGCAGAAGGTAATTGCCCTCCACGATGACGACGCGGGTGCTCGGGTCGATGCGCCCGGCCGCGGCGACCGCCTCGTCGAGCTCGCGCGTGAAGCCGGGGATGAAGATGGGGCAGGACGTGTCGGTACGCAGTCGGCCGAGGAGCGCGAGCAGGCCGTGCGCGTCGAAGGTCTCCGGCGCGCCTTTCCGATCACGCAGCCCCAGCTCGGACAGCTGGGCATTCGACAGGTGATACCCGTCCATCGGCAGGATCTCGGCCGCGACGCCGCGCGTGACCAATGCCGCGCGGGCGGACTCGGCGGCATAACTCTTCCCGACGCCGGGCGGCCCGACGATTCCGAGCACGAAGCGGCTTACCCCACCGCCAACAGCGCCGTCGGACCCCACAGCGCCGTCGGACCCCACAGCGCCGCCGGCAACAGCGCCGTCGGACCCCACAGCGTCGACGACCTGCGCCAGCACGGCGTCATCGGTCGTCGGTCGCGGGTTGGCCACCCGGTCATTGTGCACGCTGCGATCACCGTCACTTGGGTGTGTCCGATTCGGCTGGCACCATGGCGTCATGGAGATCACCACCGAGGAGCAGTTGAGGGAGATCGTCGGGCACCCGCACGAATCGGTGGTGAACAAGGTCAAACCGGCGCTCGAGCAGGTACATCTCGAATGGCTCGCCGCCACCCCGATGATCTTCCTCGCGACAGCGGACGCCGACGGCCGCCTCGACGTGTCGCCCAAGGGTGATCCGCCGGGCAAGGTCGTCCATGTCATCGACGAGCGCACCATCGCGATCCCCGAGCGTCCCGGCAACAAGCGGGTCGATGGTTACCTCAACGTTTTACAGAACGGGCATGCCGGCACCATTGCGGTGATCCCCGGTCGTGCCGACACCTTGCGGGTCAACGGTTCCGCGCGGATCGTCGGAGAGGCCGATTACTTCGACGCGTTGATGGTGAAGAAGAAGCGCCCCATCCTCGCCGTGGAGATCACCGTCGAGGAGGTCTTCTTCCACTGCTCCAAGGCGTTCTTCCGATCCGATCTGTGGAAGCCGGAGACCTGGCACCCCGACGAGATCTCCAGTCCCGCGCAGATCGTCAAGACGCTGTGGCCGCATCTGGAGATCTCCGACGAGGATCTGGAAGAGCAGATGGCCGAGGAGAACTGGCGCAAGATCCTCTACTGAGACGGGCTCGGGTTGCCGCGAGGGCTACGGTGGATTCATGACCTCAGATGCCAGCATTCACGACCGGATCACCGACCTCATCGCCGAGGAGCACGAGTTGCGTGAGAAGCTCGGCCGCGGCGAGATCTCCCCGGAAGAGGAGAACAAGCGGCTCAAGCAGATCGAGGTGTCGCTCGATCAGTCGTGGGATCTGCTGCGTCAGCGCAAGGCGCGCCGCGAGGCCGGCTTCAACCCCGACGACGCCCAGACGCGCCCCGCCGACGTGGTCGAAAAGTATCTGGACTGACAGAACGGGCAGGTTCCGGGCGCCGTTCGGCGCGGCGAATCGACCGGTGGGCGCAGCGTCGTCGAACCGTCGCCGTGGCGATGCTCACATCGCTACCCTGTGAGCGCGGTGGATTACACCGGTACCACCGGGATCGGCGATCGGCGAAAGAGGCACGACGATGGGGCGTTACAGCGACGCATTCGCGCAGGCAGCAGACGACCGCGAGGCCTTCTGGCTCACCGCGGCACAGGCCGTCGACTGGAGTACCCCGCCGACCAAGGCCCTCGACGACTCGAACCCACCCTTCTACCGCTGGTTTCCCGACGCCGAACTGAACACCAGCTTCAACGCCCTCGACCGGCACGTCGCCGCAGGCAACGGTGAGCGCACCGCGCTCATCTGGGATTCGGCGATGGTCGGCACGGTGCGCCGCTACACCTACGCCGAACTGCTCGACGAGGTGTCCCGGTTTGCCGGAGTTCTTGCCGCACAGGGTGTTTCCGCCGGGGATCGGGTCGTCGTCTACATGCCGATGATCCCCGAGGCTGCCATCGCGATGCTCGCCTGCGCGCGCATCGGTGCCGTCCACTCGGTGGTGTTCGGCGGGTTCGCCGCACCTGAACTCGCCACCCGCATCGACGACGCCGAGCCGGTCGCCGTCATCACCGCCTCCGGCGGCCTCGAGCCGGGACGCGCCGTCGAATACCTGCCGATGGTCGCCAAGGCGATTGAATTGGCGCAGTCCAAGCCGACGACGGTCATCGTCAAGGACCGCGGTCAGATCGCCGGTTCCGCCGCCGACCATGCCGGCTGGATCGATTGGGACGCCGCCATCGCCGACGCCGCACCGGTCGCCCCGACGCCGGTCGCGGCGACCGATCCGCTCTACATCCTCTACACCTCGGGAACCACCGGGAAGCCCAAGGGCGTGGTCCGCGACAACGGCGGTCACGCCGTCGCCCTGACCTGGTCGATGAGCAACATCTACGGCATCGAACCGGGCGACGTCTGGTGGACCGCCTCCGACGTCGGATGGGTTGTCGGCCACAGTTACATCGTCTATGGACCACTGCTCGTCGGTGCGACGTCGATCATGTACGAGGGCAAGCCGGTCGGCACCCCCGACGCCGGTGCGTTCTGGCGGGTCATCTCCGATCACCGGGCCAACGCGCTGTTCACCGCGCCCACCGCGATACGCGCCATCCGCAAGGCCGATCCCGACGCCGCGGAGCTCGCGAAGTACGACACCTCCAGTCTCCGAACGCTTTTCGCCGCCGGTGAACGCCTCGATCCGGACACCTACGAGTGGGCGAGCGAGGTTCTGGGCGTACCTGTCGTCGACCATTGGTGGCAGACCGAGACCGGCTGGGCGATCGCCGCGAATCTACGTGGGCTGGAACCGATGCCGCTCAAGGCGGGCTCGCCGACGGTGCCGGTGCCCGGCTACCTGGTCGGCGTCCTCGACGGAGAGGGCAAGCCGGTCGGCGCGGACACCGAGGGCAACATCGTCATCAAACTGCCGCTGCCGCCCGGCACATTGGCCGGCCTGTGGCACGACGACGACCGTTACCTCAAGTCGTATCTGTCGGCGTTCGACGGCTATTACCTCACCGGCGATTCCGGCTTCATCGACGCCGACGGCTACGTCTTCGTCCTCGGCCGCTCCGACGACGTGATCAACGTTGCCGGACACCGGCTCTCGACGGGATCGATCGAGGCGGTCGTGGCGTCGCATCCGGCAGTCGCCGAGTGCGCGGTCATCGGTATCCACGACGATCTCAAGGGCCAGCGCCCCAGCGGCTACGTCGTCCTCAAGGCCGGCGTCGACATCGAACCCGACACCCTGCGCAGCGAGCTGGTGGCCATGGTGCGCAACGAGATCGGTGCCGTCGCCACCTTCCGCGACGTGACGGTGGTGCCCGCACTGCCCAAGACACGCTCGGGCAAGATCCTGCGCAAGACGATGCGCCAGATCGCCGATCACGAGGAGTACACCGTCCCGTCGACCATCGAGGACGTCGCCGTCCTGGAGGATCTGGCCAAGCAGCTCGGCGGGTGAGCCGAACCGTCAGGACTTCTCGGCGAACGGGTCGGCGACGACCTTCTCGCCGCCGTAGTTGTTCCAGAAGTTCTGCAGCACGTACCCGTACTCGGACAGATTCTGATTGAACGGTTCGAGCATCGCGCTGCTCCACGGCTTCTTCCAGTCCTCGACCAATTCGCACGCCAGCGCGAACGTCGACACCGGCTGCGCCCCGGCCTGCACCATGCGCGCCAGCGCGGCGTCGGCCTGGAGGCGCGCAGCCCGATCTGGTGATCGATCAGCAGCACGATGGAATTGTCGACGGTCGGCTTCGAATGGCCGAAGCGTCCGGCCGCCTGAGCATCGGCGCGCGAGACCTTGTCGGGCAACGGAGCGTCGTGGGGCTCTGCGGACGGTGGGTCTATGCTGGCGACCTCAGGAGGTGGGTGTGAGCGAGACGTTATGGAATCCGTTCAGCCGCAACTGTCCGTCGCGTGGGCTGTTGGACCGCATCGGTGACCGATGGACGGTGCTCGTCATCGGTGCTCTCGACGTCGGACCGCAGCGGTTCTCGCAGTTGCAGACGACCGTCGACGGGGTATCCCAGAAAATGCTGTCCCGAGCGCTGCGGTCCATGGAGCCCGACGGTTTGGTGACTCGCACCGTGTATCCGGAGGTGCCGCCGCGGGTCGAGCACGAACTCACCGCGCTCGGACGCACGCTGCAGATCCCGCTCGCCGCGTTGACCGAGTGGTCCACCGAGCACATGTCGGCGGTACTCGATGCCCGGACCGAGTACGACGCTCGGTCGGGTGGGGCATGAGCGAGACGCCTGACTCCCGTCCTGAACTCGGGGTCGATCCCGACTCGCCGCCGCTGCATCGGCAACCCGTCGCGCTGGCCCTCGTCTTCGCGGGCGGCGTCGTCGGCACCGGCGTGCGGTACTGGCTGGAGAAGACCTGGCCGGCCGCGAGCGGAGCCTGGCCCTGGGCGACCTTCGGCATCAACCTGACCGGCGCGTTCATCCTCGGCCTGCTGCTGGAGACGCTCGCCCGCCTCGGCCCCGATGATGGCTGGCGCCAACGTATTCGGCTTCTCGCCGGCACGGGGCTCTGCGGTGCGTACACGACCTACAGCGCGTTCGCGTTGGAGATCTCCCTGCTCGGCCGCGATGGGGCAGTGGGCATCGGGATCGCGTACGCGGTGACCAGCGTCGTCGTCGGTGTGCTGTGCGCGTGGCTCGGGATCGTCGTCGCAGCCCGCGTGCTGCCCGCTGCGCGGGAGACCGCGGCATGACGGTCATCGCCGTGATGCTCGCCGGTGCACTCGGTGCGGTGCTGCGCTTCGTCGTCGATGGCGCGGTCAAGAAGCGATGGTCGACGACGGTCCCGTGGGCCACGGTCGCGATCAACGTGACGGGATCATTCGTGATCGGTGTGGTGGCGGGTGCGGTGCTCTTCCACGCCGTGCCGGTCGAGTACCAGACGATCATCGGCACCGGATTCTGCGGCGGCTACACCACTTTCAGCACCGCGAGCTTTGAGACGGTGCGCCTCGGGCAGGGTCGTCGAACGGTGTTTGCGCTGGCCTACGCCGCCGCCACGCTCGTCGGCAGCGTCGCGGCGTGTGTCGCCGGGCTGGCCATTGCCTGGGCCGTGTAAGAGCGCACACCTTCCGATACAAAAGAGATCGCCCTTCCCCCACACCCAGGGGAAGGGCGATCCGAGTCCCTACGAGAGGACGCCTACTTCAGCTCGGCGCTGCTCTTGCCGAGCACGCGCCGGGCGATGATCAACTGCTGGATCTGCTGGGTGCCCTCGAAGATGTCCAGGATCTTCGAGTCGCGCGCCCACTTCTCCACCAGGAGCCGCTCGGAGTAGCCGAGGGTGCCGGTCAGCTCGACGACCTTGTTGGTGACGTCGGTGCCGGTGCGGCCGGCCTTCGCCTTGGCCATGGAGGCCTCCAGCGAGTTGGGCTGCTTGTTGTCGGCCATCCAGCACGCACGCATCGTGTGTAGGTAGGCGGCTTCCCAATCTGCTTCCAGGCGAAGGAATTCCGCGGCAGCGGCATGCTGGTCGGCGGCCGGACGATCGTAATCGATCTCGATGCCTTCCTCCTCCAGGATGCGACGCAGTTCTTCCAACGATGCCCGTGCGACGCCGACGGCCATCCCGGCCACGAGTGGACGGGTGTTGTCGAAGGTCTGCATGACACCGCCGAAGCCCTTCTTGGTGTCCACCTCCGGACTGCCGAGCAGGTTCTCCTTGGGGATGCGGCAGTTCTCGAAGCGGATCACCGCGGTGTCCGAGACGCGGATGCCGAGCTTGTGCTCGAGCCGCGCGACCTCGACGCCCGGATGCTCACGCGGCACCACGAAGCTCTTGATCGCGGCGCGGCCGGCGCTCTTGTCGACGGTCGCCCACACCACGATGTGGGTCGCGCGCGAGCCGGCGGTCACGAAGATCTTTTCCCCGTTGATGACGTACTCATCGCCGTCGAGTACCGCGGTGGTGGTGACCGCCGCGGAGTCCGAGCCGAAGCTCGGTTCGGTGATGGCCATGGCGGCCCACACCTTGCCGAACCGGTCGAGCTGTTCGTCGGTGGCCACGGCGGCGATCGCCGAGTTGCCCAGTCCCTGATAGGGAATCGACAGCATGAGGCCGACATCGCCCCACGAGGTCTCCATGACGTTGACGACAGACTGCATGTTGCCGCCGTTGACGATGGCACCCTCGGGCTTGGGCTTGCCCTGCTGCTTCTTCTCCTGGCTGCGGCCGCCGTCGGCGCCCGCACCGGCCTGACCGGTAGCGGAGAGTGCGTCGTAGAGACTGGCGAGGGTGTCCAGCTCGATCGGGTAATCGTGCTCACGCAGGTCGTACTTGCGGGAGATTGGGCGGAAGATCTCCGCCGCCGCCTGGTGCGCCTGATCGATCGTGACGCCCAGCTTCTTGGGGAGTTCGAGATTGATGCTCATGTCAGTTGCTCCTGAAGATTGATCGCGTCTACAGGACGACGATGCCCTCGCCGATGCCCGCGCCACGGAGGTCGCGGTACCAGCGCTCGACCGGATGCTCCTTGGTGAAGCCGTGGCCACCGAGCAGCTGAATGCCGTCGAGGCCGATCTGCAGGCCCTTGTCGATGGTGAGCTTGCGGGCCAGGGCGGCCTCACGGGCGAACGACAGGCCCTGCTCGGCGCGTGCGGCACCGCGCAGCGTGACCAGGCGGATGGAGTCGACCTCGGTGGCGATGGTGGCGACCATGAAGGCCACCGCCTGACGGTTGGAGATCGGCTCGCCGAAGGCCTCACGCTCGTTGACGTAGGGGATCACGTAATCCAGCACGGCCTTGGCGGTACCGGCGGCCAGCGCCGACCAGCCCAGGCGCGACAGGCGGACGATGTCACGGTAGATCGCGAACGAGTCCTCGCCGTCGTTGCCGCCGAGCAGTGCCGACTCGGGCACCGAGACGTCCTGCAACAGCAGGCGTCCCATACCGGCGGCGCGCACGCCCATACCCGGATCGGCCTCGACGATCAGACCCTTGGTGTCCGACTCGACGATGAACAGGGCGGGCTTGCCGTCGAGCTGTGCGCCGACGATGAAGATCTCCGACGACCCGGCGGCCGGCACGAATGACTTGACGCCGTTGAGGCGGTAGCCGCTGGGCACACGAGTTGCCGTGGTGGACAGGCTGAATGCATCGAAGAGTGGCTTGGGCTCGGCGATGACGACGGCCGACTGCGGCACGTTCTCCCCGGCGAAGTCCGGCAGATAGGTGCGCTGCTGCTCGTCGGAACCGAAGTTGGTCAGCGTGGTGGCCACACCGCTCGGCGCGAGCAGCGGGAGGGTCAGACCCATGTCGCCGTAGGCCATCGCCTCGGCGACGAGTGCGTTGGTGACGACGCCCCGCTCGGAGGCGGCGCCCTCGAAGTCCTCGGGGACGTTGATCATGGTGATGCCGAGTTCGGCGGACCGCTTGAGGATCTCCTCGGGCGCGGTGGCCTTCTCGTCGGCCTCGTAGGCGGCCGGGCGCAGGATCTCCTCGGCGAATTCCCGCACCGTCTCGGCGATCATCTGCTGCTCGTCGTCGGGGGTGAGGTTGAAGTAATCCTTGGGCGTGGTGGTCAGGCGCTTGGCGTCGCCGGAGCCGCCCTGGACCTTCTTGAACGCGCGGTTGGCGGCGCCGAGGGTCTGGAAGCCGGTCTTGGTGGCCTGGTAGGCGATCCGGTTGATGGGCTCGCGGATCTGGTACTTCTCCGCGAACTCCGATCCGGTCACGGTGGTCAGCACGCGCATCGCGGTGCCGATGAAGTTCCGGGGGTGCTTGCTCTTACCCACGGCAGAGGTGTCGCGCGGTTCGGTGTGAGTGGTCATGTTCACCAGCTTTTCGACAAGGAGGTTGACGGGATTCTCGTAGGGCGCTGACCGGGTGAGGATCGGTCCGCTGCGGCACGATCTTACTCGGTAGTAAGTACGTACCTTACTACTCGGTAAGGAAGTTGTCACGCATGGCTGCGTGACTCGTCATTACCCTGGTGTGGGTGAGCATCAATTCCCCGGTCGGCCGCGGCCCCGTTGCGTCCGGAGACGACGGCGCGTCGTCGTCGTCGGAGCAGGGGAGTCGCAGTACGGCTGCGGTGCTGGTCATCGGGGGTGGTGCCGCGCTGGCCGCAGCGTGTCTGTTCACTCCCGCAGCCATCAACAACGGTCCGGAACTGTGCCCGTTCCGGGCGATGACGGGACTCCCGTGCCCGGGCTGCGGACTCACGCGCAGCTGGGTGGCGCTGACCCACGGCGACCTCTCGCACGCGGTCGCGCTGAACTGGTTCGGGCCCGTCACGTTGGTGTTGACCGTCGTCGCGGTCATGGTGGGTGCGTGGGCGTGGATCCGGCGCACGAACGCGCCGCTCACACGGCTGCGTCGGGTGCTGGCGGGGCCGGTCGGGATCGTGCTGATCCTGATGTGGCTGACCTACGGCGCGACGCGGTTGCTCGACGCCTGGCAGGGGTGGGGGATCTTCCCGAGCGTCGTGTGACGACCTAGGCGACCGACTCCGCGGCCGCCGCATTCTCCCGCGCCCGCACCAGCGGTACGACGCCCTCGGAGAACCACAGTGCCTCTTCGATATGCGGTTGCCCGGACAGGATGAAGTGATCGACTCCGAGTGCCCGGTACTGCTCGATCAGCTCGGCCACCTCCGCGTGCGAACCGACCAGGGCGGTGCCCGCGCCGGGGCGTGCGAGTCCGTATCCGGCCCACAGGCCGGGGTAGACCTCGAGATTGTCGACGTCGGCATTGAGCTCCAGCTGCCGACGCTGACCTTCGGACTCGGACTGTGACAGCCGATCCCGTGCCAGCTGGATGATCGCCGGATCGATGCGGCTCAGCAGTTTCCGCGCCTCGGCCCACGCCTCTTCCCGGGTGTCGCGTGCGATCACGTGTGCGCGGATTCCGTACGAGAGTTCCCGGCCATGCCGTGCCGCGCGTGCACGCACGTCGTCGATCAGTGCCCCGACCCGCTCGGGTGGCTCGGTCCAGGTGAGGTAGGTGTCGACCGTTTCCGCGGCAACCTCACGGGCTGCCTCGCTGGCGCCGCCGAAGAAGATCGGCGGGACCGGTGACGGCGGATTGGCGACGACCGCACCGGTGACGTCGTAGTGCTCGCCGCGGAAGTCGAAGGGGGTACCCGTCCACGCCTGCCGGACGATCGTCACGAACTCGCGGGTTCGTGCGTAGCGCTCCTCCTTGCTGAGCCGATCACCGAAGCGGTGCTGCTCCTCGGCGTCGCCGCCGGTCACGACGTTCAGTGCGAGCCTGCCGTCGGAGAAGGCCGCGAACGTTGCCGCCTGCTGCGCCGCCAGGGTCGGTGTGATCAGCCCGGGGCGGAATGCGACGAGGAACTTCAGGCGCGTGGTCTCCCGGATCAGCGCGGCGGTCGTGAGCCAGGCGTCGTGACACCACGTGCCGGTGGGGGTGAGGACGGATTCGAAACCGGCGTGCTCGGCGGTCTTGGCCACCAGCGCCAGGTAGTCCAGGCTCGGTGGCCGAATCGCCGACGCCGTGCCGATCACCCCGGCCGACTGCAGTCCGCCGATCACCTCACGGCCGTCGCCCGAGGTCGGCAGGAACCAGTGAAAGTGCGCCTGTCCGCTCATGATTCGCTCCCTGACGAGGCGCCGACCAGCGGTCCGACACCGAGGTAGGCCAGGACCTGTTCGCGCAGTGCGACCAGTGCCCGGTCATCGCGTTCCCGTGGACGCGGGAGGTCGACGGCGACGTCGTGCGCGATGCCACCGTCCTCCAGCACGAGGATGCGATCGGCCAGGACGACGGCCTCCTCGACGTCGTGCGTCACGAGCAGCGCGGCGAATCCGTGATGTTCCCAGAGGCGGGTGAGGAGCCCATGGGCCTCGAGGCGGGTGAGTGCGTCGAGGGCGCCGAACGGTTCGTCGAGCAGCAGGATCTCCGGATTGCGGACCAAGGCCCGTGCGAGAGAGGCGCGTTGGGCCTCACCACCGGACAGCGTCAACGGCCATGCGCTCACCCGATGCGCGAGTCCGACCTCGCCGAGGACGTGCTCGGCGTCGGCTTCCGCGGTGCGCCGCTTGAGGTTCAGGGACACGTTGTCGACGACGGTCCGCCACGGTAACAGCCGGGGCTCCTGGAAGGCGACGGCCTTCGATCCGCTGACCTCGAGGCTGCCACCGTGCTCGCCGTCGAGTCCGGCGATGATCCGCAGCAGCGTCGACTTCCCCGATCCGGAGCGGCCCACGAGCGCGACGATCTCGCCCTCGCGCAGGGTCAGATCGATGTCGTGCAGGACATCGACGTCGCCGAACGACCGGGACAGGCCCTGGGCGTCGACCAGCACGCGCGCGCTCATCGGGTCACCCGCCAGCGCAGCAGGTAGCTCTCCAGACCCCGCACGATCGAGTCGCTGAGCAAGCCCAACAGTGCATAGATGACCAGGCCGAGCACGATGATGTCGTTGCGGAAGTACGTGCGGGCGTTCATGACCAGATTGCCGAGACCGGCGTCGGCGTTGATCTGTTCGGCGACGATCAACGACAGCCACGCGACACCGAGTGAGAGGCGAAAACCGGTGAGCGCGCTCGGCAGTGAGCCGGGCAGGATCACCGTGCGTGCCAGCCCGATTCGGCCCAGTCCGACGGACCGGCCGGCCTCGATGAGCTTCGGGTCGACGCCCTTGATCCCGGCCACCAGATTCAGGTACAGCGGGAACAGGACGCCGAGCGCCACCATGTAGACCTTGGGCTCCTCGCCGATGCCGAACCACACCACGAACAGCGGGATGAGTCCGAGGAACGGCACGGTGCGCAGCATCTGCAATGGCGGGTCGATCGCGATGTCGGCGACGCGGAAGAATCCGACCAGCAGGCCGAGGACGACCGCTGCCGAGACACCCAGGATCAGACCGAGACCGACGCGCTGCAGTGACACCGCCAGCGCATCCTGCAGGCTGCCGTCGGACCACAGTTCCTGCGCCGCCGCCCACACCTGCGTCGGCGGGGCCAGCTTGCTCTCCGGGATCACCCCGGCCGAGGAGAGCACCTGCCACAGCACCAGAATCGCGAGCGGCGACAGCAGCCGCAGCCACGGCCCCGACGCGATGCGCCGCAACCGATTACCGCGCGAGTGCTGCGTCGACGATGGTGTCCGTGGCGTCGACGACGCCGGTGCTGCCGACGAGGCGGTGGTGCGCGTGGGTTGCCCGACGATGACCTGCGTCATCCGTCTGCCCCCGCGGTGACCGCGCTGTTGAATCGATCGTCGAAGTAGTCCTTGGCGACCGTCGCCTTCGGGATCTCACCGGCACCGGCGAACAGGTCGATGACACGCTGCTGCTTGGCGATCACCGCGTCGTCAATAGGGACGAGCTGCCCCGACGAGGTCGCGAATGTCGCACGCGCCACCGGCTCGGGCAGCTTGGTGAGCTTGCTGAAGGTCGGAATCCAGTCGTCCTCGTGGGTCACGGCCCACTGGTTGGCGCGCGCCAGACGGCCGACGAAATCCTTGATCGCATCGCTCTTGGCCGAATCTCCCAGTGCCGCTTCAGAAGCCAGATAGTAAGCCTGCTGCGTGGTGAGATCCGAGCCGTCTGCGATGACCTTGCCGCCGGCCTGTTCCTGCGTGACGGTGGCGTACGGATTCCACACCGCCCACGCGTCGAGCTGCCCGTTGGAGAATGCCGAGAGGGCTTCGGTCGGCGAGAGGTAGGTGGCCTGGATGTCGTCGGGGGTGAGGTTGGCTTCCTTGAGCAGCGCCAGCGTCAGGCCGTGTGAACTCGAGCCCTTCGCGAAGCCGATCTTCTTGCCCTTGAGATCGCTGATCGAGGTGGCCGTCGAATCCTTGGGTACGACGAGGAAGTCGTTGGGCTTGGTGCGAGCCTGCACGGCCACGATCTTCAGTGGCGCTCCACCTGACTGCGCGAACACAGGTGGCACGTCACCGGTGCCACCGATGTCGACCTTACCCGCCCCGGCGGCCTCCAACAGCGGTGGGCCGGACTCGAATTCGGCCCAGTTGATGTCGTAGGGCAGATCCTTGAGCTCGCCGGCGGCCTCCAACAAGGACTGCGTCTGGTGGACCTGATCGCCGACGGTCAACGTGACACGTCCCGACGACGACGCCTCGCTCGAGTCATCCGACGACGAGCAGCCGGCCAGCGCGAGAGCGGCGAGCGTGATGATGACCGTAACGGCCCCAACGAGTTTCGAGGACATCCCAACCCTTCCGTGTGCCCGCACCCTCCGGCTTCCGGGGAATGCGGGCGAAAAAGAACTTGAGAGAATCTTCGACGGTGGGCCGGGGTCACCCAAACCTCACGCCATCGACCGGCGCGAATCGTTGACGGATACATGCAGGTCAAACCATCGACGACACGTTGCGCTGAGCGTGGGGGCGCAAATCCGGGCGTCCCGCCGGATTCACTGTGCGGCGAGGAGCGCGGCGAGGCGCCGTTCGAGTTCGCTGTTCGGTCTGATGATGTCGTGGTAGTTGATGCGGAGTTCGGTGATGCCGGGGATCACGTCCGCACCGCGGACATCGGCCGCACCGCGGGAATCGGCGGGGTCGGTGTCAGGGACATCGGCTGGCTCGGTGTCGGGGCGTGTGTCAGCCCCGCCGGTGGAGGGTCCGTCGCTGGTGTCGCGGTGTGATGGATCGCCGTCACCGCTGCTGTCGCCGGTGTCGTCGGTGTCGTCGGTGTCCGGGCATGCTGGAGCCTCCGGCGATGGCTGGTCTGCGTCTTCTGGTGGTGGGCCGTGGATCTCGGCACGTACCTGTTGTAGGTGCCAGCGCAGGTGTCCTGGGATGTCGGGGAGTCGGTTGACGCGTTCGGGGTTGGGGGGTGCGCCAGGCTTACTGTTCAACGTCCACCCGCACCGGCCTTGGTCGGGGCCGTCGGGGATGACCCTCGAACGTAGGTG
>NZ_JBVHVX010000018.1:0-112541 GCF_055564615.1 Agromyces sp. NPDC029043 | reverse complement strand
GTGTGGAGCCCGAGAACTCGCGTCCACTCTGTGGTTCCCAACAGACGGAAACACACACAAACACACAGTGCAACCCGCACCCCACCCGACAGGGCGAGGGTGCCACCGAGACCACCACCACACCCCGACACCGGTGTGCTGGTACCAGAGTTTCGGCGGCCATAGCGCGAGGGAAACGCCCGGACACATTCCGAACCCGGAAGCTAAGACTCGCAGCGCCGATGGTACTGCAGGGGCGACCCTGTGGGAGAGTAGGACACCGCCGGACATTCATTCAGGAGTGGCCACCCGCAGCGTTCAATTGCGAGCGCTGGCGGGTGGCCATTTCTCGTTAACGGGCCGCCGAGAGACGGCGACGGTACGGTTGAGTCCATCGGGGACTCCCACGCGACATGACAGGAACACCGTGAGCGATTCGACGCACGAGCCGACGGGCGAGGACCGCCCGAAGCGCAACCAGGGAACTCGGCGGGACAGCGCAGGCGGGGCGCGAGGCGGCGCACCCAAGCGCGAGGGCGAGCGTCGAGCGAGCGGAGAACGCCGCGGATACGGTCGCCCGGATCGCGAGCGTCGCGACGGCGAGCGGAAGCCGTACACCGGGGGCTCGCGCGACGGAGAGCGCCCGCGGTCCGGGCGTCCGGCTCGCGAGGGGGAGCGGAAACCGTACGGGAGCGGATCCCGCGACGGTGAGCGGAAGCCCTACGGGGACCGATCCCGCGACGGCGAGCGGAGGCCCTACGGCAGCGGACCTCGTGCGGGCGAGCGGTCGTCGTCCGGTCGACCGGCCCGCGAGGGCGAGCGGAGGTCGTACGGGGACCGATCCCGCGACGGCGAGCGGAAGTCCTACGGCAGCGGTCCTCGTGAGGGCGAGCGGAGGTCGTACGCCCGGCCGAGCCGCGACGGCGAGCGGAAGTCCTACGGCAGCGGTCCTCGTGAGGGCGAGCGGAGATCGCACGGCCGGCCGACCCGCGACGGCGACCGCACGCCGTATGCCCGGTCGACCCGCGACGGCGATCGGCGCGGGCGTGAGGATCGCGCCACCGAGCGGGCCCCGCGCATCGCCGGCCACGGGGCCGCCGAGCTCCGCGTGCGTCCGCGACACGACGACCCCGAGGTCGACGAGCGGATCACGCCCCGCGACCTCGACTCCGCCGCGCGTTCCGAACTGAAGACGCTGTCGAAGGAGAACGCCGACTGGGTCGCGAGACACCTGGTCGCGGCGGCCGAGGCGCTCGAGTTCGATCCTTCGCTCGCGCATCGGCACGCCCTCTCGGCCGCCCGTCGCGCCGGGCGCGTCGGCGTGGTGCGTGAGACCCTGGCGATCACCGCCTACGCGACCGGCGACTTCGGGCTCGCGTTGCGCGAGCTGCGGACGTACCGACGCCTCACCGGGCGCGACGACCAGCTCCCGCTCATGGTCGACAGCGAGCGCGGTGTCGGCCGACCCGACCGCGCGCTCGAGCTCGGCCGTTCCGTGGAGCGGTCGACGCTGCCCGCGTCGGTGCAGGCCGCGCTCGCGATCGCGATGTCCGGCGCCCGCCTCGACCTCGGCCAGCCCGAGCTCGCCCTCGCGGAGCTCGAGGTGCCGCAGCTGGACCCCGACCGCGCCTTCTCGTACAGCCCGGCGCTGTTCTCGGCGTACGCCGAGGTGCTCGAGGAGCTCGATCGACCGCTCGACGCGGCCAAGTGGCGCGGGCTCGCCGAGCGGGCCGAGGCGGCACTGGAGGGGACGCTCCCGGACGTGATCGAGGTGTTCGAGCTCGAGGAGGATGCCCGGGTGGAGGCAGCTCCAGAGGCTGCCGAGGCCGACCCGATCGCGTCGTCCTCGCACGACGAGCGCGAGGTCGCAGCGGCCGACGGCGCGGCGCCCGGAACGGCGGCCTCCGAGCCCACCGAAGCCGGTGAGGGCGACCCGGCCGATGCGATCGAGCCCGAGGTGGCCGCGATCCTGGCCGAGACCGCGGACCTCGACGGCGACGCGACCGGATCGGGGGAGCCCGGCGACGACGGCGCCGGTCGCGCATGAGCCCCTTCTTCGCGACGCGGGTGCGCGGGTCCACGCCGCTCGACGGCATCGACGCCGTGTTCGCCGACCTCGACGGCGTCGTCTACGCAGGGCCGCACGCCATCCCGTACGCGGTCGAGAGCTTGAACGAGGTCGCCGCCAGCCGGCCGGTGGGCTACATCACCAACAACGCGTCGCGCAGCGACGAGCAGGTCGCGGCGCACCTCGCCTCACTCGGACTCGACGTGACGGCACGCGAGGTCGTGACCTCGCCGCAGGCGGCGATGCGGTTGCTGGCGGCATCCGTCGCCCCGGGTTCGCTCGTGCTCGTCGTCGGAGGGGACGGCATCGTCACCGAGCTCGAACGCGGCGGCTACCGGGTCACGCGGTCGGCCGATGACGGGCCCGACGCGGTCATGCAGGGGTTCCACCCCGACGTCGGATGGCGCCAGCTCGCCGAGGCGGCGTTCGCGCTGAACGCGCACGGCGGACCGGGGGAGCCGGGCGGGATCCCGTGGATCGCCACGAACATGGACTGGACGATCCCCGTCGAGCGCGGCATCGCCCCGGGCAACGGCACGCTGGTGTCGGCCGTCCACACGGCCGCCGGGCGGTTCCCCGAGGTGGCCGGGAAACCCGAGACCCCGATCTTCGACGAGGCGCGCGACCGCTTCGGCGCGCACCGTCCGCTCATGGTCGGCGATCGGCTCGACACCGACATCCGCGGCGCGAACCGCGCCGGGATCGCGTCGGCGGTCGTGCTGACCGGGATCGACCGGGCGAAGCAGGTGCTCGCCGCGGATGCCGCGAGCCGCCCGGACTTCATCCTCGGCGACCTGCGGCAGCTGCACGAGCCGTACCCCGCGGCCGAGCGGCGCCGCGGTGCCGTGCACGTCGGGCGGGCGGTCGTGCGCGTGGACGGACGGAGCGTCCTGATCGAACGGGACGGCGACGAGCCGCTCGACCTGCTCCGCGCGGCGTGCCTGGCCATCTGGGAGTGCGGCACCGCGATCCACGCGCTCGACGTGCCGGAACGCCTGTACCGCTGAGTACGGGCGTGCTCGCGGGAGATGTCGGCAGCACCGGGTACCGTGGTGGGGTGAGCACTGGAGATCTCGCCGCCGACGACACGGCCGAGACGCCGACCGATCTCGCGGCCGCGGCCGCCGAGGGCCTCGCGTCGATCGAGTCCGCACCGCTCGAGGAACGGGCTGCGGGGTACGACGCGCTCGTCGACCAGCTGCGCCGCGAGCTCGAGCGGTCGGATCCGGCCCGCGCGTCGGGGTGACCGTGGCCGACCAGCGCCTCGACGCCGCCCTGGCGGGACGCGGGCTCGCACGCTCGCGCTCGCACGCGGCCACGCTGATCGCGGGCGGGCTCGTCACGGTCGACGGTCGACCGATCATCAAGCCGTCGCACCGCGTGGCCGACGCGTCGGTGCTCGAGGTCGCGGGCGCCGACCACTACGTGAGCCGGGCCGCGCACAAGCTCATCGCGGCGCTCGATGCCTTCGGCGTCGACCCGTCCGGCCGCCTGGCGCTCGACGCCGGGGCATCCACCGGCGGCTTCACCCAGGTGCTGCTCGAGCGCGGCGCGCGCACGGTGCTGGCGATCGACGTCGGCCACGACCAGCTCGCGCCTCAGCTCGCCGACGCACCCGGGCTCGTGCTCGTCGAGGGCTGCAACGTCCGTCACCTCGACGCCGCTGAACTCGCCCGGCTCACCGGCATCGACGAGCAGCCCACGCTCGTGACGGCCGATCTCTCGTTCATCTCGCTCACCACGGTGCTCCCCGCGCTGACGGCGACCGCGTCGTCCGACGCCGAGTTCGTCCTGCTCGTGAAGCCGCAGTTCGAGGTCGGCCGCAGCGGCACGCGCGAGGGCGTCGTCCGCGACCCCGACGCCCGGGCCGACGCCGTCATGAACGTGCTGTGGGCGGGGCACGACCTCGGCCTCCGGGTCGCCGGCGTCCTGTCCTCCCCAATCGCAGGCACGCAGGGCAACCGCGAGGTGCTCGTGCTGCTCGGCACGAGGCGGGGCGCCGATCCGTCAGAATGGTCGAATCGGGTCCGAGAAGCAACGGGAGGCGTCACGGCGTGAGCGATGCACGGCATTTCCTCGTGGTCTCCCACACCGGCCGGGCCGCCGCCCTCGAGGCGACGGCCGACGTCTGCGGGCAGCTCGCGGCAGCCGGGGCGGTGCCCGTGGTCGCCCACGAGCAGTGGCACGACGTGCTCTCGGCGCTGCCCGAGCTCGAGAGCGTGGTCAAGCGGTTCGAGGAGGTCTCGCCGAGGCACCTCGAGCTCGCGATCGTCCTGGGCGGCGACGGCACGATCCTGCGGGCCGCCGAGCTCACCCGGGAGCACCCGGTCCCGCTCCTCGGCGTGAACCTCGGGCACGTCGGGTTCCTCGCCGAGAGCGAGCGCGACGACCTCGGTTACACGGTCGGCCGCGCCCTGTCGCGCGATTACACCGTCGAGGAGCGCATGACCCTGTCGGTGCGCGCCAAGGTCGGCGACGAGGTGGTCTACGAGGGCTGGGCCCTCAACGAGGCGACGGTCGAGAAGGCCGAGCGCGAGCGGATGCTCGAGGTGGTCATCGAGGTCGACCGCCGTCCGCTCTCGTCGTTCGGCTGCGACGGCGTCGTGATGTCCACGCCGACGGGTTCGACCGCATATTCGTTCTCCGCCGGCGGGCCCGTCGTGTGGCCGGCGGTCGAGGCGCTCCTGCTCGTCCCGCTGAGCGCGCATGCGCTGTTCGCCCGCCCCCTGGTCGTCGGTCCCGACTCGTCGCTCGCGGTCGAGGTGCTGCAGCGCACCGAGGCGTCGGCGGTGATCTGGTGCGACGGACGTCGCATGTTCGAACTGCCGCCCGGTGCGCGGGTGATCGTGCGTCGCTCGTCGATCCCGGTGCGCCTGGCGCGTCTGCACCAGGCGCCCTTCACCGATCGGCTCGTGAACAAGTTCCAGCTTCCCGTGACGGGATGGAGGGGGCCGGTCGCCGGTGATTGAGGAGCTCGGAATCCGCGACCTCGGCGTCATCGCCGAGGCGACCATGCCGCTCGGTCCCGGCTTCACCGCCGTGACGGGTGAGACCGGCGCCGGCAAGACGATGGTCGTCACGGCACTCGGCCTGCTGCTCGGCGCGCGCGCCGATGCCGCCACGGTGCGCGCCGGCGCGAAGCAGGCCTGGGTCGAGGGGCGCTGGCTCCTCGGCGATGTCGAACCGGTCGCCGAACGCGTCGCCGACGCCGGCGGCGAGATCGACGCCGGCGAGCTGCTGCTCGGGCGGTCCGTCTCCGCCGAAGGCCGGAGCCGGGCGATCGTCGGCGGGCGGAGCGCGCCCGTGGGCGTGCTCGCCGACCTCGCCGACCACCTCGTCGTCGTGCACGGTCAGGCCGACCAGCAGCGCCTGCGGTCGGCGACCGCGCAGCGAGAGGCGCTCGACCGCTTCGGCGGCTCCGAGCTCGCGGCCGCGCTGCACGAGTACCGCGCCGCGTACCGGTCCTGGCGTGCCGACGCCGATGAACTGCAGCGGCTCCGCGACCAGCACGACGAGCGCGCCCGCGAGGCCGAGGAGCTGCGGCTCGCGCTCGATGAGATCGAGGCCGCCGATCCGCAATCCGGCGAGGATGCCGCCCTGCAGGAACGCGCCGATCGCCTCACGAACCTCGAAGACCTCAGGCTCGCCGCGGCCCAGGCGCGCGAGCTCATCTCCGCCGAGCAGGTCGCCGACGACGCGCCCGACGCCATCACGCTCGTCGACGCCGCGCGCCGCCACGTCGATCGGGTCGTCTCGCACGACCCGGCGCTCGCGCCGATCGCCGAATCCGTCGCGACCGCCGGGTTCGCCCTCGCCGACGCCGCTGCCGAGCTCTCCGGCTACCTCGCCGGCCTCGACGCCGACGGCGCCGCCGAGCTCGAGGGCGTCCAGGAACGTCGCGCGGTCCTCGCGAACCTCACGCGCCGCCACGGCACGCTCGACGACGTGCTCGCGTTCCGGCACGATGGAGGGCTGCGCCTCGTCGAGCTCGACGGCGACGACGATCGCATCGCCGAACTCGACGACGTGGTCGAGCGTCGCGCCGCCGAGGTCGCCGTGCTCGCCGATCGCGTGAGCGCCCTGCGCACCGCCGCGGCCAAACACCTCGCTCGCGAGGTCACCGCCGAGCTCGCCGCGCTCGCCATGCCCGATGCCGAGCTGACCGTGGTCGTCGAGCGAGCGCCCGAGCCCGGGGCGCACGGGCAGGACCACGTGTCGATCCTGCTCCGCCCCCACCCCGGCGCCGAGCCCCGGTCGGTCGCGAAGGGCGCATCGGGCGGAGAGCTGTCGCGCGTGATGCTCGCGATCGAGGTCGTGATCGCGGGCGCCGACCCGGTGCCGACGTTCGTGTTCGACGAGGTCGACGCCGGCGTGGGCGGTGCCGCCGCGATCGAGATCGGCCGGCGACTCGCACGTCTCGCCGAGCGGTCGCAGGTGATCGTCGTCACCCACCTCGCGCAGGTGGCCGCGTTCGCGAACAACCACCTCAGCGTCGTCAAGGGCACCGACGGCCGCGTGACCGCCTCGAGCGTCCGCCAACTCGCCGGAGCCGACCGCGAAGCCGAGATGGCGCGCCTGCTGTCGGGCCTCGCCGACTCCGAGAGCGGACTCGCGCACGCGCGCGAACTGCTCGAGATCGCCGACGCGACCGCCGCCTGACGACGCCCGACACGACCTCGGGCCGGCCGACGGTGCGCACGTCGTCGAGCGGCGGCGCGCGACATCCGCTCGATCCGCTCGACATGCCATGCGCATGTCGGGGCATTCCCAGCCGGGAGTCGGATAGACTACAAGCCCGTGGTGGATGATCGCGGCGCAGACATTTTCAACGACACGACCAAGCACATCTTCGTGACCGGTGGTGTCGTTTCTTCTTTGGGCAAGGGGCTCACGGCGGCCAGCCTGGGCAACCTCCTCACGGCCCGGGGGCTGCGGGTGGTGATGCAGAAGCTCGACCCGTACCTCAACGTCGACCCGGGCACCATGAACCCGTTCCAGCACGGCGAGGTGTTCGTGACCGACGACGGTGCCGAGACCGACCTCGACATCGGACACTACGAGCGGTTCCTCGACATCAACCTGTCGCAGGCCGCCAACGTCACCACCGGGCAGATCTACTCGACCGTCATCGCCAAGGAGCGGCGCGGCGAGTACCTCGGCGACACCGTGCAGGTGATCCCGCACATCACCGACGAGATCAAGCGCCGCATGCGCCTGCAGGCCACCGAGACGCCCAAGCCCGACGTGATCATCACCGAGATCGGCGGCACCGTCGGCGACATCGAGTCCCAGCCCTTCATCGAGTCGGCCCGCCAGGTGCGCCACGAGCTGGGCCGCAAGAACGTGTTCTTCGTGCACGTCTCGCTCGTGCCGTTCATGGGCGCCTCGGGCGAGCAGAAGACGAAGCCGACGCAGCACTCGGTCGCCGCGCTGCGCTCGATCGGCATCCAGCCCGACGCGCTCGTGCTCCGCAGCGATCGCCCCGTCACCGACGCGAACAAGCGGAAGATCGCGCTCATGTGCGACGTCGACGAGGCCGCCGTCGTGAACGCCGTCGACGTGCCGTCGATCTACGACATCCCCACGATGCTGCACGACCAGGGCCTCGACGCGTACCTCATCGAGGCGCTCGGGCTCGACGCCAAGGCCGCCGACGTCGACTGGTCGGGTTGGTCCGACCTGCTCCGCGTCGTGCACGACCCCAAGCACGAGGTCACGATCGGCCTCGTCGGCAAGTACATCGACCTGCCCGACGCGTACCTGTCGGTCACGGAAGCGTTGCGTGCGGGCGGCTTCGCCAACGACACCAGGGTGCGGATCGAGTGGATCCCGTCCGACGAGTGCCGCACGCCCGAGGGCGCGAAGGAGCGGCTGAGCCACCTCGACGGCATCCTCGTGCCCGGCGGCTTCGGCGTCCGCGGCATCGAGGGCAAGCTCGGCGCGCTGCACTTCGCGCGCGAGAACGGCATTCCCACCCTCGGCCTCTGCCTCGGCCTGCAGTGCATGGTCATCGAGTACTCGCGCAATGTCGCGGGCCTCCCCGGCGCCTCGTCGAGCGAGTTCGACCCCGACACCGAGTTCCCCGTCATCGCGACGATGGAGGAACAGGTGGAGATCATCGCGGGCGGCGACCTGGGCGGCACCATGCGCCTGGGCCTGTACCCGGCCAAGCTCGACGACGGCTCCATCGTCGCCGAGCTCTACGGCGCGACCGAGGTCTCCGAGCGCCACCGCCACCGGTACGAGGTCAACAACGCCTACCGCGACCGGATCGCCGAGGCGGGCCTGGTGTTCTCGGGCATGTCGCCCAGCCGTCACCTCGTCGAGTTCGTCGAGCTGCCGCGCGACGTGCACCCGTTCTACGTCGCCACGCAGGCGCACCCCGAGTTGCGCAGCCGCCCGAACGACGCGCACCCGCTGTTCCGGGGGCTCGTCGCGGCGGCGCTCGAGCGCCAGCAGGCGAGCCTGCTGTTCGACGTGAGCAATGCCTGACGCGCGCGAGCCGGTCGACGAGTACGTCGACCTGCCGGTCGCAGGCCGCGAGACGGTGTTCGAGGGCCGCATCTGGGACGTCCGGCGCGACACCCTCGGTTACGGCGAAGCGGGCGGGCGGATCGTGCGGGACTACGTCCTGCATCCCGGTGCCGTGGCGGTGCTCGCACTCGACGACGACGAGCGCGTGCTGCTGATCAAGCAGTACCGGCACCCGGTGCGCGCCCGCGACTGGGAGATCCCGGCCGGGCTGCTCGACGCGGCGCACGAGGCGCCGCTCGAGGCCGCCAAGCGCGAGCTCGCCGAGGAGGTCGACCTCGTGGCATCCGACTGGGCCGTGCTCGCCGACTACTTCACCTCGCCCGGCGGCAGCGACGAGGCGATCCGCGTCTACCTCGCGCGCGGGCTCGCCGACGCGCCCGAGGCGCACGCGCGGGTCGACGAGGAGGCCGACATGGAGCTCCGGTGGGTTCCGCTCGACGCGTGTGTCGACGCGGTCCTCGAGCGCCGCGTCGGCAACCCGTCGCTCACGGTCGGCGCCCTCGCGGCCCACGCGTCGCGGGCGCGCGGCTGGGTGACGCTCGCCCCCGCCGATGCGCCCTGGCCGGCGCATCCGTCGTCGAGGCCGGCTCCGGCGTGACCTCGCGCGCGGTCGACGAGTACCTGCGGCACCTCACCGTGGAACGCGGCCTCGCGCGCAACAGCCTCGCCTCGTACCGACGCGACCTCGGCATCTACGCGGGCTGGCTCGATCGCTCGGGGATCGACGGGCCCGAACGCGTGACCGAGGCCGATCTCGGCGCGTTCGTGCGCTACCTCGGCGTAGAGCGCGAACCGCGCCTCGCGGTCTCCTCGATCGCGCGCGTGCTCTCCGCGGTACGCGGGCTGCACCGCTTCCTCGCGGAGGAGGGGCGAACGCCGACCGACCCGTCGACCGGGCTGCGTCCGCCGAAGCTGCCCATGCGACTGCCGAAGGCGATCCCGGTCGAGCAGGTCGCCGCGATCATCGAGGCGGCGAGGGTCGGCGACGAGGTGACCGCGCTCCGGGATGTCGCCCTGCTCGAGCTGCTCTACGCGACCGGCGCGCGCGTGTCGGAGGCGACTGCGCTCAACGTCGACGACCTCGTCGACGACGAGGTCGTGCGCCTGTCGGGCAAGGGCGGCAAGCAGCGCATCGTGCCCCTCGGCAGCTACGCGAGACGGGCGATCGACGCGTACCTGGTGCGCTCGCGTCCGGTGCTCTCGTCACGGGGGAGCGCGACGCCCGCGCTGTTCCTCGGCGTCCGCGGGCGGCGGATGTCGCGCCAGGCCGTGTGGCAGGTGCTGCAGGATGCCGCCGAGCGGGCCGGGGCCGCGGCATCCGTCTCACCCCACACGCTCCGGCACTCGTTCGCCACCCACCTGCTCGCGGGCGGCGCCGACGTGCGCGTCGTTCAGGAGCTGCTCGGACACGCGTCGGTCGCGACCACGCAGATCTACACGCTGGTCACAGCCGATACACTCCGGGAGATGTACACGGCCGCCCACCCCCGCGCTCGCTAGAATCGACCAAGCCATCGCAGCCGACACGACCGGGAGAGAGACCGAACCGTGACCCACGAGATGTACGACCCGGCGGACGGCACCGCCACGCTGGAGTCGGATCTCGGTCCCACCGGTCGCCCCGCGCGCGAGTTCCCCGAGCCGCCCGGGCTGCGCTCGCACGGCCCGGCGCGCATCATCGCGCTCTGCAACCAGAAGGGCGGCGTCGGCAAGACCACCACGACGATCAACCTGGGTGCGGCCCTGGCCGACTACGGCCGGCGGGTGCTCGCGGTCGACTTCGACCCGCAGGGCGCGCTCTCCGCGGGCCTCGGGGTGCAGACGCACGACGTGCCGACCATCTACGACCTGCTGCTTTCGCGCAACGTCACGCCCGCCGACGCGATCCAGTCGACGAACGTCGATGGCCTCGACGTGATCCCCGCGAACATCGACCTGTCGGCCGCCGAGGTGCACCTGGTGACCGAGGTCGCCCGCGAGCAGATCCTCGCGAGCGTGCTGCGCAAGGTCTCGGCCGACTACGACGTGATCCTCATCGACTGCCAGCCGTCGTTGGGGCTCCTGACCGTGAACGCCCTGACCGCCAGCCACGGCGTGGTCATCCCCCTCGAGTGCGAGTACTTCGCCCTTCGCGGCGTCGCCCTGCTCATCGAGACGATCGACAAGGTGCGCGACCGGCTCAATCCGGCGATCAAGCTCGACGGCATCCTGGCGACGATGTACGACGCGCGCACGCTGCACTCGCGCGAGGTGCTCGAGCGTGTGGTCGACGCGTTCGGCGACCAGGTGCTCGAGACCGTGATCACCCGCACGGTGAAGTTCCCCGACGCGACGGTCGCCGCGACCCCGATCACCGAGTTCGCCCCCGACCACCCGGCGTCGAAGGCGTATCGTCAGCTCGCCCGGGAGCTGGTCGACCGTGGCGCGGTCGCCTGATCCCAGGGCGGCGGCATCCGACCCCTCGTCGGGCGAGCGCGTGAGCGTGCGCGCGATCGCCGACGGGCCGGGTGCGGTGACGGATGCCGCGACGCCCGCGCCCGAGTCCGGCCCCGAGTTCCGCGTCGCCCTGTCGAACTTCGAGGGTCCGTTCGACCTGCTGCTCTCGCTCATCGCCAAGCACGAGCTCGACATCACCGAGGTCTCGCTGTCGGCGGTGACCGACGACTTCATCGCGTACCTGCGGGGCATCGAGACGAACGAGGACCTCGACCGCGCGAGCGAGTTCCTCGTCGTGGCGGCGACGCTGCTCGATCTCAAGGTCGCCGGGCTGCTGCCGCAGGGCGAGCTGGTCGACGCCGAGGATGTGGCGCTCCTCGAGGCCCGCGACCTGCTGTTCGCACGCCTGCTGCAGTACCGGGCCTTCAAGGAGGCCGCGCGCTGGTTCGGCGGCCGGTTCGAGGCCGAGGCCGGCCGCCACCCGCGGACGGTCCGACTGGAGGAGCGCTTCCGCCAGCGCGCGCCCGAGCTGCGGTGGACCCTCGGCGCCGACGACTTCGCCGCGCTCGCGCTGCTCGCGCTCACTCCACGCGAGGTGCCGATGGTCGGGCTCGACCACCTGCACGCGCCGCTCGTCTCCATCCGCGAGCAGGCGGCCTATGTCGTCGCCGTGCTGCGACGCGGCGAACCGGTCACGTTCCGGCAGCTCATCGCCGGAGTCGACCGAACCGGTATCGTCGTGGCGCGGTTCCTCGCCGTGCTCGAGCTGTACCGGCACGCCGCCATCGGGTTCGAGCAGCTCGAGCCGCTCGGCGAGCTGACGTTGCGCTGGGCCGCGAGCGAGCACTGGTCCGACGACAACCTGGAGACTCTGGGAGCCGATTATGACGAGTGAGACGGATGCCGCGGAGGGGCCGGGTCTCGAGACCCCTGCTTCGCCGGCTCCTCGATCCCCGGACAGGCCCGAGGTGTCGGTCGCGACGCCGCTCGACGTGCCCGGCCAGCCGCGCCTCGACCTCGATCGCGCGCTCGAGGCACTGCTGTTCATCGCCGATGAACCGCAGAGCCTCGTGCACCTCGCCTCCGCCGTCGCACGCCCCATCGCCGAGGTGCGCGCCGCGATCGCGCGACTCCGAGAGGACTACGACGGCGGTGCGCCCTCGGGGGAGCCGCGCACCGATGCGGGGAAGGAGCACGCGGCGGCGGGCGGCATCCGTCGTGCGTTCCAACTGCGCGAGGTCGGCGGCGGATGGCGGTTCTACGCCCGCGAGGAGTACGACGCGCTCATCACGAGCGCGGTGCTCGCGCAGACGTCGACGCGGCTCTCGCAGCCCGCGCTCGAGACGCTCGCGGTCATCGCCTACAAGCAGCCGATCTCCCGCTCCTCGATCGCGTCGATCCGCGCGGTCAACGTCGACTCGGTCGTGCGCACGCTGCTCGGGCGCGGGCTGGTCACCGAGGTCGACACCGACGACGAGACGGGCGCCATCCTGTACGGCACGACCGCCCAGCTGCTGACGAACCTCGGCATCGCCTCGCTCGACGAGCTGCCGCCGATCTCGCCGCTGCTCGACGGCGGCTCGGAGGGATTCGAACGTGACCTCACCTGACCAGGGCGCGCCGGGCGGCGGCGAGGGCGTCCGACTCCAGAAGGCGCTCGCCGCCGCGGGGGTCGCGAGCCGCCGCGTGGCCGAGCAGTACATCGTCGAGGGCCGCGTCGAGGTGAACGGCCGCGTCGTGACCGAGCTCGGCACGCGCATCGACCCGGTCGCCGACAAGGTCGCCGTCGACGGCACGGCCGTGCAGCTCGACCAGGAGAAGCGCTACTTCATGCTGAACAAGCCGCGCGGCGTGGTCTCCTCGATGCGCGACGAGCAGGGCCGGCCCGACCTGCGCCGGTTCACCGACCCCCTCGAGGTGCGCGTGTTCAACGTCGGCCGCCTCGACGGCGACACGAGCGGGCTGCTGCTGCTCACCAACGACGGCGAGCTCGCGCACGTGCTGGCGCACCCCTCGTTCGGCGTCGAGAAGACCTACATCGCCAAGGTGAAGGGGCGGATGACCCCGCAGACGCTGCAGCAGCTCAAGCGCGGGGTCGAACTCGAGGACGGCCCGATCCGGGCCGATCGGGCCAAGATCCTGCAGGCGCAGGCCGACGCAGGCCACACCATGGTCGAGGTCACCCTGCACTCCGGCCGGAACCGCATCGTGCGACGCATGCTCGACGCCGTCGGCCACCCCGTGGTCGAGCTCGTGCGCCGCCAGTTCGGCCCGCTGCACCTCGGCACCCTCAAGTCGGGCGCGGTGCGCGAGTTGACTAGAGTCGAACTCGGCGCCCTGCTCACGATCGCACGGGCCGCCGACGCGGAGCGGAAGGGGACGGACTAGGTGGTCGAGTCACGACTCATCGGTCCCGTCCGCGTCGTCGGCGCCGGCCTGCTCGGAACGAGCGTCGCCCTCGGCCTGCGCGCGCGAGGCATCGACGTGATCCTCGCCGATGCCTCGCCGACGCATGTCGCCATCGCGGTCGACCTCGGCGCGGGGCGCGCCGCGCGGCCCGATGACGCGCCGCAGCTCGTCGTCGTGGCGGTGCCGCCCGATGTCACGGCGACCGTGGTGGCCGCCGAGCTCGCCGCGTTCCCCGACGCGATCGTGACCGATGTCGCGAGCGTGAAGTCCGGCGTGCTCGCCGAGCTCGAGGCGGCCGGCGCCGACGTGTCGCGCTACATCGGCTCCCACCCGCTCGCCGGTCGTGAACGCGGCGGCCCCCTCGCGGCACGCGCCGACCTGTTCGCGGGCCGGCCGTGGGTCGTCGCCGCGCACGACGAGATCAGCTACCAGCGCGCGAGCGCGATCGACGACCTGATCCTCGACCTCGGCGCGACGCTCGTCGAGATGACGCCCGACGAGCACGACCGCGGCGTCGCCCTCATCTCGCACGTGCCGCAGGTGGTCTCGAGCATCATGGCGCGCCGGTTCATCGACGCGCCGAACGCGGCGCTCGGCCTCGCCGGCCAGGGCGTGCGCGACGTGACGCGCATCGCGGCGAGCGACCCCGACCTGTGGGTGCAGATCCTCGGCGCGAACGCCGCGCCGGTGCGCGACATCCTGCTGGCGTACCGCGACGATCTCGACCGGTTCATCGACGCGCTCGCCGAGCCGACCGCGCCCGGCGCACGTCGCCGCGTGGCAGAGGAGCTCACCGGCGGCAACACCGGCGTCGAGCGGCTGCCCGGCAAGCACGGCACCGACAAGCGCTTCACGACGATCATCGTCATGGTCGACGACCGACCCGGCCAGCTCGCGCGCCTCCTCGCCGAGATCGGCGAGATCGGCGTGAACCTCGAAGACCTCCGCCTCGAGCACTCGCCAGGCCGCCAGGTGGGCCTGGCCGAGATCGCCGTGCTCCCCGAGGCGGCCGACCGACTCACCACCGAGCTGGCCGAACGCGGCTGGCGGATCGCAGGATGATGCAGCACGAACCCCACCCGATCGAGTACCCCTTCGTCGTGGCCCTCGACGGCCCGGCCGGCAGCGGCAAGTCGAGCATCTCGAAGGAGGTCGCGCGCCGCCTCGGCTGGGGCTTCCTGGACACCGGAGCCGCGTACCGGGCGCTCGCGTGGCATGCGACGGCGTCGCACGTCGACACGGATGACGCGGCATCCGTCGTCGCCTCGCTCGACTCGTTCGACTACCGCATCGGCACCGATCCCTACGGCTACGCCGTGCATGTCGGCAGCGTCGACGTGACCGACGCGATCCGCGAGCCGTCGGTCACGGCCGTGGTGAGCGCGGTCGCGCGCGTGCCCGAGGTGCGTCGGCACCTCATCGAGGTGTTCCGCGCGATCATCGCGGCCGAGCCTCGCGAGGGCATCGTCGTCGAGGGCCGCGACATCACCACGGTCGTCGCACCCGACGCGCCCGTGCGGATCCTGCTGACGGCGTCGGAGGAGGTCCGGATGGCGCGGCGCTCGAAGGAGCTCGTCGGGCACTCCGCCGAGGCGACCGGCGCGCAGCTGCGGGCGCGCGATCGGGCCGACTCGAAGGTCGTCGACTTCATGAACGCCGCCGAGGGCGTCATCACGGTCGACTCGACCGACCTCGACTTCGACGCGACCGTGAAGGCGGTGGTCGACGTCATCCGCGACGCTCAGGTTCGAACTGGTTGAATAGACCGGTTGTGCGCTCGCCCGCACCACCCCGAGACCTTCCAGGAGATGCGATGACCGACCGCGACGACGAGTTCGACGCCACCGACGACGACCTCGCCGAGCGCCTCGCCGGCGTCGACGAGGAGCTCGCCGAGCAGCGCGCCGCCGCACTGCGCTCGGGTCTCGACGACTTCGAGCTCGACCAGGAGGACCTCGAGCTGCTCGAGCTCTCCGAGGAGGGCGAGGAGGGCATCCGCTACCTGCCCGCGCTGCCGGTCATCGCGATCGTCGGCCGGCCCAACGTCGGCAAGTCGGCGCTCGTGAACCGCATCCTGGGCCGCCGCGAGGCGGTCGTCGAGGACACGCCGGGCGTCACGCGCGACCGCGTCTCGTACAAGGGCGAGTGGCTCGACCGCCGCTTCACGCTCGTCGACACCGGCGGCTGGGAGCCGGACGCCCGGGGTATCGACGCGTCCGTCGCGGCGCAGGCCGAGGTCGCGATCGAGCTGTGCGACGTCGTGCTGTTCGTGGTCGACGCCACGGTCGGCGCGACGGCGACCGACGAGCATGTCGTGCGACTGCTCCGCAAGACGCAGAAACCCGTGTTCCTGGTCGCCAACAAGGTCGACGATGCGCGCCAGGAGCCCGAGGCGGCGGCGCTCTGGAACCTCGGGCTCGGCGAGCCGTATCCGGTCTCGGCGCTGCACGGCCGGGGCGTGGCCGACCTGCTCGACGAGGTCTTCACGGTCCTCCCGCAGGTCTCCGCGGTCGCGAAGGAGGAGTTCGGCGGACCCCGCCGCGTCGCGATCCTCGGCCGCCCCAACGTCGGCAAGTCGAGCCTGCTGAACAAGGCCGCCCGCGAGGAGCGCGTGGTCGTGAACGAGCTCGCCGGCACGACCCGCGACCCGGTCGACGAGCAGATCGAGCTGGGCGGCAGGATCTGGCGGTTCGTCGACACGGCCGGCATCCGCCGTCGCGTGCACCTGCAGCAGGGCGCTGACTTCTACGCCTCGCTCCGCACGCAGGCCGCGCTCGAGAAGGCCGAGGTCGCGGTCGTGCTGCTGGATGTCTCGCAGCCGATCTCCGAGCAGGACGTGCGCATCATCGACCTCGTGCTCGAGTCGGGCCGCGCGCTGGTGCTCGCGTACAACAAGTGGGACCTCCTCGACGACGACCGTCGCCGCTACCTCGAGCGCGAGATCGAGCAGGACCTGCACCACGTGCAGTGGGCGCCGCGCGTGAACATCTCCGCGAAGACCGGTCGGCACCTCGAGAAGCTCGTGCCCGCCCTCGAGACCGCCCTCGAGTCGTGGGACACGCGCATCCCGACGGGCAAGTTCAACGCGTTCCTCACCGAGCTCGTGCAGGCGCACCCGCATCCGCTGCGCGGCGGCAAGCAGCCGCGCATCCTCTTCGGCACGCAGGCCTCGACGCGCCCGCCGACGTTCGTGCTCTTCACGACCGGGTTCCTCGACCCGGGGTACCGGCGGTTCATCCAGCGCCGCCTGCGCGAGATCTACGGCTTCGTCGGCACGCCCATCGTCGTCAACATGCGCGTGCGCGAACGGCGCCAGCGGTAGCCGCCGGTTCGTCAGCCCGGCCTGTCGTTCGCCTCAGGCGCGGACGGGTCGCCGGATCCGGATCGGCTGGAGCTGCCAGCCGCGTGCCTCGATGGGGCGCGGGCGGCTGAACGCGGTGCGCACGCCCGATGAGGCGAGCACCGAGTCGGGAAGGCGGCCCGCCAGCTCGGGGAAGCCCGACGCGGCCAGCAGCTGGTCGTCGAGCTGGAGCAGCTCGGCGCGCAGCAGCGGCCAGGGCGCGTGCGTGTTCCGGGCCCACATGGTGCGGCCGAGGTGCTGCTCGTGGTACCCCCAGCGCGCGGTGAGGAAGGCGGCGAGCTCGGCGTCGGGAGCCTCGGGGCGCACTGGTTCGCCCAGCCGGGCGCGGATCCGAGTGGACGGCCCGCGGGGGCCGTGCCGGCGGCTCCTGAACTCGAGCTCGAGGCCTGCGGCATCCGCTCGCCTGGCCACGCTCGACCGCGCCCAGTGGTACGGCAGCCCGAACGCCACGCGCGCGGCGATGACGGGGAGCAGCCGCCCGGCCTCGAGCGTGCGGAACACGACCCCGCGCCGACCGAGGTCGTCGCGGGCGTAGAGCCGCACGTTGACCTCGACGAACGTGCCGAGCCGGTGCAGGGCCGGCAGCGGCGGGAATCGGGTGTCGGCGAGCACGAACGGGATGAGCCCGACCCACGTGGCGCCGTCGATCACGTCGGGGTGCGTGCCCTTCGGCAGGTACGGCTCGACCCGCTCGGGCGCGACGCGCCAGTGCAGGAAGACGAGGTCGCGCCAGTGCTGCTCGACCAGCACGCGCCCGGGCAGGGGCGGGGAGCTCATCGGCAGTCGGTCCACGGCCCCATCCTGCCGCGACGCGTCGACCGACGCGAGGACCTTGCGCCGGAGGGTGCCCGCCGCCACGCTCGAGTCATGGCTTCAGGCGGGATCCTCGGCGACCGCGCCCTCGCGGTGCTCTCCGGGTTCCACCGGTGGGTGATCCGCGTCACGCGCGGCCGGCTCGGTTGGCGCATCGCCGGCATGTCGACGGTCATCCTGCAGACCACGGGCCGGCGCAGCGGCAGCGCCCGCACGACGATCCTCTCGGCGCCGATCATCGAGCCCGGCCGCGTCGTGCTCGTGGCGTCGAAGGGAGGAGCGGACCGGCACCCGGCGTGGTACCTCAACCTCGTCGCCCACCCCGACGTCGTGATCGAACGGCGCGACGAACGTCGTGCGCTCCATGCCCGGACCGCGACGGCGGAGGAGAAGGCCGAGCTGTGGCCGCGCGTGACGGCCGTGTACCCGGGCTACGCGCACTACCAGGAGCGGACGCGGCGCGACATCCCGGTGGTGATCTGCGAACCGCGGCCCGGCACGTAGCATGAAGCCATGGCTGACACCGAGGTCGAGTCCGCCGCACCGGTCGGGACGATCCCGCCGGATGCCGACGCGGGCACCGCGGCGCTCGCAGCCCTCCGCGCGATCGCCGCGCGACTGGCCGAGCTCGAGCCCGCGGCGATGGCCGACGAGCCAGACGCCGTGCACCAGCTCCGCACGCACGTGCGGCGACTGCGGAGCCTGCTCGCCGCGTTCGGTCCGCTGTTCGACCCCTCGGCCGTGCTCGCGTTGCGACGCCGCTTCGGCGAGTTCGGTCGCGAGCTCGGAACGGTGCGCGACATCGAGGTGCGCATCCAGGTCGCCGAGCAGGCGCTCGAGACGGCGTCGGAGCACGACCCCGATCGCGATGTCGTCGCCGCACCCGAGCAGGCCGCAGCGGTCCGCGAGCGGCTCGTGGACGACGAGGTCGAGGCCCACCGGCTCGCGCACGCCCGGTTGGTCGAACGACAGGGGATGCCGCGTGCCGAGGGACGACGGGAGTCGCTCGCCTCGTTCCTGGCAGCGCCGACGTTCACGCCGCTGGCGTCGGGCGAGGCCGCGCCGGTGCTCGGCGACCTGATCGAGCACGAGGCGCGCCGTGCGCTGAAGCGCGCGGATCGGCTCGCGAAGCACGGGGATGCCGAGGCGCTGCACGAGGTGCGCAAGGCCGGCCGACGGCTCCGCTATGCCGCCGAGGCGGTCGTCGACGAGCCGCTGCAGTTGTACGGCGAGCGCGCTACGCGCCTCGCGGAGGCGGGGGAGGAGCTGCACGACGTGCTCGGGGATCACCGCGACGAGGTGCTGTTCGCGGAGCACGTGCGTCGTGCGGGCGCGCACGCCGCACATGCCGGGGCGCCGTCGGCCGCCTTCGAGGCGCTCGCGGCGGCCGCGGACGAACGCGCGCGCGATCACCTCAAGGACCTCGACGACGCCGTCGACGAGCTGCGCTCGGCCGCCGCCGCGTGGGAGAAGCGCTGACTGCGCCGTCGGCTCACCCGGTGAGGCGACGCTGCATGACCGCGCGGTGCGGCTTGGGCCGCGCGACCTCGTGGAAGCCCGCCGCGACGAACATCGAGATCGTGCCCGGGAAGAGCTCGGCGGCCGGGGGCTTGGTGCGGGCGGCCGGGTCGACGGCGTAGGCCTCGAGGATGCGCGCGCCGTGGTCGCGCGCGTAGTCGACCGCGGCCACGGCGAGGGCGCCTGCGACGCCGCGACGGCGGAACGCCCTGGGGATCACGAAGCAGGACACCGACCAGATGCCGGAGTCGCCGAAGTCGAGGTCGGGTGACGCGGACCCGATCGGGCTGTACTGCAGCCGCACCAGCGCCGGGCGGGGCTCGACGGCACACCAGCCGACGGGCGTGTCGCCGTCGTAGGCGAGCAGGCCCGGCCCCGGATCGGGTTCGGCGAGTTGCGCCGCCAGGCGCGCGCGGAGTTCTTCTGGCCGAGCGGCCCGCCACTCGGCGCCGCGGATCTTGTACCACTGGCACCAGCAACTCGCCGGGTCGCCCTTGGTGCCGAAGACCGATGCGACGTCGTCGAAGGGCGCCTCGCCGGCCGGGACGATACGCAGCGGAGTGGTGGTGACGGTGCCGTCGTTCCCCATGCGGCCGACGTTACCGCGGGGGTGCGACATCCGAGCCGATCGACATCGTCACGGGCTCCAGGCGGAGCGCCCGCAGCTCCGAAGCGAGGCGTCGGAGCTGCTCGGGTGCGCCGGTGAACGGCTCGTCGAGCACCGCCTTGCCGAGCATGGCCGCCGCCTTCGGGTGTCGGCGCGCGTAGTCGGCCAAGAGGTCGGAGCGCTCGCCGAGCCCCAGCTGATGGACGTCGGCACGTCCGCGTCGCGACATCCAGTCGACGCGCACGCGGCCCCTGGCCGTCGCGTTCGCGTACCAGTCGCTCCGCGTCCCGCGGCTCGCGACGACGTGGAGCACGGGCAGGGCAGTCCCCTCGGGAACGGCACCCTGCGCGAACACCTCGACGACCGTGCGCCGGATGCGGCCGGACTTCCGTCCGACCGTCGTGAGCATCACGATTCGCCGCCCGGCCAGCGCGCCGAGGTGGGCGCGGAAGAGGTACGACGGCGTGCGATCGAACCAGGCGCGGAGGGGGCCGGGCTTGCCGAGGACCATGCGGCGCAGTCTACGGATGAGCGGCGCAGCGGGCCGGGGCGATGGTCCTGCGACTTCAGAATTCGTGAAGCGAGGTAACGATGAAGTATGATCAGGACATGCTCCCGGAACCGACGGTGCTCGACCGACTGCTCGAGATCAGCGAACTGTTCCAGCGCGACATGGCGCGCGAATTCGACGGCACGTCGCTCTCCACGGCGCGCACGCGCGTGCTCTGGGACCTCGCGCACTCGGGCTCGTCGACCCAGCAGGCGCTCGCGACGCGACTCGAGGTCAGCGCCCGCAACATCACCGGCCTCGTCGACGCGCTCGAGTCGGCGGGCTACGTCGTCCGCACCCCGCATCCGACCGACCGCCGGGCGGTGCTCGTCTCGCTCACGCCTTCGGCGACCGAGCTCATGCGCGAGATGCAGCGCGATCACGAGGAGCTCTCCGCGACGCTCGTCGGCGCGGTCGCGCCACCCGACCGCGACGCGTTCGTCCGCGGCGTCGACGCGGTCGCCGCGCGCCTGCGCGACCTCGTCGCCGCCGCGGAAGCCGGACGCACGACCGCCCAGTCCAAGGGCGGCGCGTCATGACGGCCGGCGTGCGAGAGCAGCGGGCTACCTCCGCCGTGCGTCGACTCGGGCGCTTCGCGCTGCGGGCACTCAAGGTCGAGCTCCGCATCTACGCGAACATCGGCCGCTTCATCGTCCGCCGACCTGCGATCGCGCCCGGCGCGGCGGGCTTCAGCTTCCACAAGCCCGTGCTGACCGTGCTGATCATCTTCATCGTGCTCTCGGCGGTCGAGATCCCGGTGCTCGACCTCATCGTGCATCGCTGGCCCGCGGTGCGGATCCCGGTGCTGATCCTGGGCATCTGGGGCGTGACCTGGATGTTCGGGCTCCTGTGCGGCTACCTCATGCGCCCGCACACCGTCGGCCCCGACGGCATCCGCGTACGCGAGGGGCTCGACACCGACATCCGCCTCGCCTGGGACGACATCGCGTCGGTCGCGCGCGACCGACGCGTCGACGAGCCGAAGACCCCGAAGATCACCGAGTCGGATGGCGCGCGCACGCTCTCGCTGCGGATGCAGGACGAGACCGTCATCACGATCGAGCTCGAGCGGCCCACCGTGCTGCGGCTGCCCGGGTCGCCGCCGAAGGGCGGCCAGCAGGTCGTCGACGAGGTGCGGATCTGGGTCGACGACCCCGTGGGGTTCATGGCGGAGGTGCGCAAGCACATCTGAGCGCCGCGTCGCGTCTCAGCTTCCGGATGGCGCGGGCTGCCGCGTGCACGAGCACCCCTCCGGATGCCGCTATGATGGTCAAGTTGTCTTCGGCGGGAACGCCGGCGGCATCGGGCTGTGGCGCAGCTTGGTAGCGCACTTGACTGGGGGTCAAGGGGTCGCAGGTTCAAATCCTGTCAGCCCGACTGAGAAGTCGTAGGTCAGGGGTCGTTTCCGGTCATCCGGATGCGGCCCCTCCTCAGTCCCGCGATCGAGCCGCTCGGCGCCGACGGCGTCGCCCGCGCCAGCCCAGTGCGTTCTCCTCGGCACGCTGCCGCTCCCGTTCCTCAGCGGCGCGCTGCGCTCGTTCGAGGCGCCGCTCGCGCCAGGCTCGGACCTCGTGATCGGGGTCGCGGAGCGGCGTGATCACCGGCGGGCCGCCGAGGAGCTGGCGACGCGCCTCCTTCACCCGGAGGTTGAAGTCGTCGATCGCCGCACGGACCTCCTCTTCGCGGTGCATGCCGTCCAGCCGGTCGTCGAGCGCGGCATCCTCGGTCCGTAGGGTCAGCGCCGGCGGCCCGAGCCCGGTCAATCGCTCCGACTCGATCTTGCGACGGATCCACCAGTCGGGATCGTGACGACCGTTCAGGCCGGGGAGCGGCTTGCCCGCGCCCGGCAGGTCGTCGAACTCGCCACGACGGATCGCCTGCTGGATGGTCGTCTCGATGTACGCGGCCCGGTCGGCGGCCGTCGGGGCGGCGGACGCCCGAGTCTCCGAGGCGGGCGACCCATCGCTCGCCCCGCGCGACGGGCCGTCCGCGGCTGATCCGGCATCCGAGGCGCGGTCGAACTGCTCGAGTCGGTACTGCGAGACCCTGCGTCGAATGTCGTCGGACATGTCGCTCCTCCCTTCACCCACGGTACGTCGTGGTCACCTCCACCTGAGAATTCAAGGGGCTGACGGACCCTCCCGTGCCGCGCGTAATGTGCTGCACCGGGTGGTGGCGTTCGGCCGCCGCCTCGAGGAAGTGAAGGAGACACCATGACGAAGGTCGAACACAGGATCCTCGTGAATGTCCCGGTAAGCGTGGCCTACAACCAGTGGACGCAGTTCGAGGACTTCCCGCACTTCATGGGCGGTATCAAGAAGGTCACCCAGCTGAGCGACGACCGCCTCGAGTGGGTCGCCGAGATCGCCGGCGTCCGTCGAAAGTGGGAGGCGAAGATCCTCGAGCAGATCCCCGACACGAAGGTCGCCTGGGCTGCGACGGAGGGCGCCACCAACGCCGGTGAAGTCACGTTCGAAGACCTGGGCGGGGGCCAGACGTCCGTGCACCTGACGCTCGAGTACGAACCCGAGGGGCTCGTCGAGGAAGTCGGCGACAAGCTGAACGTCGTCGAGAACCGGACGAAGAAGGACCTCGAGCGGTTCAAGGAACTCGTCGAGTCCGAAGGCTACGCGTCCGGCGCGTGGCGGGGGACGATCGAGAACGTCCCGGGCACGCCGGGAATCGAGGACGCCGGGGCGTCCCGCGGTGACTCGGGCAAGGCCGGCGTGTCGGGCAAGGTCGTGGCCGCCGGTGTGGCTGCGGCCGCGGCGGCCGCCGGCGTGGCTGCGGCGACGGCCGGCAAGAAGTCGTCGGACGCCGATGTGGTCGAGACCGATGTCGAGGTGGTCGCACCGGTCGAGCCCGTTCCCGTGGCAGACGTCCCGCCGGCGACCGTGACCCCCGGTACGGTGGACGAACCGGTCATGACCGACGTCCTCGACCCGAATGTCGACCCCACGCTGCGCGGCGACAGCCCTGACCGCTGACGAAGCGCTGCTCGGCGCCACGCATCGCCCACGAGGGCCCCTCATTCCGAGGGGCCCTCGTGGCTTCACCGTGCGACCTGGGTCCGGCCCGCCACGCCGGCCTCCTCGCCCGTCGGCAGTCCGTAGCCGCTCTCGATCAGTTGCCTGAGTCGCGTCGTGAACCGTGCGGTGGGAGCCGCGTCCACCATGTCGTGGTCGATGCTCACCGTCAGGTTGAGGAAGTCCCGCGTGACGACTCGGCCGTGCGCATCCTCCTCGTCCCTGGCCGCGATGCCACCGACCGTGATCCAGCAGATGGACGGCGACGACGGAGGGATGCCCCAGCCGCCCCCTTCGCCGACCATGCCGACGGCCGTCAGCGTGATCGTCCCCCAGGTCCGCTTCCAGAGCTGCGGGAACCGCTTCCCGATGCGGGTGACGAGCGCGAAGTACGGGCGGAAGGCCCACGCCGGCAGTGTCTGGGACTCCTTCGCACCGCCGACGTCGATCGTCGCAAGGTCCTGGCTCTGCGCGGTCCTGATGTCGGCGCTGAGCTCGCGGAAGCTCCGTCGGTTCGCAGCGCGGACGATGCAGGGAAGGACCGCGGTGGTGCCGCCGCCGACGTCGCGCTCGATCCAGGTGAGTACGTCGACCTCGTCGAACTCGATGAGGTGCCGCCTGCCGTTCCACAGGGCATGCACGTATCGGTGCTCGTCGACCGCTCGTCCGACGCATCCGATGATGAACGCGGTGAACGACAGGGATTCGCCCGTTCCGGCCTCCACCGCGCCGATCACGGAGCGGGCGCGTGTCACGTCCACCTCGATCAGCCCGTGCATCAGCGGCTTGTGATGCGTGGAACGGATCGCCTCCCTCATGAAACGCCTGGCCTTGCCGTACTCGACCACGTGGCCGTGCGCCTGCTGCATCGTCTGCTCCTCATCTCCCGTGGCGAGCCCTCGGACCCGCACGTACCGATCGACGCCGACGAGTCGCTGGGCCCGTCGGATCGCGGGTGGAAGGTACGGCCTCGCGGACTCGGCCGGAACGATCCGGGGCTCGCTCACCGCGTACGTGCGGCCCTCATGCACGATCGAGCCGGACCGGACCCGGCGACGCGCAGGTTCCGCAGCCAGTCGGTGCGCGGGCCGTACACGATGCCGATCACGAAGCCGTCCTCGGTCGGCGCGGCCCAGACCGGCGTCTCGTACGGCCGGCCCGACGTTCGGCCACGATGCCGGATGATCGACGCGTACGTTCCCGGCATACCCGCCGACCGCATCTGCACGCGGTTGCCGACCGCGTGGTGGAACCCGCGTGCAGCCCGTCGCACGAGGGAACTTCTCGACCGCATTCCGAGCACGTAGACGGCGGCGGTGGCGGCGAGCGCCGCGAACAGCACCGTCGGAACCGCCAGGACGATGCGCGATCGCGAGCGGATGGTCATCTCCGAGCCTTCCAGTCCGACCATATTCGTACGGGAGCCGCAATGGGTCGAGAGGACAAGGTCCTCGGGTAAGGCTGCCTCCACCTCCCCGGCGTGGCGCGCGTGCGCCTGCTCCGTGGCCCAAGGCGTCGACCGGCGTGCTGGGGCGCTGACGTCAGGATCCGCCGAGCACGCGGCACGCCTTCTCGAGCGGCGCCGTGCCGCGTGCCCGCCGATCAGTCGAGCGCCGCCGCCGACTCGACGAGCTCGCGGAGCGTCTCGGTGAAGCGCGTCGCGGGGGCGCCGTCGATCACGGCGTGGTCGAAGCTGAGCGTGAGCGGCAGCATCGGACGCACCACGATGTCGCCGTCGCGCACGACGGCGCGGTCGACGATGCCGCCCACGGTCGCGATGACGGTCAGGGGTGCGAGCGGGATGGCCCAGCCCCAGCTGCTCGTGAACATCCCGATCGAGGTGACGCCGACGGCCGGCCCGAACGTCGCCGCGATCCGCGGGCGCCTGCCCGCGAGGCGGATGGCGCTCCGCCGCAACGGCCCCGGCAGCCGCAGCACCATCCGCATCGCCCCTCGCGGCTCGTGCGATTCGCCGGGCCCGTGCTTGGCCGCGTGGAGCAGGGCGGACACCTCCGCCGCCGACCGCCGATCGGCATCGCGGATCGTGACGATGTCGAGGATCGCGCGTCCCTGCCACTGCCGTTCGACCGTCGCGCCGACGTCCACCCGATCGAAGACCACGAGACGGTCGCCGGCCTTGCGTGCGTTCACGCCGGGGTGCGCGGCGACCGCGCGACCGATCGACGCGAGGAGGAACCCGGTCCACGACACGTGCGGCGCGGCCCGCGCCATCCGCTCGGCCGCTTGGGAGACGTCGAGCTCGAGCAGGGCGTGCACCTGGAACCGACGGCTCGCGCCCACCAGCCGGTCGATCACCGGCCGCCGGTTCCGGGGGATGCGGCGGACGATATAGCCGGGGCTGCTCATGGGACCGCGCCGTCGTGCCATCCGCCGTCAACGGACGCCGGCCCAGAGGTCGCGCTCCCACGCGCGCGGGTCGGGAACCACCTGCGTGGTCACGTCGAACCGCATCGTGGCGCGGCGATCCAGGTCGTACTGCGGCCAGCCCGGACCGGGGTCGCCGTGTGCGGCGAACGAGACCCAGGCGGCGTGCATGACATCCGCGAGTTCCTGCGGCGGATTCGCTCCGAGCATCGGGCCGAACAGCGGACGGTCGGGGCCGAGGGTGTCGAAGACGAACGGGATCTCGACGGCGTGCACGGCGCCGAGACCCGGCGCGGTCCAGGCGAACTCGTACATGTACGTGCGCGCGGGGCCGCCCGCATGCGCGTCGGCGAGACGGAGCGCGGGGACCCGCATCCACCAGTCCGTCTCGACCGAGGCGAGGATGTCGCCGGGCACCGCCTGCGGGTACCGGTCGCGGTACGCCGCGAGCGTCGCATCGGCCGGGAGTCCGTAGGTCGCGAGCGACTGGTAGCCGTACTGCTCGACGGGTCCGGTCAGGATCTCATCGGTGATGGCGCCGAAGACGCCGCTGACCAGGCTGAAGAGCCGCCAGTCGTCGACGTTCGTGCCCACGATGAGGTCGATGGTCGCCGACGATCCGGCGGCGATCCGCTCGATCGGCGGTGCCGGGATCACCTCGCCGTCGACCGTGGGATGCCACGGCATCCGGGTCGCGACCACGGGCAGGCCCCAGCGCGCGGGATCCGGGTCGGCCATCAGCTCCGCCTTCAGCTGCGCCTGCGCGGCGAGCAGCCGGTCGACCCCCGTGGCCGCGATGGCCTCCCGGTCGGGCGGCACCCCGAGCAGGTCCGCGAGATGCTGCGCCACCCGAAGCGCGTCGGCGGCCGGCATCGCATGGTGGGCCGCCCCGCTCTGCAGGATGGCGCGCCGGAACAGCCCCTCGGCGCGGGGCATCGCCAGGAGCATCCCGACGCTCATCGCCCCGGCCGACTCGCCGAAGACGGTCACCTTGCCCGGGTCCCCGCCGAATGCGGCGATGTTCTCGCGCACCCACTCGAGCGCCGCGACCTGGTCGAGCAGGCCGACGTTCGCGATGCCGTCGCCGAGGAACAGGAACCCCTCAGCGCCCGGCCGCCAGTTGATCACCACGCACACGACGCCGTCGCGCGCGAACCGACTGCCGTCGTAGGCCGCGGTGGAGCTGATCTCGAACATGCCGCCCTGGATCCAGACCATCACCGGCAATCCGGCCGCTCCCGGGTCGGGCGTCCACAGGTCGAGGTTGAGCACGTCCTCGGACGGCGCCGCGCGCGCCACCCGAGCGAAGGCGTCGTCGATCTCGCTCCAGTCCTCGGCTGCACCCCCCTCGACGCCGCCCGTCGCCGGCGGCGCCACCTGCGGCGGCTCGGGACCGAGCTGCGTCGCGTCGCGCACGCCGTCCCACGGCTGGACGGGCTCGGGCGGCCGCAGTCGTCGCGCACCGAACGGCGGCGCGGCGTACGGCAGACCGAGGAAGACGTGCACGCCGTCCACGACGCTGCCGCGCACGTCGCCGTGGACCGTCGTCACCACCGTGTCCATGCGGCCCACGGTGCTCCCGTGCGGCGCGGCCCGTCAGGGGCGAAGGTCCCGGGCGCGGCCACGGTCGCTTCGTACGCTGAGTGCATCGCAGATCGCGCAGCGAACGGGAGGCCGAGATGCGGATGGTGGTCCGAGTGCTGCTGGCAGCCGCGGCATCCGTCGCCCTCGCCCTCGCCTGGCCGCGCCCGGCCCGCGCGCACTGCGACACCATGGACGGACCGACCGTGGCCGACGGCCGCCGCGCGCTGGAGGGCGGCAACGCCAACGTCGCGCTGAAATGGGTCGACGAGCATCACGAGGCCGAGCTCGCGGCCGCGTTCGACCTGGCCCGGCGGGTCCGCGGCCTGGGCGACGACGCGCGTGAACTCGCCGACCGGTACTTCCTGGAGACGCTCGTGCGGCTGCACCGCGCGGGCGAGGGCGAGCCGTACACCGGCATCCGTCCGTCCGGGGTGGCGATCGACGAGAGGGTCGTCGCGGCCGATCGCTGCGTCGCGGAAGGGAGCCTCGCCCCGCTCGAGGCGCTCGTCCCCGCCGAGGAACTGCCCGAACTGCGCGAGCGATTCGAACGCGTGCTCGCGACGAGGGAGTTCGACGCCGACGATCTCGTGGCCGCGCGCTCCTTCATCGCCGCGTACGTCGCGTTCTTCCACCTCGCCGAGGGCGAGGAGCACGCGCACGCGGCGAACTCGTCCGCCCCCGCGCACGGGACGCACCACGGGCGCCGCTGAGTCGCCGGCACGCGTCCTCGGCGCGTGGGTGGCCGCGCTCGCCGGGGTGGTCGTCGTGGCGGCCGTCCTCGAGCGCGTCGTCGTGTTCACCACCCTGGTCCGTTCCGGCTCGATGCGGCCGGCCCTCCAGCCGGGAGACCTCCTGCTCGCGGTTCGAATCCACGCCGCGACCGTGGTGCGCCGCGGCGACGTCATCGTGTTCGCGTCGCGCGAGCGCGGCGGCACGCTCGTGAAGCGCGTCGTCGGGCTGCCGGGCGAGCGCGTCGACATCGAGGGCGGGACGGTGCGGGCGGACGGCGCGGCGCTCGCCGAGCCGTACGCGCAACCGTCCGGCGGCTATCGCGGGACGTTCGCGGTGCCGGATGACGCATACCTGGTGCTCGGCGACGCGCGCGAGGACTCCGACGACGCGCGGTCGTGGGCGGATCCCTACGTGCGGCGCCGCGACCTGCTCGGCATCGTGCGCGGCCGGCTCCGGCGCCGGCGGACGACCGACGAGGCCGTCCGCGCCGTACGGTGATGATGTGGACGTCGTACCCGCTGCCAGCGCCGTCATCACCGACCTGGACGGAAGGGTGCTCCTCGTCCGGCGGGGCCACGACCCCCAGCGCGGTCGCTGGTCGGTGCCGGGCGGCCGCCTCGAGCCGGGCGAGTCGCTCGAGCAGGCCGCCGCCAGGGAGGTGCTCGAGGAGACCGGCCTCGTCGTCGAGGTCGGCGGCGAGGCGTGGATCGCCCGCGTGCCGGCTGGGCCCGCCCGGGAGTACGAGGTCCACGGGTTCGCGGCGGTCGTCACGGGCGGCGTGCTGGGCTCGGGCGACGACGCGGAAGACGCGCGCTGGGTCGCGCCGGACGAGCTGCCGGCGCTGAGGCTGACCGCCCACCTCCTCGACCGCCTGCGTGCTGCGGGCATCGTGCCGTCGCTGCCGCCTCTCGACGAGCACGCCGCCGACATGGAGGCCGACCGCGAGGGCGTCTGGTCGGCGCTGGAGCGGGTCGTCGAACGCACCGGCGCCCCGTGGTTGGCGCGCCTGCTGGGCTGCGACGACACCGTGCCGTCCGGTCCGCGCCCGCTCGCGGCGTGGTCGATCGTGCCCGGCTTCCACGTCGTGACGGCCGACCGTCCATCGGTGCTCGCGCTGGCCGGGCGTCACCGCTACTCCGACTACGAGCTGGCGTTCCGGATCGACGAGCTCGGCGGCGGTCGAAGCCGGCTCCGCGCCGAGACGCGGGCGATCTTCCCGGGGCGCCGCGGTTCGGTGTACCGGATGCTCCTGATGGGCACGGGCGCGCACGTGCTCGCCACGCGCCGCCTGCTCGCGAGGGTGACACGCATCGCGGAGGGTCGTACGCCCCGATCGGGAGGACGCTGACATGGGATTCACGCGCGCGGAGCTCGAGTCGTACCGCGATCGGAGCGTGGACGACCTCATGCCCGAGCATCCCAAGCTCGTGTTCGTCGGCATCAACCCGGGGCTCTGGACCGCTGCGACCGGGACGCACTTCGCACACCCCGGGAATCGGTTCTACCCGGCGCTGGCCGCGGCCGGGATCATCCCCCACCTGCCGGACTTCGCGGCGGGGTTCGGCGATGCCGACCGGCGGATGTTCCTCGAAGCCGGGATCGGCATCTCGAACCTCGTGCACCGGGCGACCGCGCGCGCCGACGAGCTCGACCGAGCCGAGCTGCGGGAGGGCGCGGCGCGGCTCGCCGCCGACGTCGCGCGGTGGCAGCCGAGGGTCGTGGCGGTCGTCGGGCTCACCGCCTACCGGCAGGGCTTCGATCGCCCGAAGGCGCGCGCCGGCCGCCAGGCCGAGACGCTCGGAGGCGCCGAGCTCTGGGTCGTGCCGAACCCGAGCGGACTGAACGCGCACGCCACGGTCGCCGACCTCGCGAGCGCCTATGCGGAACCGGCGCTCGCCGCGGGGATCGAGGTCAGCCCACCCGCGCCGGCACGGTCGCCGCGACCGCGTCCCCGACGAGGGAGGCGACCTCGTCGGGGTGGCTGATCATGGCGACATGCGAACTCTCGATCTCCACCGTCGTGGCGCCCGCCCGCTCGGCCATGACGCGCTCGGCCGCCGGAGGGATCACGCGATCGGATGAGGCGACGAGGTACCAGCTCGGGATGCTCCGCCACGCCGGCGGTCCGGACGGCTGCACGAGCGAGGCGAGGGCCGCGGGACGCTGCGCCGCGGCCATCGCCGCGCCCACCTCGGGCGGGAGGTCCTGGCAGAAGACCTGCGGGAACACCTCGGGATTCAGGTAGGCATCGCCGTTCCCCTCGCCGGCACCCGGGAAGGGCCGGATGACGGTGACCGCGAGCAGGTCGGCCGCCTCGCCGCCGAGGCCCGTCGCCTGACCGACGGCCTCGCCCTCGTCGAGGGCGAACGCGGCGATGTACACGAGCGCGGCGACATGGTCGAGGCCGGTCGCCGCGTTGGTGATGACGGCGCCGCCGTAGGAGTGGCCGGCGAGGACGACGGGTCCGTCGAGGGTCTCGAGGAACGCGCGCACGTAGGCGGCGTCCGACTCGAGGCCGCGGAGCGGATTGGCAGGCGCGTACACGGTGTGGCCGTCGCGCTGGAGGCGGGAGATGACGTCGTTCCAGCCGGATGCGTCGGCGAACGCGCCGTGCACGAGGACGATGGTGGTCATACGGGGTTCCTTCCGGGGTCGATGACGGCGTGGCCGGTCGGGTCGTGGCGACCGTACGCCGGGCGGCCCTCGTCCGCTTGACCGCATCCGCACGGGTGCTGTGCCGGGTCCGCACACTTGCGGGCGCCCCGCCGGGGGCCCGGCCGGGGCGCGCGGGTCAGGACCGGCGGTGCCGCCACTCGCTCGGACTCATCCCGTACGCCCGGTGGAACGCCCGGCTGAAGGCGGAATGGTCGCGGAAGCCCCAGCGGAATGCGATCTCGGAGACGGTCAGGGCGCGGGTCGCCGGGTCGGCGAGCATCGTCGCGCACTCCTCGAGCCGACGCGTGCGGACCCAGTCGCCGAACACGACGCCCTGGCCGTGGAGGATCGCGTACACGTAGCGGTCGGAGACGTGATGGGCGCGTGCGACGGCGCCCACGTTCAGCGACGGATCGTCCAGTCGGTCCTCCATGAACCGCAGGATCCGCTCGGCGAGCGTCGCACGGAGCGGCCGACGGCTGCGGAACTCGTCGCCGGCGGTGACCGTGAGCAGGGTCCGCACGAGTTCGATCACCGGACGTTCGAGCGGAGCGCTCCCGTCGCCCGGTTCGGCGAGGCGGAGGTCGGCGGCCGCGAGCAGCGAGGTCGCGATCACGTTCGCGATGCCGTGCGTGGCGTCGATCGGGACGTGCAGCTGCGCCTCGACGACCCGCGTCGGCAACCGGAGCTCGTCGTAGTCGACCGAGACGAACGTGCGCCGCACGCCGTCGAGACGGGAGGCGTGGCTGCGGACGGACGAGTACAGCATGACCTCGATCGGGCGACCGGCACCGTGCTCCCGTGCACCGGCGTGTTCGGCGATGCCGACGATGAGGCGCGCGTGATCGGCGCGCCGGGACATCCGCTCGCTCCTGGTGACGGTCGCGCCGACGCCCTGGTTGCGGACCAGTGAGATCGGGCCGAGCCGCCCGGTCGACACCCGGAGCCGGAAGCGCTCGGGCTCGTGGCCGGTCAGGTCGACCGGGGTGGTGAGGCCGCGCGCGATGTCCCGCGTCAGCGCGAAGCGGTCTCGCGGCGCGACGAGACGGGTGTCCCAGACGAGGGGCGGCGGCGGGGGCGCGGTCGTTTCGCCCATGCGCGACAGTCTGGTCGCCGAGGCCACCGGCGGCAAGACGCCTCGACTGCGGCATAATGGATTGATGGATTGATCAATCCGTGAAGGAGTCGCCCGTGTTCACCGATGCCAGCCGCCCGCTCTACGAGGTCAAGGCCAACCTGTTCAAGGGCCTCGCGCATCCCGTTCGCGTGCGCGTCCTCGAGGTGCTCTCCGCGGCGCCCGACGACGAGACGCCGGTGGGCGAGCTGCTCGCGGCGACCGGCCTCGAGGCGTCGCACCTCTCGCAGCACCTCGCCGTGCTGCGGAACTACGGGCTCGTGACCGCCGAGCGACGCGGCAACCAGGTGCGCTACCGGCTCGCGTACCCGCAGGTGGCCGACCTGCTGCGCGTGGCGCGATCACTCCTGGGCGAGATCCTGCAGGCCACCGAGCGTCAGCTCATCGCACAGGCGGGCCTGCCCGAGCTCCCGCCCGCGTCACGGGCGGCGGATGCCTCGGGGCCGGCGCCTGCACCGACCGCGACGGCGGCCCGTTCATGACCGACACCGCGGTGCGGCGCGCCCTCCGCGGCATCCGCTCGCTGCTGCCATCGATCGCCGACTACCGCGACCTGCGCCGGACGTGGAAGGGCGACGTCGTCGCGGGCGTCACCGTCGGCATCGTCGCACTTCCGCTCGCGCTCGCCTTCGGCGTGAGCTCGGGCGCCGGCGCGGCGAGCGGCCTCGTCACCGCAATCGTCGCCGGCGTCGTGGCGGCCGTGTTCGGCGGGTCGAACGTGCAGGTCTCCGGTCCGACGGGCGCCATGGTGGTCGTGCTGGCGCCCATCATCGCGGCGCACGGGCTCGGCGCACTCGCGATCGTCGGCGTGCTCGCCGGAAGCATGGTGCTCGCCGCCGGCCTGCTGCGGCTCGGGCGGGCGGTCACGTTCATCCCGTGGCCCGTCATCGAGGGGTTCACGCTCGGCATCGCCGTGATCATCTTCCTGCAGCAGGTGCCGGCCGCGGTGGGCGTGCCCGCGACCGAGGGCGCGAATGCGATCGTCGGCGCGATCGACGCGGTGCTCCGCGCGTCATGGCCGGATGCCGCGTGGTCGCTCGCCGTCGTGACGGCGGTCACCGCGATCATGCTCGTCGCGCCGCGAATCCATCGGCTGATGCCCGGCTCGATCGTCGCGATCGTGGTCGTGACCGTCGTGGCCGTCGTCGCCGGCCTCCCGGTCGCGACGATCGGCGAGCTGCCGAGCGGGCTGCCGGCGCCCGTCATCCCGGCCATCGCGCCGCAGACGCTCGTCTCGCTGCTGCTGCCCGCGGCGACGGTAGCGGCGCTCGCGGCGATCGAGTCGCTGCTCTCGGCGCGGGTCGCGGCATCCATCTCCGACACCGGGCCGTACGACGCCGATCGCGAGCTCGTCGGGCAGGGCCTCGCATCGGTCGCGTCGGCGGTCTTCGGCGGCATGCCCGCGACGGGCGCCATCGCGCGCACCGCGGTCAACGTGCGCTCGGGCGGTCGCACGCGTCTCGCGGCGATCCTGCACGCGGTGCTGCTCGCGGGCATCGTGGCGGTCGGCGCGCGCGTCGTCGGCGCCATCCCGCTCGCCGCGCTCGCCGGCGTGCTCATGGTCACCGCGACGCGCATGATCTCGATCGCGACGGTGCGTTCGGTCATGGGCTCGACCCGCCCCGACGCCGTCGTCTTCGTCGCGACCGCCATCATCACGGTGAGCGTCGACCTGATCACGGCGGTGCTCGTGGGCATCGCCGTGGCGGCGTTCCTCGCGCTCAGGGCGGTCGCGCGCTCGAGCGGCGTGCACCGCGAGGAGCTGCCCGGTCCAGCCGAACGCGGCGACGAGCGCATCGCGTTGTTCCGGCTCGAGGGCGCGCTGTTCTTCGGCGCGGCGGAGCGCATGCTCGAGCGGGTCGCGGCGCTCCGCGACGTCGACGTCGTCATCATCCGGATGTCGCAGCTGCAGCTGCTCGACGCGACGGGTGCGCAGGTGGTGACCGAGCTGATCCACGCGCTCGAGCGGCGCGGGGTCACGGTGCTCGTCAAGGGCATCCAGGGTCGCCACCTCGAACTGGCCCGGCGCGTCGGCGTCATCGACTCGCTCCGCCACCGCAACCACCTCTTCGACGAGCTTCCGGCGGCCGTCGAGCACGCGCGCAGCCACGCGCGTCGGGCGGCCGCGGCGACGTGACGCGCGCCAGGGGTGACGCCGGGCCGCAGCGCAAGCCCTGCCGCCGCGCACGGTCGATGCGGGACGATGGGCGCATGGAGTCGTCGCTCACGGTCTCGGTGGTCATCCCCGTGCGGGACGACGCGGCGCTCCTGCGACGCTGCCTGGAGGCGCTCGCGGTCCAGCGCTCGTGGCCCGACGAACTCGTCGTGGTCGACAACGGGTCGACGGACGGCTCGGCCGACGTCGCGCGCGAGTTCGGCGCCCGGGTGGTCGTCGAACCCGAGCGCGGCATCCCGGCCGCCTCCGCGCGCGGATTCGACTCCGCCGGGGGAGCGGTGATCGCGCGCCTCGACGCCGACTGCGTGCCGCCCGCGGACTGGATCGAGCGGATCCGGGCGGCATTCGCCGCCGATCCGTCGCTCGACGCCATCACCGGCCCGGCGCACTTCGTCGACGGACCGCGCGGCCTGCGCCGGCTGCTCGCGCTGCTCTACCTCGGCAGCTACGTCGCCACCGTGACCCCCGCGCTCGGACATGTGCCGCTGTTCGGCTCCAACCTCGCGGTTCGGCGCAGTGCCTGGCTGGCGGTGCGGGAACAGGTCCACCGCCACGACACGCTGATGCACGACGACATCGACCTGTCCGTGCACCTCGGACCGCAGCGCCGGATCCGGTACGACCTCCGCCTGGGCATGGGCATCTCGATGCGCGCGCTGCGGGGCGATGGGATACTGCGCCTGCACCGCGGCCTCCACTCCATCGTCGCGCACTGGCCGGAGGAGTTCCCGGTGCGGCGATGGTGGCGGCGGGGTCGTACGGCGTGAGCGGCTCGACGTAGCATTGAGGCACGCCGGCCGGGGCGCTCTGGGAGGAGCAGCACTGGTCACGTGGCATCCGATCCTCGCCGCCGATGAGCCCGAGCCGGGCAGGTGGCGGCTGGTCGACTCGATGGGGCGCGAGTACGGGCGCGTGAGCATCGTGCGCGTCGACGGTGAGGTGCGCTATCGCGCCGAGTTCGAGGGTCGCCTGCTGGGGTGGGGAACGACGTTGAAGGGTGCGTGCGAGCGCGTCCACCACGCCTTCGTCCGCTCGCACGGTCCCGGTGAGTGGCAGGGATATCCCGACTTCTCGCACGTCGGTCCCTGAGGAACCCTCGTGGATCGGAGCGCGGATTCCGCCCCGTTCCGAGGCGAGTGAGCGTCGAGACCTTTGATGACATTCACAGGGAATGGGCACGACCCATGGAGAAACAGCGTGCAGACTGCTGACTTCGCCGCGGCGACCCCCCATCATGCACCGAGACGAGAGCACGGACGGCCTGCACCGACAGCACCCGCAGGCCGGCCCACGAGATCTATGCGCAACTTGAAGAGTTCCCCCAGTACCACCGAGACCACCCCGCTCAGCCGCCTCGACGGCAACCGCGACCGAGTTCGGCGCATGCGTCGCAACCGCAGGGCCCTCATCGGCTCCGGTGCGATCGTCGCCGTCGGCGCGATGGTCGGCTCGGGCTTCGCCCTCCAGTCGGCCGTCGCCGCGGAGAACCTCCGGATCGCCGAGACGGCCGCGCTGGCCGAGTCCTCCGATCGTGGCATCGAGCAGCTCGACGCCCATGGCGGCATCCTCGAGGCCAAGGCCGTCAAGCAGGCCGAGGACACGCTCGTGGTCGCCGGCGACGCGCTCGCCGCTGCCCAGGGCAAGACCGACGCGGCCGAGCTCGCCTCGACGGTCGCCAGCCTCGAGAACTACACCTACCTGGCGCCTGAGCGGGTCTTCGAGCTCGTCGACGTCGCCGCCGTGCACACCGAGCAGGTGAAGGCCGGCGTCGCCGAGTTCGACCGCATCGCGGCCGAGAAGGCCGCCGCCGAGAAGGCCGCCGCCGAGAAGGCCGCCGCGGAGAAGGCCGCCGCCGAGGCGGCCGCCGCTGCGGATGCCGCGCCCGCCACGCCGTCGTACCCGAAGGGCCCGGCGAACCCGAGCGGAGCCCAGGCGATCGCCCGCGACCTCATGGCCTCCATGTACGGCTGGGGCGACGACCAGTTCGGCTGCCTCGTCGACCTCTGGAACAAGGAGTCGGGCTGGAACGTCTACGCCCAGAACCCCTCGAGCGGCGCATACGGCATCCCGCAGGCGCTGCCCGGCAGCAAGATGGGCACGGCGGGCGCCGACTGGGCGACCAACCCCGCCACGCAGATCAAGTGGGGACTGGGCTACATCGCCGGTCGCTACGGCAACCCGTGCGGCGCGTGGTCTCACTCGGCCTCGGTCGGCTGGTACTGATCACTTCGGACACCGGATCCACCGCGCTCACCCGGTGGCCGGCGGCGTCTCGAACGCCGTCAGCCACCGGGTGAGCGCCGCTTCCAGGGCCTTCCGGTCGGCCTCGCCGAGTGATCCGAGCAATCGGTGCTCGTTGGCCATGTGCGCGGTCATGACCTCGTCGATGAGCTCGCGCCCGGCAGGCGTGAGGGCGATCACGCGACCGCGACCGTCGGTCTCGCTGGCCCGCCGCGTGACGAGGCCGCGCTGCTCGAGCCGGTCGATCCGCTTCGTCATCGCCCCGCTCGTCACCATGGTCGAGGCCGCGAGGTCGCTCGGCGTGCGCTCGTAGGGCGCGCCGGCGCGCCGCAGGGTGGCCAGCACGTCGAATTCGCCCTCGGCGAGGCCGAACCGTGCGTAGACGACGACCAGTTCCTCGGTGAGCGCGTTGGCGAGGCGATGCATGCGCCCGATCACGCCCTGCGGCGACACGTCGAGGTCGGGACGTTCGCGGCGCCACTCGGCCATGATCCGCGCGACGTGATCGGGGGCGGCATCCGCTCGTGAGGTCATGGGACGAAGTGTATCTTCCGCGGAAGGTATAGTGTCTTCCATGGAAACTACCGTGCGCTGGGTCATGCTGACGGCGATCGCGCCGGTCGCGTGGGGCAGCACCTACTTCGTCACGCGCGAGTTCCTGCCTGCCGACGTCCCGATCTGGGGTGCGGTCCTGCGAGCCGCGCCTGCCGGCCTCCTCCTGCTGGCCCTCCGGCCGAGGTTGCCGCGGGGGGCGTGGTGGTGGCGCGCGGCCGTGCTCGGCGCGCTCAACGTCGGCGTCTTCTTCGCGCTCATCTACCTCGTCGCGCAGCTGCTGCCGACGAGCCTCGCCTCCACGGTCATGGCCACCTCGCCCGCCGTGATGATGCTCCTGGCCTGGCTGCTCACCGGGGAGCGGCTGCGCGGGGTGCCGATGCTCGGCGCTGCGGTGGGCCTGGCCGGGGTCGCGCTCCTGCTCGCGACCGACGCGACCACGGTCGACCCCCTCGGTGTCGCCGCCTCCGTCGCGGCCATGCTCCTCTCCTCGTTCGGCTACGTGCTCGCGAAGCGCTGGAAGGACGGGACGGAGGTACTCGCGGTCACCTCGTGGCAACTGCTCGCCGGCGGGCTCATGCTCATGCCGGTCGCCGTCGTCGTCGAGGGCCCGCCGCCCCAGCTCGGTGCGAGCGAGCTCGTCGGGTTCGGCTATGTCAGCGTGATCGCGACGGCGCTCGCCTTCGCCGCGTGGTTCGGCGGGCTGGCGCACCTGCCGGCCGGCACCGTCGGCCTCGTCGGGCTGCTCAACCCGGCGACGGGCGTGCTGCTCGGCACCGTGCTCGCGGGGGAGGCACTGGGCGGCTGGCAGGTCGGGGGTCTCGCGCTCGTCCTCGTCGGCATCCTGCTCGGGCAGCCCGCCGCCGCGCGGACGTGGACGCGTCTGCGGAGCCGCGTCCGCCGACCCGCCCGGGTGCGGTCGGGGACGGAAGTCCCGGCGCGGCGCTCGAGCGAGGTGCTAGGGTCCGCGGCAGGGGCTGCCGTCGCTGCTCCACGGCCCGAGGATCGGGGGACTCATGGCGCAGGGCTGGTGGCACCGCGGGAAGTCACGGCCTGACCCGGCCCCGGCCGCCGCGTTGGTCCCGGCGGACGCGGCGGTCCCGGCCGACGCGGCGCCAGGAGCCGCTGCGCTGCCCCGGGCGACCGTCATCCTGCTGGGGCTCGCCGCCGCCGTGGTCGTCACGTTCGGGATCTCGGCGACGCGCTCGGTCGTCGGTCCGGTGTTCTTCGCGCTCGTCCTGACGATCTGCGTGCATCCCGCGCGACGATGGCTCGAGGGCCGTGGCGTGCCCCGCGGTCTCGCCACCGCGAGCGCGATCATCGTCGTGTTCGCGTTGCTCGCCGGGTTCTTCGCCGTCCTGCTCTTCGGCGTCGCCCAGTTCACGTCGCTGCTGCCGCAGTTCGCGCCGCAGATCGAGGCGGCGGCCGCGAACCTCGGTGCGGCGCTCGAGTCGATCGGGTTCGGCCAGGCCCAGGTCGAGACGATCCTCACCGGCCTCGAGCCCTCGCGCGCCGTCGACGTCGTCTCGAGCCTGCTGGGCGGCATCACCAACATCGTGTTCGGCCTCGTCGTGCTGCTGACGCTGCTGATCCTCATGGCGATGGATGCCACCTACGTCCCTGCCATCCTGCGTCAGATGCAGCCGCGCCGGCCGGCGCTCGTCGTCGCGTTCGCGGCGTACGGGCGCAACGTGCGCCGCTACATGGTCGTCACGACCGGGCTGGGCCTCGCCCAGGGCATCCTGAACTGGATCGCGCTCGTCCTGCTGCAGGTTCCCGGCGCCGCGCTCTGGGGCCTGCTCTCGTTCATCTGCAGCTTCATCCCGAACATCGGCTACTTCATCGCGATCATCCCGCCGATCGTGTTCGGCTTCCTGTCGGGCGGTTGGCCCGTCGTGATCGCCGTGATCGTCGTCTACGGCATCGTCAACGCCGTCGTCCAGTCGATCGTCCAGCCCAAGATGGTCGGCAAGGCCGTGCAGCTCAGCGAGTCCATCACGTTCGCCTCGGTGCTCTTCTGGGCCCTCGTGCTCGGCCCGATCGGCGCGATCCTCGCCGTGCCGCTGACGCTCCTGGCGCGCACCGTCCTGATCGACGCCGATCCGTCCATGGCGTGGTGGCGCCCGGCCACCGGCGATGTCGGCGAAGCGAAGCTGCTCGCCACCGAGCTCGTCGCCGAGAACCGCGCCCAATCGAAGGCCCTCCGCGCCGAGAAGTCGGACCGCAGGCGCGCGAAGTGAGCGCGCCCGTCGAGGGCGCCGCCGCTCGGCGCGCGCCTCGGTAGCCTGACGGCATGAGCGAGCACACGGGGGAGTCGACGCGCCGGCCGGCGGGCATCCGCGCACGGGTCACGCACATGGTCCAATGGGTGCTGAGCACCAAGCCCGCGCGGGCGGTCCTGCTCTACCAGGAGCAGCACGGACCGATGCTGGCCGACAGCGTGACCTATCGCACGCTCTTCTCGGTGTTCGCCGGGACCTTCCTCGGCTTCGCCGTCGCGGGCATCTGGCTCGCGGGCAACCCCGACGCGATCGATGCGATCGTGGCCACCGTGAGCGACGTCATCCCCGGCCTGGTCGGCGAGGGCGCGGTGATCGATCCCGACGACCTCGTCCAGCCGATCACGCTGAGCATCGCCGGGGCGATCGCGCTCATCGGCACCGTGGGCGCCGCGATCGGCGCGATCGGGTCGCTTCGCATCGCGCTGCGCACGCTCGCGGGCGTTCCCGATGACCGCACGTTCTTCCTCTGGCAGCTGCTGCGCGACTTCGTGATCGCGGTCGCGTTCGGCCTCCTGCTCGTCGCCGGCGCCGCGATCACGGTGATCGGCACGGGCGCGATCGGCACGGCGCTCGCCTGGCTCGGACTCCGGTCGACCGGGGGCCTCGTCGAGGGCGGATCGCAGGCGCTCTCGATCGTCGTGGCGTTCGTCATCGACACGCTCGTGATCGCCGGCCTGTTCCGCCTGCTCTCCGGGCTGCGGCCCACCGCGAGGGCGCTGTGGTCGGGCGCGGTCCTGGGCGGCCTCGGCCTGACGGTGCTGCAGGTGCTCTCCGGGCTCTTCGTCGGCGGTGCCACGAGCAATCCGCTGCTCGCGTCGTTCGGCTCGCTCGTGGCGCTGCTGATCTGGCTGAACCTCTCGAGCCAGGTCGTGCTCATCGCCAGCGCGTACGTCATCACGGGCGTCGAAGAGCAGCACGATCGGGTCGCGGCACGACATGGCGCGACGTCGATGGCCCTGCGGCGGCTCAAGCAGGCCGAGCGCCGAGCGGCGATCGCCGCGGCCGAGGTCGCGGCGGCGCGCGACGCGCTGCCGGGCGTCGCCGACCCGGCCGGCGACCGGCGCGACGCGCCGTGATGCGCGCCGCGCCGCAGGGTCGCGCGATGCTCAGCGCAGGGGGCGGTCGTCGTCGTCGTCGGCGTCGGTGAACTCGATCACCTCGACCTCCTCGACGACCACGTCGTCGTCGTCGTCGTTCCAGTCGCCGTCGTCGACGCCCTCGACGTCCGCATCCTTCGGCACCTCGGCGTCGAGCGGCAGCTCGGAGTCGGTGTACTCGCCCTCGATCGGGTCGCGCGGCTGCATCATGCTCACTCTCCGTTCGTCCGGCCGTCATCCGCGGGGTGCGGCGGCCGAGGCTCACGCTAGGCGCGCCGGCAGCGGCCCGTCAGGGGATTGACGGCGCACACGGCCCCGAGTAGGTCCTCGACGGGGTCGGCGTGCGGGGTTAGGCTCCCGGCATGTGCAGGAACATCCACACCCTCCACAACTTCGAGCCCGCCGCCACAAGCGAGGAGGTCCGCGCCGCCGCGCTGCAGTACGTGCGCAAGATCAGCGGCTCCACGCACCCCTCGCAGGCCAACAGGGCCGCGTTCGACGATGCCGTCGAGGCGGTCGCCCACGTCACCCAGCACCTGCTCGACCACCTCGTCACCTCGGCGCCCCCGAAGGACCGGGAGGTCGAGGCCGCCAAGGCGCGCGCCCGAGCGGCCCAGCGATACGCCACGGCGAGCGCCTGACGCGGCGGCGTCGGCGGCGAGCGGTAGCGTCGTCCCCATGGCCGGCGACGCGGTGACCCTGCACATCCCCGGACCGGACGGCGAGCGCGCCGTGCGGATCTCGAGCCCGACGCGCGTGCTGTGGCCCGAGCCGGGCATCACGAAGGTCGAGCTCGCCGAGTACCTGGTGGCGGTCGGGCCCGCGTTCGTCGAGGCGAACGGCGGTCGGCCCGTCTCGCTCGAGCGCTTCCCCGAGGGGGTCGACGGCGAGCGCTTCTTCTCGAAGAACCCGCCGCGCGGAGCCCCGGAGTGGATGCGCGACGTCACGGTCGCGTACCCGAGCGGCCGGCGGCATCCGCAGCTCGTCATCGACGAGCCCGCCGGGGCGGCGTGGGCGGCGCAGATGAACACCGTCGTGTTCCACCCCTGGGCCTCGCGCGCCGAGGCGACCGACCTGCCCGACCAGTTGCGCGTCGACCTCGACCCGCAACCGGGCACCGGGTTCGCCGAGGCGGTCCCGGCCGCCCTCGCCCTACGCGAGCTCCTCGCCGAGGTCGGCCTCACCGGATTCGTGAAGACCTCGGGCAACCGGGGCATCCACGTCTTCGCACCGATCGAACCCGAGCACGAGTTCCTCGACGTACGGCATGCGGTCATCGCGCTCGCGCGTGAGCTCGAGCGCCGCATGCCCGACCGCGTCACGACCGCCTGGTGGAAGGAGGAGCGCGGCGAGCGCATCTTCCTCGACTTCAACCAGGCCAACCGCGACCGCACCATGGCGGGCGCGTACAGCCCGCGGCCGCTGCCGAACGCCGCCGTCTCATGTCCGCTCGAATGGGAGGAGCTCGAGCACGCCGATCCCGCCGAGCACACGATCCGCACGGTGCCGGCGCGGCTCGCCGAGCGCGGCGACCCCTGGGCGGGCATGCACGACGCGCCCGGTCGCATCGGCACGCTGCTCGAATGGTGGCAGCGCGACCTCGACGACGGCCTCACCGAGCTGCCGTTCCCGCCCGACTTCCCGAAGATGCCCGGCGAGCCGACGCGGGTGCAGCCGAGCCGGGCCAGGCGGCCCGAGGGGGAGTGACCCGGCTCAGGCCACGGTCGGTCCGGTGCGCGTGTGCCGCAGCTCGTGCGGGGCGCCGTGCACGGTGCGGTGCAGCCGCTCCATCCGGGCGTCGAGCTCGGCCGCCGTGCGGGCGGCATCCGTCAGCTGGTCGAGCAGCTCGCCCGGCACCTGGCGATCGTACTTGTAGTAGATCTTGTGCTCGAGGCTCGCCCAGAAATCCATCGCGATCGTGCGGATCTGCACCTCGATCGGCACCGGGTGGGCGCCCGTCGAGAGGAACACCGGCACCTCGACGATCAGGTGCAGGCTCTGGTAGCCGTTGGCCTTCGGCTCGGCGATGTAGTCCTTGATACGGATGACGCGGACGTCCTCCTGCGCGGTCAGCAGTTCGGCGATCCGGTACGCGTCCGAGACGAAGCTGCAGGTCACGCGGACGCCCGCGATGTCGGTCACGGTCTCGCGGATGGCCTCGAACGACGGCTCCACGCCCTTGCGCCGCATCTTGTCGACCACGCTGTCGAGACTCTTCAGGCGACTCGAGATGTGCTCGATGGGGTTGTAGGCGTGCGCCTGGCTGAACTCCTCGCGCAGGATCGACAGCTTGGTGATGACCTCGTCCATGCCGAACTTGTACCGCAGCATGAACCGCTCGGTCTCATCGCGCAGCGCACGCATCTCGTCGAGCGTCTGCCCGTCGATGGTGTCGAGCGTGCGCTGGGCCCGGGCGGTCAGCATCGAGGGCGAAGGCGGCGGGGTACGGGCTGGCGGGGTTCCGTCGAGCGGCGTCACGGAGGCCACGCTACGGCGCGAACCTCGGGGTTCGCTCAGCGCCGGCGATGGGGCCGCCATGAAGCGGGGATGGCGAGTGTCACGCGATCGCGTCGACGTAGCGCCATCGGTCCTCCCGCACGAACCGGCTCGTCTCGCGCATCACCCCGCGTTCGCCCTCGGCGGCGTAGCGGGCGGCGAACTCGACGACGCCCTCGCGATCGAGCGGGCCGCCGCGCTCGGTGCGCACGATCTCGAGCGAGCGCCACTCGACCTGCGGGTCGAGTTCGAGAGTGTCGGGCCGGGTCGACGGATGCCACGTCGCGAGCAGGTACCCCGAGTCGCCGACCACGTACGCGGTGTACCGCGAGCGCATGAGCTGAATCGCGGTCGGGGCCGCCGTCGTCCCGGCGTGGAACGGCCCGCAGCACTCGCCGTACGCCGAGCCCGATCGGCACGGGCACCGGTCGGAAACGTCGAGCACGGGGAAGCCGGGGCGGTCGGGGCGGGCCATGCCGCCCAGTCTGGCAGGCGCGACGGACACGTTCTGCCCAGCGAAAGCCGAGGTTTCGTCCAGAAAAACAGGGCAGAGTAGGGGGCTTGTGTGCCGGGCGCCTCGTCCGAGCGCGTCCATGCCCCTGCTCGGAGGGCCCCCGACCCCCGGATCCGAGCCCCCCACGACGCTATGCAGATCGATACGCACGAGAACCAGCCCGCCCCCACCATCCCCACCACCTCCCGAACCGCAGACGCCACGCCGGCCGCGACCCGTCGCGCCCAGCGCCGACGTCGCGTCGGCCGCCGGCGCCTCGTCGTCGGCGCGGTCCTCGCGACCGGCCTCGTCGCCGGGACCGGCACGATGATGCAGTCGGCGATCGCCGCTCAGGAGCGCGTCGAGGCCACCGCCGCCATCACCCAAGCCGGCGGACGCTCCGCCGACCAGCTCGGCGCCTACGTCGGCATCGCCCAGGCGAAGACCCACTCCGAGGCCGAGGACACCTTGACCGTCGCGCACGACACGCTCGCCGCGGTCGAGGGCAAGGTCGACGCCGGCGAGCTCGCGTCATCCGTCGCCTCGCTCGGCGACTACGAGACCCTGCCGCTCGACGAGGTCCGTGCGCTCACCGCCGAGACCGAGACGCGCATCCAGCAGGCCGTCGACGCCGCCGCCGCCCACGACCAGGCGGTCGCCGAGCGGAACGCCGCGGAGGCCCGCGCTCGCGCCAACACGCCCGAAGGCGCGAAGCAGACCGCCCGGGAGATGGCCGCGTCGCAGTACGGATGGGGCGAGGGCGAGTTCCAGTGCCTCGTCAAGCTCTGGACCAAGGAGTCCGGCTGGAACTACCAGGCGACCAACCCCTCGAGCGGCGCGTACGGCATCGTCCAGGCCTGGCCCGCCGAGAAGCTCGCGAGCGCCGGTGCCGACTGGCAGACCAACGCCGCGACGCAGATCAAGTGGGGTCTCGACTACATCGCTCGTGGCTACGGGTCGCCGTGCGCCGCGTGGGGCCACTCGCAGTCGCTGAACTGGTACTGATCGCGACGTCCCATCCGTGAGGGCGGTCCGGGCTCCCCGCCCGGACCGCCCTCACGCCGTTCGGGGGTCGAGCAGGCCGCGTCGGTCGGGATGCCGGTCGAACCATTGCTCGACGTACCAGCAGCTCGGCACGATCCGCAGCTGCGTGCGCTGCTCGACGTCGTCGACGGCGTAGCGGACGAGCTCGGCCGCGAGCCCGCTGCCGCGGTAGGGCGGATTCGTGAACGTGCGCACGAACGCGACCGTGTCGCCGAGTTCGCGGTAGTCGAGCACGCTCGCGACCTGGCCGTCGAGTCGCACGACGTACCGGCGCAGTCCGGGCTCGTGGGCGAAGTCCTTCGTCACCGCTTCAGGCTACGCCCGGGAGGGTCAGCGACCGCGGAGGCGGTCGAGGTCGCGTCGCTCGCGCTTCGTGGGGCGGCCGGCACCGCGGTCCCTGACGGCGACCGTCGGCACGGCCTCGCGGGGCGGCGGCGGAGGCGTGCGGTCGTCGGCGGCGGTCGCCGCCACCTCGGCCGACACGCGCTTCACGATCGGCCGCCGCACGATGAGGATGCGATCGAATCCGTGCAGGCGCACCCGCACCTCGTCGCCCGGCCGGACCGGCATCGCCGCCTTCGCACGCTCGCCGTTCACGCGCACATGCCCGGCGCGGCACGCCGTGGTCGCGGCCGACCGCGTCTTGCACACGCGGACGGCCCAGAGCCACGCATCCACGCGCGCCGACTCGAGTTCCGCCATCCGGCAAGCCTACGCGGCCGCGATCACCGGACCAGCGCCCACCAGATCATGAGCATGGTGACCGCGAAGCCGACGAGGTAGTTGATCAGGATGAAGTGCCGCCAGCCGCGGTTCGACTCGCCCGACGCGGCATCCGTCACCGAACGGTACGGCCACGCGGCCCACAGGTAGGGCAGCACGAGCAGCGCCGCGAGCGGACCCGGCCACTCGGTCGCGAGCATGAGCAGGCCCGCGGCCGTCCAGAGTCCGAGCGCGAGCCGCACGGTCGCCGCAGCGCCGAACGCCGTGGCGACCGACGCGATGCCGGCCTCGCGATCGGGAACGACGTCCTGCACGGCGCCGAACGCATGGCTCGCCATGCCCCAGCAGAAGAAGGCGACCATGAGGGCCACGAGCGGCCACGTCGGCTCGGCGCCCGCCACCGCGAGACCGTACACCGCGGGGCTCACGAAGTGCGTGCTCGAGGTGATCGAGTCGATCAGCGGTCGTTCCTTGAACCGCAGGCCCGGCACCGAGTACGCGAACACGGCGAACAGGCTGACCGCCAGCACCAGCCAGGACCAGGGCTCGCCCGTGCCGGCGAGCCACAGCATCGCGACGAGGAGCGGCGTCGCGGTGACGATGCCGGCCCAGACGACGGTGCGGTGCAGGCTCGGATCCAGTAGCGCGCCCTCGGCACCGCCCTTGCGGGGGTTGCGGAGGTCGGATTCGTAGTCGAACACGTCGTTGATGCCGTACATCAGCAGGTTGTAGGGGATGAGGAAGAAGATCGTCCCGACGACCAGGAGCGCGTCGACCTCGCCGGTGGTGAGCAGGTACGGCGCCGCGAAGGGGAACGCCGTGTTGATCCAGCTGATCGGCCGTGAGGAGAGCAGCACCTGGCCGACGCGGTGGCCGAGGCCGCGATCGCGCGTGCGGGCGGCGCTCATCCGGGCGCTCCCGCGGTGTCGTCGCGACGCGGTGGCCACCGGCGCAGCGCGAGCGCCCAGACGGCCGGCAGCAGCAGGACGCCCGCGAGCGGGTACAGGAAGTCCTCGACGGGCGCGAGTCCCACCGTCCAGCCGACGCGGTGGGCGTCGTCGTAGGCGACGATGCCCGTGGCGATGATGACGGAGTCGAAGACCGCCGTCAGGACGATGAGCACGGCTGCGGCGACGATCGTCGAGATCCGTCGCCGGCGGGCGGCGCCCGACTCGCGCGGTCGCATCGCCCAGGCGAGCAGGGCCGCTGCCGCGAGGAACGGCAGGCTCATCAGCAGGTAGGTCATGCGGTCCCTTCGCCGTCGCGAGGGGCAGCCCCGCCGGTGCCGGATGCCGCGTCGACGCGGCGCGCGTCGCGGGCACGCAGCATCCGCTCGATGCCGAGCACCAGCACGAGCGTGAGGTAGCAGAGGAAGGCGAGGAAGACCGGCTCCTCCACCGGCAGCTCGGGCGCGAGCTCGATGCCGGTGACGATCTCGGACCGCCCGCGGAAGAACACGCCGAGCAGGATGCCCGCCGCATCCCACGCGAGGAAGAACGCCACGCCGACCGCGACCGTCACGGCCGCGGCGACCGGGGCGCGCCAGAAGACCAGCCGCCAGCGGGCGTCGATGAGCACCATGCAGCCGATCGCGACGAGGAGCCCCGCGAGGTAGGCGAACCCCGTCATGCGTGCGCCGGGTCGGAGCCCGCGCCGGCGCCCGGCGCGGCCGTCTCGAGGGCACCGGATGCCGCGGGCTCGGCGACCGGTCCCGACGAACGGTCGCCGCGCACGCGCTTGAGCACGTTCTCGGCGCTGATCAGGCACATCGGCAACCCGATGCCGGGCACGGACGACCCTCCGGCGTAGTAGAGCCCGTCGACGCGACGCGACCGGTTCGTGCCGCGCAGGAACGCGCTCTGCCGCAGGGTGTGCGCCGGGCCGAGCGCGCCGCCCTGCCACGAGTTGAGGTCCTCGGCGAAGTCCGCGGGGCCGACCGTGCGCCGCACGACGATCCGCTCGGCGAGGTCGGGCAGGCCCGACGCCTCGGCGATGCGGGCGATCGCCCGGTCGGCGGTCTCCTCGACCAGTCGGTCGCCCGTGCCGTCGATCCCACCGCGCCCGATGGCCGCATCGGCCGGCACCGGCACGAGGACGAACAGGTTGGTGTCGCCCTCGGGGGCGACGGTCGGGTCGGTCGCGCTGGGCATGCACACGTAGAACGACGCCGGATCGGGCACGTGCGGATCGGCGCCGAAGATGGCGCCGAAGTTCCGCGACCAGTCCTCGGTGAAGAAGAGCGAGTGGTGCTCGAGCCCGGGTACGCGGCCGCGGATACCCAGCATCGCGAGCACCGCGCCCGGCCCGGACGTGCGGCGCCGCCACCATTCCTCCGGGTAGGTCTGGGCGGCACGCGGAAGCAGCTCCGTCTCGGTGTGGTGCAGGTCGGCGGCGGAGACGATCCGGTGCGCCGGTGCGACCACGCTGCGCCCGGTCGCGTCGCGGAAGCGGGCGCCGGCGACGGCGGGCCGCGCGTCGCCCGACAGCTCGATGGCCTCGACGCGCGCGCCCGTCACGATGTCGACCCCCGCTCGCTCGGCGAGCGCGACGACCCGGTCGATGAGCGCCGCGAATCCGCCCTGCGGGTAGAACACGCCCTGTTCGAGGTCCATGTGGCTCATCAGGTGGTACATCGCCGGGGTCGAGTCCGGCGAGGAGCCGAGGAAGACGGCCGGATACCCGAGCACCTGCCGCAGTCGGCGGTCGCGCACTGCGTGCGCGGCGAAGCGGTCGAGCGGCGTCGTGAGCAGCTTCGCCAGCCGCCCGGCCTGCCGGAGGACCTCGCCGGACAGCAGGTTCCGGGGGTCGTCGAAGTTCGTGTAGAGGAACCGCCGGCGGGCGATGTCGTAGGCGGATGCCGCGGAGTCGAGGTAGCCGCCGAGCGCTGCGCCCGCACCGGGCTCGATCGACTCGAACAGGGCGACGTTGCCCTCGCGCGTGGGCATGATGTCCAGGGGCTCGTCGTAGCCGTCGGCGTACACGCGGTATCCCGGGTCGAGTCGGACCAGGTCGAGCTGCTCCTCGGTGCTCGTGCCGAGGAGACGGAAGAAGTGATCGAAGACCTCGGGCATGAGGTACCACGACGGTCCGGTGTCGAACCGGAATCCGTGATGCTCCCATCGGCCGGCGCGGCCGCCGAGCTCGTCGCGCGCCTCGAGCAGGGTGACCCGGTGCCCGTCACGGGCCAGCAGCGCCGAGGCGGCCAGGCCGGCGATGCCGCCGCCGATCACGACGATCCGCTCCGATTCGCCGATCATCGCCGGCCCCCTCCCGTGCCGAGCGCCGACCGGACCGCGATGGCGATCTTCTCGCCGTCGGGCACGCGGATGCGGGTCGCGATGATCTCCGATGCCGGCGTCGCCCGGCACCGCGCCGTGAGGCTCGCGAAGAGCCCGTGGGCCGCCGAGACCGCGGCGCGCGCGCGACGCGGCAGCTCGGGCAGCGAGCGCCGCGCGATCTCGAGATCGCGATCGATGTCATCCAGGATCGCCGTCTTGTCGTGATCGGTGAACGCCTCAGGGTCGATCCCCGGGAAGTAGTTGCGGCCGAGCGTGCGCCAGTCGACCGCGAGGTCGCGGAGGAAGTTGATCTTCTGGAAGGCCGCGCCGAGGTGGATGGCGCCGCGCTCGAGTCGCGCGCGGCGCGCGTCGTCGACCGGTTCACCGGTCTGCGCGGCCTCGCCCGTGAGGAAGACCGCGAGGCACATGAGGCCCACCACCTCGGCGGAGCCGTGGATGTACGGGCCGATCTCATCGGCGGCGAACGGGGCCGGGTCGAGGTCACGACGCATCGACGCGAAGAAGGGCCGCGTCAGCTCGGTGCCGAACCCCGCCTCCCGGGCGACGGCGGCGAACGCGTGGACGACCAGGTTCCCCGAGTAGCCCCACGCCAGCGCCCGCTCGGTGTCGGCCTCGAGCCCGTCGAGGACCTCGCGTTGCTGCTCCAGGCTCAGTCCCGCTTCCGCCGCGGCGCCGTCGACGATCTCGTCGGCGATCCGCACCAGGGCGTAGATCGAGCGCACGCGGCGACGCGAGTCGGCATCGAGCAGCTTCGCCGCCGCGCCGAACGACGTGGAGTAGTGCGCGATCACGGTCGCGGAACCGGCCTCCGCGGCATCCGAATACCGCCCGAGGAGGCTGCGGTCGGGTCGCGCACTCATCGCACGCGCTCCGTCGCGCGCTGCGCGAACTCGCCCAGCTCGGCCCGCAGGGCCGCCGGAAGGTCGGCGGTGTCGAGCTCGTACCGGGCGAGCATCACGTGCTCGGCCGCGAGCGCCACGGCGGCATCGAGGGCGCCGCACCGCCGCAGCTCGTCGCGGATGGCCTCGGCGTGGTCGTCGTCGAGCGCGGGGTCGCCCAGGCGCGCCGAGATCGCGGGCCAGGACGAGGTCGTCGCCGCGTGCGCGATCAGCGCCGTGCGCTTGCCCTCGCGCAGGTCGGCCGAGGCGGACTTGCCCGTCACGAGCGGGTCGCCGAACACGCCCAGCACGTCGTCGGTGATCTGGAACGCGACGCCGACGAGCCGGCCGAACCGGCAGAGCGCCGCGACGGCCTCGTCGTCGGCGCCGGCCAGTACCGCGCCGGCCGCGAGGGGGGCTTCGAACGAGTACACGGCCGTCTTCTGCTCGAGCGTCGAGAGGACCGACTCGAGTTGCGGGGTCGTGCCGCGCAGCGACCCGACGACATCGGAGAGCTCGCCGGCCGCCGAGACGAACACCGCGTGGTCGAGGATGTCGAGCAGCGCCTCGCGACGCTCGTTCGAGACGGGCAGCATCGCGAGCTCGCGGTGTGCGCGGCTGAGCGCCAGGTCGCCCGCGAGGACCGCGGCCGTCTCGCCCCACACGGCGCTCGCGCGCTCGTCGGCTCCGTGCTCGATCGCTCGTGCGGCGAACCGTCCCGCGACGTTCGGCGCACCGCGACGCACCGTGTCGCGGTCGATGAGGTCGTCGTGGATGAGGAAGGCCGTGTGCAGCAGCTCGAACGCGAGCGCGACGCGCGTGACGAGGGCGCGGTCGTCGCCGCCGAAGCCGCGGTATGCCGACCAGACCAGCCTCGGCCGCACACGCTTGCCGCCCGCGCTCTGCTGCTCGATCGACTCCCACAGCGCCGTGTAGTGCCCGCCGTACTGTCCGGCGCGCGCCCGCGCCTCGGCGAAGAAGGCGCGCAGTCCGCCGTCGATCGCCGAGTCGAGCAGTTCAGGCACGGAACAGCTCCAGTTCCCTGGCCTGGAGCACGAGCCACGGGCTGAACGCCCACGGCGCGGCCTCGACCGCGGCCGCGAGCGAGGCCGGGTCGACCCAGCGGTGCTCGGCGACCTCGCGCGGGTTCGGGTCGGGCTCGCCCGAGGCGACCGCGATGTAGACGGGGCACACCTCGTTCTCCACGACGCCGCTCGCATCGGTCGCCCGGTACCGGAACAGCGGCAGGGCGAGCTCGACCGAGTCGAGGTCGAGCCCGAGCTCGTGCTCGGCGCGGCGGCGCACGGCGTGCAGCATCGGCTCGGCCGGCTTCGGGTGCCCGCAGAAGGAGTTCGTCCACACGCCCGGCCACGCCTGCTTGCCGAGTGCGCGGCGCGTCACGAGCACCTCGCCGATCGGGTTGACCACGTGGCACGAGAACGCCAGGTGCAGTGCGGTGTCGGGCCCGTGCGCCGCGCTCTTGGGGGCTCGCCCGATCGGCGTTCCCGACTCGTCGAGGAGGACCACCTCGTCTTCGACGGTCTCGGTCGTCTGCTGCATGGTGCCTCCCTCGTCACTGCGGGCGATGACGCGGTCCCGCGATCCGTGAACCCGAAGGTAGCAGCGGCGCGGGGCACCGGGAACAACCGAAAGTTGGACCGACGCGACGTGCTCGCGCGTGCGGCATGCTGGAACGATGACGGGCGAGAGCGGTGACGGCTGGGTGCACGGACCCGACGGCGCCCGGTACTGGGGACGCTACGGCGCAGCCGGGCTGCTCGTGGTCGAACCCGATGGCGCGGTGCTGCTCCAGCACCGCGCCACGTGGAGCCACTTCGGCGGCACGTGGGGCATCCCGGGCGGCGCGCGTCATCTCGGCGAGTCCGCGTACGACGCCGCAGTCCGCGAGGCGACGGAGGAGACGGGGATGCCCGCCGGGCTCGTCGCCGTCCGGTTCGAGAGCGTGCTCGACCTCGGCTACTGGTCGTACACGACCGTCGTGGCCGACGCCGCCGAGCGCTTCGAGCCGCGGCTGGCCGATCCCGAGAGCATCGCGCTGCGCTGGACAGACGCCGACGCGGTCCACGAGCTGCCGCTCCATCCGCGGTTCGCCGAGGCGTGGCCGGCGTTGCGCGCCCGACTCCGCGGCGGATCCGCTCGATAGGATCGACCCGTGGCCGGGGAGAACGCGGGGGTCTCGACGCGGATCTGGACGATCCCGAACGTGCTCAGCATGCTCCGCCTGCTGCTCGTGCCCGTCTTCCTCGTCCTCGTGATCGCCGGGGCGTACGTCACCGCGCTCATCGTGCTCATCGCGGCCAGCCTGACCGACCTGCTCGACGGCTACCTCGCCCGGCGCTTCGACCAGGTGACGCGACTGGGGCAACTGCTCGACCCCGCCGCCGACCGGCTCTACATCTTCGCCGCCCTCATCGGACTGGCCGCGAACGAGCTCGTGCCGTGGTGGATCGTCATCGTGATCGTCGCGCGCGATGCCCTGATCGTGGTGCTCGGCGTGGTGCTCGCCAACCACGGCTACGGCCCGCTTCCGGTGCACCAGCTCGGCAAGGCCGCCACGTTCGCGCTGTTCACCGGACTGCCCGTGATCATGCTCGGCCTCGCGTTCCCGGCGGTGCAGCCGGTGAGCGAGCCGTTCGGCTGGGCGGTCACGCTGTGGGGTGCGTTCCTCTACTGGTGGGCCGGTGTCATCTACGCGATCGAGACCGCCCGTGTCGTGCGTGTCTCGCGGGTGTCGCCCCCACCGGCATCCGATACGCTGGAGCAGGGAGGTTAGCAGTGGCGGATTCCGACATGAACCAGGCCGGTGCGAGCGACGAGGAGCGTGAGCCTTCGACGCAGACCTCCGCCCACGTGGTGAACCACGCGAACGACACGACGATGGGCTTCAGCCGCGAGGCGGCGGCCCAGCTGAGCGCGCTCGACAGCGACATCTCGGCGGCCGAGCAGGAGGCGATCGCCGCGCTCCCGTCCGGGTCGGCGCTGCTCATCGTGCGTCGTGGTCCGAACGCGGGCGCCCGGTTCCTGCTCGACACCGATGTCACGACCGTCGGCCGCCATCCCGATGCCGACATCTTCCTCGACGACGTCACCGTCTCGCGCAAGCACGCCGAGTTCGTGCGGCACCGCACGGCGTTCGAGGTGCGCGACCTCAACTCGCTGAACGGCACCTACTTCGACGGCGTGCGGATCGAGACCGCGCTGCTGAGCGACGGCGCCGAGGTCCAGATCGGCAAGTACCGCCTGACCTTCTACGCCTCACGGCGCGACCTCTCACCGGCGGGCACCGGGTGACCGAGGGCGCCGCGACGCGGCGTCCCGCGCACGCCCCGCCGCTGCTCGGCATCGGTCAGGTCCTCGCGAAGCTCCAACCGGAGTTCCCGGAACTGACCCCGTCGAAGCTGCGGTTCCTCGAAGAACAGGGCCTCGTCACGCCGTCGCGCACGGCCGCGGGCTATCGCAAGTTCGCGCCGTCCGATGTCGAGCGGCTGCACGTCGTGCTCGCCATGCAGCGCGATCACTACCTGCCGCTCAAGGTCATCCGCGCGCACCTCGACGCGATCGACGCCGGGGGCACGCCCGCACTGCCCGGCGCGGTGAGCGCCGCCGCCGTGCAGGCGACGGCGAACCGCTTCTCGCGCGACGAGCTGGTTCGCGAGGCGGGTGCGACGGCGGCCCTGCTCGATGAGGCGATCGCGGCGTCGGTCATCCGCCCGGCCGAGGTCTACGGCACCGACGCGCTCGACGCCCTCCGGGCGCTCGCGGCGCTCCGTTCCGTAGGGATCGAGCCTCGCCACCTCCGCGGCCTTCGCGCCGCGGCCGAGCGCGAGGCCGCGCTCATCGGCCAGGCCATCGCGCCCGAACGACGACCCGACCCGGCCGGCCGGGCCCGCAGCGCCGAGCGCGCTCGCGAGCTCGCCGAGCACCTCGCGATCGTGCACGCGAGCGTGCTCCAGCGCGCGCTCGACGGACTCTCGCGCTGACCACGCGCATCGGCCCGCGACACGCCGTGACGTTCGGCCCGATGTCCTCGACTCGGGTCGCGAGCGTGGGTAGCGTGGGACCCGCGCCGTCGAGGCGCCGACGAGAGGTGAGGGGCGATCGGATGAGCGAGCTCGATCGGAGCGAACGCACGCGCTACGACCTCGGACTGCTCTTCACGGACGGGCTTCCCGAGCACGACGACGGCACGGGCTATCGCGGTGCCGTCGCGGCTCGGGCCGCCGGCATCAGCTACCGCCAGCTCGACTACTGGGCCCGCACGCAACTCGTGGAGCCCACCGTGCGGGGCGCGGCCGGGTCGGGATCGCAGCGACTCTACGGCTTCCGCGACATCCTCGTGCTGAAGCTCGTGAAGCGGCTGCTCGACACCGGTATCTCGCTGCAGCAGATCCGCGTGGCCGTCACCCAGCTCCGCGAATCGGGCATCGACGACCTCGCCCAGACCACGCTCATGAGCGACGGCGCGAGCGTGTACCTCTGCACCTCCGACGACGAGGTGATCGACCTCGTCAACCGCGGCCAGGGCGTCTTCGGCATCGCCGTTGGCAAGGTGCTGCGCGAGGTCGAGTCGACGCTCGTCGAGCTCGACACGCAGTCGGCCGAGCAGGTCGATGAGCTCGCGGTGCGCCGGAGCCGGTCGACCCGCAAGATCTCCTGACCGACCGGAGCCCGCGCGACATCCGCTCGCCCGTCGACGATGTCGACATGACGTCATGTGACGCCGGTTGACGCCAACCGTCAGCGCGCGGAGGCGTCGATCTCGAGGCGGTTGCCCGGACCCGGCGCGTAGTCGCCGATGCGGGCCGTGCGGAGCACGCGCTCGAGCAGCTGGTCGAAGTGGTTCGACATCTCCTCGGCGCTCTCGCCCGGCCACATGTGCAGGGGCTTCGCGGCGCCCTGCGCCTGCTGGAGCGACGTGCGCTCGGGGAGCTGGGGGGAGAGCACGAGCGGACCGAACATGTCGCGCAGCTCCTTGATGCGGAACTGGTGCTCGAGGGACTGCACCCGCGCGCGGTTCACGATGATGCCGAGCGGCTGCAGCCTGGGGGAGAGGCCACGGCGGATCTCCTCGATCGCGCGCAGGGCACGGTCGGCGGCGGCCACCGAGAACAGGCCCGGCTCGGTCACGACGGCGACGCGGTCGCTCGCGGCCCACGCGGTGCGCGTGAGCGCGTTGAGCGAGGGCGCGCAGTCGATGAGCACGAGCTCGTAGTCGGCCTCGACGTTGGCGAGCGCCTCTTCCAGCTTCCAGATGTCGCGGATCGACGGGTGCGGACCGTCGTAGTTGATGGCCGACGGGCTGCCGATCATGACGTCGATGGTCGACTGCGGGTTCGACCGCGCCCACCCGCTCGGCGCGATCGCCGAGCGGACGATCTTCTCCTTGGGCGACGCGAGCACGTCGGCGACGTTGAGGTGGCCGGCGACATGGATGTCCATACCCGTCGACACGTCGGACTGGGGGTCGAGGTCGACCACGAGCGTGCGCACGCCGCGCGCGAACGCAGCCGACGCCAGTCCGAGGGTGACGGTCGTCTTGCCGACGCCGCCCTTCAGGGAACTGACCGAAAGAACGTGCACGAGCGAATACGTTACCGTTACTCGGAAGGCGATACCTAAATGTTCGCTGTGCGGAAGTCCCCCGTCCGGAAAGGCCTGCATGTTCTCGAAGATCCTGGTCGCCAATCGCGGTGAGATCGCCATCCGGGCGTTCCGCGCCGCCGTCGAGCTCGGTGCGAAGACCGTCGCCGTCTTCCCGTACGAAGACCGCAACTCGCTGCACCGCCTGAAGGCCGACGAGGCGTACCAGATCGGCGAGCCGGGGCATCCGGTTCGCGCCTACCTCGACGTCTCCGAGATCATCCGGGTCGCGAAGGAGTCGGGTGCCGACGCGATCTACCCCGGCTACGGCTTCCTCTCCGAGAACCCCGAGCTCGCGCAGGCGGCCGCCGACGCGGGCATCACCTTCATCGGCCCGCCCACGCGCGTGCTCGAGATGGCGGGCAACAAGGTCACCGCCAAGGAGCAGGCCATCGCCGCGGGCGTGCCGGTGCTGAAGTCGACCGAGCCCTCGCGCGACGTCGACGCGCTGCTCGCGCAGGCCGACGAGATCGGCTTCCCGATCTTCGCGAAGGCCGTCGCGGGCGGCGGCGGTCGCGGCATGCGTCGCGTCGACAAGCGCGACGACCTGCGCCGCGCCCTCGAGGAGGCGATGCGCGAGGCCGACAGCGCCTTCGGCGATCCCACGATGTTCCTCGAGCAGGCCGTCGTGCGCCCGCGTCACATCGAGGTCCAGGTGCTGGCGGATGCCACGGGCGAGACCGTGCACCTGTTCGAGCGCGACTGCTCGGTGCAGCGCCGCCACCAGAAGGTCGTCGAGATCGCGCCGGCCCCGAACCTGTCCGACGAGGTGCGTCACGCGCTCTACCGCGATGCGGTCGCGTTCGCGAGGTCGATCGGCTACGCGAACGCGGGAACCGTGGAGTTCCTGCTCGACACCGCTGGCGAGCGCGCCGGCCAGCACGTGTTCATCGAGATGAATCCGCGCATCCAGGTCGAGCACACGGTGACCGAGGAGGTCACCGACGTCGACCTCGTCGTCGCGCAGATGCGCATCGCCGCGGGGGAGACCCTCGCCGACCTCGGACTCACGCAGGACCGGATCCAGCTGCGCGGCGCCGCGCTGCAGTGCCGGATCACGACCGAGGACCCGACGGCGAACTTCCGCCCCGACACCGGCAAGATCACGACGTACCGCTCCCCGGGCGGCGCCGGTATCCGTCTCGACGGCGGCACGGTCAACCCCGGCGCGCAGATCAGCCCGCACTTCGACTCGATGCTCGCCAAGCTGATCTGCCGGGGCCGCGACTACCCGCAGGCGGTCACGCGCGCCAAGCGCGCCCTCGCCGAGTTCCGCATCCGCGGCGTGTCCACGAACATCCCGTTCCTGCAGGCCGTGCTCGACGACCCCGCATTCATCGCGGGCGACCTCAGCACGTCGTTCATCGACGAGCGCCCGCAGCTGATGCGCGGCCGCGTGTCGAAGGACCGTGGAACGAAGATCCTGAACTGGCTGGCGGATGTCACGGTCAACCAGCCGAACGGCCCGGCGCCCACGAGCGTCGCTCCCGCCGAGAAGCTGCCCGAGCTCGACCTCGCGCAGCCGGCTCCGTCGGGTTCCCGTCAGCGCCTGCTCGAGCTCGGTCCGGCCGGGTTCGCTGCGGCGCTGCGGGCGCAGACGCCCCTGGCGGTGACCGAGACGACGTTCCGCGACGCCCACCAGTCGTTGCTGGCCACGCGCGTGCGCACGAAGGACCTCGTCGCCGTCGCACCGTACGTGGCTCGGATGACGCCCGAACTGCTCTCGGTCGAGGCATGGGGCGGCGCGACCTACGACGTCGCGCTGCGGTTCCTCGGCGAGGACCCGTGGGAGCGGCTCGCGGCACTGCGCGGCGCCCTGCCGAACGTCAACATCCAGATGCTGCTGCGCGGTCGCAACACGGTCGGCTACACGCCGTACCCGACGGAGGTGACCGACGCGTTCGTCCAGGAGGCGGCGGCGACCGGCGTCGACATCTTCCGCATCTTCGACGCGCTGAACGACGTGTCGCAGATGCGCCCCGCGATCGACGCGGTGCTCGCCACGGGCGGTTCCCTCGCCGAGGTCGCGGTCTGCTACACGGGCGACCTGCTCGACCCGGCCGAGGACCTCTACACGCTCGACTACTATCTGCGCCTCGCCGACGAGATCGCCTCAGCGGGGGCGCACATCCTCGCGATCAAGGACATGGCCGGCCTGCTGCGGCCGGCCGCGGCCGAACAGCTCGTCACGGCGCTGCGCGAGCGGTTCGACCTGCCGGTGCACCTCCACACGCACGACACCGCGGGCGGGCAGCTCGCGACGCTCCTGGCCGCCAGCCGCGCGGGCGTCGACGCGGTCGACGTGGCGAGCGCTCCCATGGCGGGTACCACGAGCCAGCCCTCGGCCTCGTCGCTGGTCGCCGCCCTCGCCCACACCGAGCGCGACACCGGCATCTCCCTCGACGCCGTCTCCGACCTCGAGCCGTACTGGGAGGCGGTCCGCCGCCTTTACCGCCCGTTCGAGTCCGGCCTGCCGGGCCCGACCGGACGGGTGTACCACCACGAGATCCCCGGCGGCCAGCTCTCGAACCTGCGACAGCAGGCGATCGCGCTCGGCCTCGCCGACGACTTCGAGCTCATCGAGGACATGTACGCCGCGGCGAACCGGATCCTCGGCCGCGTCCCGAAGGTCACGCCGTCGTCGAAGGTCGTCGGCGACCTGGCGCTGCACCTCGCGGCCGTGAAGGCCGATCCGGCCGACTTCGAGGCCAACCCCGAGAAGTACGACGTGCCCGACTCGGTCATCGGGTTCATGGCCGGTGAGCTCGGCGACCTGCCGGGCGGATGGCCCGAGCCGTTCCGCTCCAAGGTCCTCGCGGGCCGCGACGTGCGCGTAGGCGTCACCGAGCTGACCCATGCGCAGCGCCGTGGACTCGAACAGGCCGGCGCCGACCGCCAGGCGCTGTTGAACGCGCTGCTGTTCCCGGCGCCGACCCGGCAGTTCGAGCAGATCCGCGAGCTGTTCGGCGACCTCTCGGTCGTCGACACCGCCGACTACCTGTACGGCCTGCGACCGGGTTCCGAGCACGTGGTCGAGATCGCGAAGGGCGTGCGCCTGTACGCCGGCCTCGAGGCCATCGGCGAAGCCGACGACAAGGGCATGCGCACCGTCATGACGATCCTCAACGGCCAGCTCCGCCCCGTGTTCGTCCGAGACCGCAGCATCACCGTGGAGACGCGTGCTGCGGAGAAGGCCGACGCATCCCAGCCGGGCCAGATCGCCGCGCCGTTCTCGGGCGTGGTCACGCTGCAGGTCGAAGTGGGGGCCGAGGTCGCGGCCGGCCAGGCGGTCGCGTCGATCGAGGCGATGAAGATGGAGGCCGCGATCACGTCGCCCGTGGCGGGCGTCGTCGAGCGCGTCGCCATCCCGAAGACCCAGCAGGTGGAGGCGGGTGATCTGCTGGTCGTCGTGCGCTCGCGATAGACTCGTGAGCATTCCCGCACTGGTGAGGAGGGGAATCGGTGGCTGAACACGACGACGAGACCGGCCCCACCGCCCGACGCCCGCGCGCTCGCGGCACCGCCCGATCCGCCGCCGGCGACGCGCACACCGGCGATCCGGCAGAGCCGGCCGAGCCCGTCGACGTCCACGTCGCCCTGCCGCCCGCGCCGGCGCAGCGCATGCCCGACGACGAGGTGGCGGTGGCCATCGACGACATCGCGGTCGATCCGCACGACCTCGGCGCGGTCACGACGGGCACGACCTCGGTCGACGTGCTCTCACCGGCGCTGCCGCGCGGCTCGTCCCGCCACGGCGCCGCGCGCGAGGCCTCGCCGTACGGCGCCCTGCTCGCGGCCGACGCGTCGCGCCTGCGCCGCGAGCGGGTCACGACCGACACCGGCGCGCACGTCGCGATCGTCGAGGATGCCGACGCCGAGCTCCTTCCCGCGGAGCTTCCGGAGACGCCCGACTCGCTCACCGCCGACCGCCTGATCGACCTCAACCGCACCACGCGGCCGGCCCCGCAGGGCGGCTTCAACCGGTTCCTCTACGAGGCGACCCTCCACGTCGTGAACCTCGGCGACTCGGCCAAGGTGCGCGCGCACCGGGCCATGAACGAGCGCATCCGCCGACGCTTCGAGGGCGGCGCACGGTTCGTGCCGGTCCTCACGCGCAAGGGCGGCGTCGGCAAGACGACCATCACTGCGCTGCTCGGCATGGCGCTGGCCGATGCCCGCGACGATCGGGTGATCGCCATCGACGCCAATCCCGACCGCGGCACGCTCGCGGAGCGCGTCGACCGGCAGACTCGCGAGACGGTCCGCGACGTGGTCGCGAAGGCGTCCTCGATCGGCGGGTACACCGACTTCTCCAAGTTCGTCTCACGCGACGAGACGCGGCTCGACATCCTCGCCTCCGACACCGACCCGACGCTCTCCGAGGCGTTCGACGCCGACGACTACAACGTGGTCGCCGGTCTCGCCGCCCGGTACTACTCGCTCGTGCTCACCGACTGCGGCACGGGCATCGTGCACTCGGTCATGCGCGCCACGCTTCAGCGCGCCGACGCGATCGTGATCGTGTCCGGAGGCAGCGTCGACGAGGCGCGGCTCGCGAGCGAGACGCTGACCTGGCTCGAGGCCAACGGCTACGGCGAGCTCGTCCGCAACGCCGTCGTCGCGATCAACCTGGCCACGCAGGGCACCCATCTCGTCAAGGTCGACGAGATCGAGGCGCACTTCCAGTCGCGCGTGCGCGAGATCGTGCGGATCCCGTACGACCCGCAGCTCGCCGCGGGCTCCGTGGTGCACTGGGAGGACCTGCGTCCCGTGACCCAGCACGCGGCACGCGAGCTCGCCGCCCTGGTCGTGGAAGGCCTTCCCGTCGAGCGCGGACACTGACCCCCCCTGGCCCCCTCGATCGGGGCCCGACCCCGCCCGTCGCGCACGGGCCTGAACACGGAGCACCATTGCCGGAACGACCCATCCGCCTGTTCGGCGACCCCGTCCTGAAGACCGTCTCCGCACCCGTCGATCACGTCGACGACCGGGTGCGCTCCCTCGTCGACGACCTCGTCGACAGCGTGCGCCTTCCGGGTCGCGCCGGCGTGGCCGCACCCCAGATCGGCGTGAACCTCCGGGTGTTCAGCTACAACGTCGACGGCGAGGTGGGTTACATCATCAATCCCGAGCTCGTCGAGGTCACGGGCCAGCCCGAGCTCGTCGACGAGGGCTGCCTGTCGGTGCCGGGCCTGTGGCACAAGACGCCTCGCCATCCGTTCGCGCGCGTGCGCGGAATCGACCTCGACGGCAACGTGGTGGAGCTGGCCGGCGAGGGGCTCATGGCCCAGGCGCTGCAGCACGAGACCGACCACCTCGACGGCATCCTCTACCTCGACCGCCTCGAGAAGGACGAGCGTCGGGCGGCCATGCGCGCGGTGCGCGAGTCGGACTGGTTCTGATCGCGACGACAACGAACGGCCCCGCGACATCCGCGGGGCCGTTCGTCGTCTCGCGGAGATCAGTGGACGATGGAGTGGCCCTCGGTGGCCGGCGCACCCGAGTACATGCCCTCGATGTCGGCGGCGAAGTCCTCGAGGATGACGTTGCGCTTGATGCTCATCTTCGGCGTGAGGTGGCCGCTCGCCTCGGTGAACTCGATCGGCAGGATCGTGAACTTGCGAATGGACTCGGCGCGCGAGACGTTCTCGTTCGCGGCGTCGATCGCGCGCTGCACCTCGGCCAGCACGGCCGGGTTCTTCGCCGCCTCGGCGACGCTCATGCCGGCATCCTCGCCGTGGTTGTTGAGCCACACCGGCAGCATCTCGGGGTCGAGCGTGACGAGCGCCGAGATGAACGGCTTCTGGTCGCCGACGACCACCACCTGGCCCACGAGCGGGTTCGCGCGGATCGGATCCTCGAGCGCGGCCGGGGCGACGTTCTTCCCGCCCGCCGTGACGATGATCTCCTTCTTGCGGCCCGTGATGGTGAGGAAGCCGTCGGCGTCGAACGAGCCGAGGTCGCCGGTCTTGAACCAGTCGCCGTCGAACACGGCGGCCGTGGCGTCGGGGTTCTTCCAGTACTCCTTGAAGACGTTGATCCCCTTGACCTCGATCTCGCCGTCGTCGGCGAGGCGGACCGAGACGCCGGGCAGCGCCGGGCCGACCGTGCCGATCTTCGACTTCGTGACCAGGTTCACCGTCGCCGGCGCGGTGGTCTCGGTGAGGCCGTAGCCCTCGAGGATGGTGATGCCGAGCGCGTGGTAGAAGTGGCCGAGGCGCGGACCGAGCGGGGCCGAGCCCGACACGGCGTACTTCACGTTGCCGCCCATCGCGGCGCGGAGCTTGGAGAAGACCAGCCGGTCGAACAGGCGGAACTTGAGCTTCAGCCCGAGCGGGATCTTCTCGCCGCTCTCGAGCGCGGTCGAGTACGCGACGGCCGTCTCGGCCGCGGCGTGGAAGATCTTGCCCTTGCCGCCGGCCTCCGCCTTCTGCTCGGAGACGTTGTACACCTTCTCGAACACGCGCGGAACCGCGAGGAGGAAGGTGGGCTTGAAGCTGCCGAGGCTCGGCAGGAGCTGCTTGGTGTCGGGCTGGTGACCGACCCGCACGCCGGCGTGTACGCAGAGGACGGAGATGAACCGGGCGAAGACGTGCGCGGTCGTGATGAACAGCAGCGTCGAGGCGCCGTCGGGGTCGAGCACGACCTCCTCGAGCGCGACCGCGGAGTTGCGCGAGAGCTCGACGAAGTTCGCGTGCGTGAGCACACAGCCCTTGGGCTTGCCGGTCGAGCCGGAGGTGTAGATGAGCGTGGCGATGTCGCTGCCGACCGCGAGGTTGCGGCGGCGCTCGATCTCGTCGTCGGGCACGTCGGCGCCGGCAGCGACGAGCTTGTCGAGGTCGCCGAGGTCGATCTGCCAGACACTGCGGACGGCGGGAAGGTCGGGATGCACCTCGTCGAAGCGCGCGAAGTGGTCGGCGGTCTCGAGGATGACGGCGACCGCCCCCGAGTCGCCGAGGTTCCAGCGGACCTGCGCGGGAGAACTCGTCTCGTAGATCGGCACCAGCACGGCGCCGGCGAACCACGTGGCGAAGTCGATCAGCGTCCACTCGTAGCGCGTCTTGCACATCAGGCCGATCTTGTCGCCGGGCTGGATGCCGGCTGCGACGAGGCCCTTGGCGAGGCGGACGACCTGCTGGTGGAACTCGCGGGTGGTGACCGGGCTCCAACCGCCGTCTGCGGTGGGAAGGGAGAAGAGCACCGAGTCGGGCGTCGCCCTCACCCGCTCGACCAGCAGGTCGGTGGTGTTGGCGTCGGGGTCGGCGGGGACCAGGGGTGCTGTGGCGAATTCGGTCACGGTAGCTCCTTCGGCACCGGGAGGAACGCACGCGCTTCGGGGCCGCGCGAAACCTCGGCATTGGGGTTGACTACACTCTAATCGGTTCCGCCCGGCGAGACCCCGGCGTTCATACCCCCCACCACCCGGCGAAAGGCTTCGACGTGCACGCGATCGGCATCGACATCGGCGGCACGAAGATCGCCGGAGCTGTGGTCGACGAGCTCGGCGCCATCGTGCGCGCCGAGCGGGTCCCCACGCCTGCAGGGGATGCCGCGGCGCTCGAGGATGCCGTGGTGGCGATGATCCGCACGCTGTCCGACGGCGAGCCGGTCGCCGCCGTCGGCGTGGCCGCCGCCGGCTTCATCGATGCCGCGCAGTCCACCGTCTACTACGCGCCGAACATCGACTGGCGCAACGAGCCGTTCCGCGAGAAGCTCGAGGCCCGCGTCGGCGGCACCGTCGTCGTCGAGAACGACGCGAACGCGGCCGGCTGGGCCGAGTTCCGCTTCGGCGCGGGCCGCATGGTGAGCGACATGGTGATGCTCACCATCGGCACGGGCGTCGGCGGCGCGATCGTCGCGGGCGACCGGCTGTTCCGCGGCGGCTTCGGCGCGGGTGCCGAACTCGGTCACCTGCGGGTGGTGCCGAACGGCATCGCGTGCGGGTGCGGCCAGCACGGCTGCCTCGAGCAGTACGGCTCGGGCCGGGCGCTCATGCGCATGGCCGGCGAGATCGCCGATGCGGGCGGCATCGGCCTGTCGCTCGCCCGGGCCCGCGAGGAGCACGGGACGCTCGACGGCGCGATCGTGGGCGGCCTGATCGCCGCAGAGGACCCGGGCGCGCTCGCCGCACTCCGCCAGCTCGGACACTGGCTCGGCCAGGCCTCGGCGAGCCTGTCGGCGGTGCTCGACCCGCAGCGGTTCGTCTTCGGAGGCGGTGTAGCGGTCGCGGGCGAGCTCCTGCTCGCGCCCATCCGGGAATCGTTCCTCGAACACCTCCCGGCGCGCGGGTACCATCCCGAGCCCGACTTCGTGATCGCCGAGCTCGTCAACGACGCCGGCGTGGTCGGCGCGGCCGACCTCGCGCGTCTCTGGGTCGAGGAACACGCCTGACGGGTCGCGGGCTAGGCTGGCTGCCGGGCGGACGGCGAGACGGAGGACTCCGGTGTTCTACTGGATCATGAAGCACATCGTGGTGGGCCCGATCCTCCTCTCGATCTTCCGCCCGTGGGTCGTCGGCCTCGAACGCGTGCCCAAGGACGGGCCCGTCATCCTGGCGTCCAACCACCTGTCGTTCATCGACTCGATCTTCCTGCCGCTCGTGGTCGACCGCCCCGTCGTCTTCCTTGCCAAGAGCGAGTACTTCACGGGCCGGGGCCTCAAGGGGTGGGCGACGAAGATGTTCTTCCAGGCCGCCGGGCAGCTGCCGATCGACCGCTCGGGCGGCAAGGCGTCCGAGGCCTCCCTCAACACCGGACTGCGGGTCCTGCGCGAGGGCCGGATCCTCGGCATCTACCCGGAGGGCACACGCAGTCCCGACGGCCGGCTCTACCGCGGTCGCACCGGTGTCGCGCGCATGGTGCTCGAGGCCGGCGTGCCCGTCGTCCCGGTCGCCATGATCGGAACGGCCGAGGTCATGCCGATCGGCACGCGACTGCCGAAGGTGCGTCGCGTCGGCATCGTCTTCGGCGAGGCGCTCGACTTCAGCCGGTTCCACGGCATGGAGGGCGACCGGTTCGTCCTGCGATCGGTGACCGACGAGCTCGTGTACGACCTCCGTGCGCTCAGCGAGCAGCGCTACGTCGACGTCTACGCCAGCACCGTCCGGGAGCAACGCGCCCCGCAGTCGCGGTAGGCTGGCGGGTACGGCGTCGCGGCGTGCGGCGCCCGTTTCCTTTCGCGCGCGCGGCGCGCCCCGACCCTCCAGGATTCCAAGTGGTACAGCTCGTCGAGCCCATCGTGAACGCAGATCCCTCCGTGATCGCGGGCCTCGACTATTGGCGCACGCTGCCGATCAAGCAGCAGCCGAGCTGGCCCGACCCCGAGGCGGCGCACGCGGCGTCCACCGAGCTGGCGACCCTGCCCCCGCTGGTGTTCGCGGGCGAGGTCGACATGCTGCGCGATCGGCTGGCCGCGGCGTCCCGCGGCGAGGCGTTCCTGCTCCAGGGCGGCGACTGCGCCGAGACCTTCGCCGGCGCGACCGCCGACCAGATCCGCAACCGCGTGAAGACCGTGCTGCAGATGGCCGTCGTGCTCACGTACGGCGCCTCCATGCCGGTCGTCAAGATGGGCCGCATGGCGGGCCAGTTCGCGAAGCCCCGCTCGAGCGACACCGAGACGCGCGGCGACGTCACGCTGCCGGCGTACCGCGGCGACATCGTCAACGGCTACGACTTCACGCCCGAGTCGCGCGCCGCCGACCCGTCTCGGCTGCTGCAGGGCTACCACATGGCGGCGTCGACGCTGAACCTGATCCGCGCCTTCACGCAGGGTGGGTTCGCCGACCTGCGCCAGGTGCACGCGTGGAACCAGGGCTTCGCGGCGAACCCCGCGAACGCGCGCTACGAGAAGCTCGCCCGCGAGATCGATCGCGCCGTGAAGTTCATGGACGCCTGCGGCGCCGACTTCGACGAGCTCAAGCGCACCGAGTTCTACACCGGCCACGAGGGCCTGCTCATGGACTACGAGCGCCCCATGACCCGCATCGACTCCCGCACGGGAACGCCGTACAACACGTCGGCGCACTTCATCTGGATCGGCGAGCGCACCCGCGAGCTCGACGGCGCGCACGTCGACTTCCTGTCGCGCGTCCGGAACCCGATCGGCGTGAAGCTCGGTCCGAGCACGACGCCCGAGGTCATGCTCGAGCTGGTCGAGAAGCTCGACCCGAATCGCGAGCCGGGCCGGCTCACGTTCATCACGCGCATGGGCGCGGGCAGGATCCGCGACGCGCTGCCGCCCCTGCTCGAGGCGATCAAGGCGTCCGACGCGAACCCGCTGTGGGTGACCGATCCGATGCACGGCAACGGCATCACGACGCCCACCGGGTACAAGACCCGCCGTTTCGACGACGTGGTCGACGAGGTCCGCGGGTTCTTCGAGGCGCATCGTGATGCGGGCACCTACCCGGGCGGCATCCACGTCGAGCTCACCGGCGACGACGTGACCGAGTGCATGGGCGGTTCCGAGCACATCGACGAGGAGACCCTCGCGACGCGCTACGAGTCGCTGTGCGACCCGCGCCTGAACCACATGCAGTCGCTCGAGCTGGCCTTCCTCGTGGCCGAGGAGCTCGCCGTCCGCTGATGGTCGGCGGGCCGAGGGGCGGTCGAGGCGTCGACGGATGCCTCGGCCGCCCGTTCCTCGTCCGACCCGGGTGCACGGCACCGCGTGCGGTACGCATCGGGCGACTCAGAGCGTCAGCGAACCCACGATCCGCACGCTGCTTCCGCGAGGCGCCGTCTCGCCCGCCGCGGGCGACTGCTCCTTGACCGTGGCGAGGGGCAGGAAGAGGTCGGGCAGTTCGTAGGCCACCGAGAACCCCGCGGCCTCGAGGGTCGCGACGGCGTCGGACATCGTCGCGCCGACCACGTTCGGCACCTCGACGGGTTCGGGCCCCAGGGAGACCGTCAGTCGCACGATGTCGCCCGGGTTCATGGGGTCGTCGAGCCAGTCGGCCGTGATCACCACGTCGACGGGGACGTCGTTGCTGTACTGCGCGTCGGCGAACTCCACCGTCAGCCCGGCCGTCTCGAGTCGGGACTGCGCCTCGCCGACCGCGAGCCCTTCGACGGGCGGCACCGGTCCGATCGAGACCACGAGGGTCATCGCCCCGCGCTCGGGGTAGGTCGCCCCGACCGGCGCGCCCGACCCGTCGAGCACCGCCACCACCGTGCCCGGTTCGACGTCGCCGGAGAACTGCCCGGTGGCCTCCTCGGCGACCGTGAACGCCTCGAGCGCCGTGCGGGCCTCGGCTTCGGGCATCCCGACCACCTGCGGCACGTCGAGCTGCTGCGGGCCGAGCGAGACGAAGAGCTGCACGGTCGAGCCGCGCCGGGCCAGCGCGCCGTCCTCCGGGTCGGTTCCGGAGACCTGCCCGGTGGGGACCTCGGGATCGTGGCGTTCCGCGGGCTCGACCTGGAACCCCGCCTCGGTGAGGACCTGGGTCGCGTTGTCGGGGAGCATGCCCGTGGTCTCGGGCACGGTCGCCAGGGATCCGGGTCCGGCGCCGAAGTACCATCCGGTGCCGGCTGCGAGGCCGGTCAGGAGCAGGACGAGGGCGAGGATCCAGTACCCGCGGTGTCGTCGCCGTTCCGAGACCTTCGTGAGGGCGGCGGCGTCGCCCTCGGCCTCGACCTCGCTGGGAGCGGTCACGGGGGCGACGGCCATGCGGCCCGACGGCGCGAGCACGCGCGTCTCGGCGGTCGGTGCGGCGTCGAGTGCGCCGATCACGACGGTGTCGCCCGCGGACGCGCGGGGCTGGGTCGGTCGGAGCCCGGGCTCGAGCTCGCGGAGCCGTTCGAGCATGATGCGGGCGTCGGCCGGCCGCGCGTCGGGGTCGCGCGAGGTCGCCCACAGCACCAGCTCGTCGAGCTGGTGCGGCACCGCGGGGTTGCGGGTGCTCGGCGCGGGCACCGACTCGTTCGCATGCTGGTAGGCGATCTGCATCGGCGCCTCCCCCACGTAGGGCTGCTCGCCCGTGAGCATCTCGTACGTCATGATGCCGAGCGCGTAGATGTCGCTGCGGGCATCGGCGACCCCGCGTGTGACGAGCTCGGGGGAGAGGTACGCGATCGTGCCGAGCAGCGCCTGCCCGGTCGCGGTGTTCGCGCTCGCGGCACGCGCGAGCCCGAAGTCGCCGAGCTTGATGCGGCCGTCGTCGGCGAGCAGCACGTTCTCGGGCTTGAGGTCGCGATGCACGATGCCGGCCTTGTGCGCCGCGGCGAGCCCGGAGAGCACGGCGTCGAGGATGTCGACGGTCTGCTCGGGCGTGAGCCGCTTGTAGTCCTTCAGGAGATCGCGGAGCGTGATGCCCGGCAGGTACTCCATCACCAGGTACGCCATGTCGGCGTCCTGTCCCTGGTCGAACACGTTGACCACGTTGGGATGCGCGAGGCGCGCCGCCGACCGCGCCTCCTGCACGAAGCGGGTCTTGAACGTGTTGTCGTCGGCGAGATGGCCGTGCATGACCTTGATCGCGACGCGTCGCTCGAGGCGGAGGTCGGTCGCGAGGTACACCGTGGCCATTCCGCCGCGCGCGATCCGCGAGCGCACCTGATAGCGGCCGTCGACGAGACGGCCGATCATCGGGTCGGCGGGCGCGGTGGTCACCGTACGAGTGTACGAAGGCGCGTATGCCGCCAGATGAACAAACGCCGGGCGCGCTGGGATCGCAACGGCATCGTGACGATCGGATGCCGCGGGCGCGGGCCTCAGCCGAGCTCGGCGAGCCAGCGCTGGGCGGATGCCTCCCACTTGGCGTAGTGGTCGGGGTGGGCGCTGTGCTGCACGGCCTGCGCGGCCGCCGTGAGCGGCATCGATTCCCAGCCGTCGACGTCGAGCAGGCCGGGGGCCGTTCCGACGGTGGGCGAGGAGGGGCCGCCGTAGAAGGCCGCCGCAGCGCGCGCGGGATCGAGCACCTGCTCGGGAGCGCCCCATCCCTGGCTCGGGCGCTGCTGGAAGAGGCCGAGCGAGTCCTGGTCGCCGTGGGCGAGGTTGCGCAGGCCGGATTCCTGGGCGGCGGCGGCGAGCGCGATGACGATGGCCCGGTCGGGAACGCCGAGCGCGCGACCCACGTCGACCACGACGCGCGCGTTGGCCTGCATCTCGCCGTCGAGCGCGACGTCGAGCATCACGACTGGGGTCGCCTCGACCGGTGCGGGCGCGGTCGGCTCCGCGTCGGCGACGGGGGGTGCCGGCGCGAGTGCGGGCGCGGCCGGGGCCGCGCCATCCGTCGCCGGCAGCACGATGGCCTGCCCCGGGAAGATCAGGCTGGCACGGCTCAGCCCGTTCGCGCTGAGCACCACCTCGACGTCGAGGCCGTGCGCCGCCGCGATGCCGCTGACGGTGTCGCCCGCCTCCACGACGTGCCGCGCGATCTCGGGCCGCGACACCGGGGGAGCGGGCGAGGCGGCGACGGCTCCGCCGGGGAGCGCGAGCCGCTGGCCGGGGAAGATGAGGCTCGACCAGCTCAGTCCGTTCTCGGCGAGCACCTCGGCGGTCGGCAGACCGTACCTCGCCGCGATCGCGCTGACGGTGTCGCCCTCGAGCACCGTCACCTCCGCCGGCACGACCGACGCCACCGCGGCCGACGCGGTCGCGGTCGCGGGTGCACCGGACTGCGCCTTGGCCTTCGCCTGGCGCTTCACGGTCGGCGCGGCGGCCGCGGCGGGCTGCACGATGCCCAGCGTGACCGCGAGCGTGCTCGCGACGGCGACCGGCAGGGTCAGCAGTCGGCGGATGCCGCGGCGGCGGCCCTCGCGCGGAGCGTCGGTCTCGCCGTCGACCCCATCGCCGGTGTGCGCGGCCCCCGAGTACTGCTCCATGATCCCCCTCCGCCCTGAGCGGATGCGGTCACCGTCTCACGCGGATGGGGACGAGTCAAACTCATCCGCGCGCGTCGCCGCGCCTCGCCGTCGCGGCGGTTCCCACCCCGCCCGCTCGCGTGGCAGTCTGTACGCGTGACCGACGCCGAGCAGACCGAATGGCTGACCGTTCCCGAACTCGTCGAACGGCTGGGGCAGACGCCGAGCCGCATCCGTCGCCTGATCGACGAGCGCTACCTGCTCGCGACGCGGGTCGATGGCGTGCTGAAGGTCCCCGCCGTGTTCCTGCGCGATGACGCGCCCCTGCCCGAGCTGCACGGCACGGCGATCGTCCTCGCCGACGCCGGCTTCACCGACGCCGAGTCGCTCGAGTGGCTCCTCGGCGAGGAGGACAGCCTGGGCACGACCCCGATCGCGGCGCTCCGCGCGGGCCGCAAGTCCGAGGTGCGCCGGGTCGCCCAGGCGCTCGCGTAGCCCCGAGCCGGTCGGCCTCAGCTCGCGCGCCGCGTCACGGCGCGCGCGAGGTCGCCGAGGCCGAGCGCGGCGTCCCGATCGATCGGCGCCGACTCGAGGGCCGCCATCGCGCGCCCGGTGTTCTCGTCGATGATGCGCTCGAGCTCGTCGACCGCGCCGCAGTCGCGGATCGTCTCCTGCAGCATCCGCACCTGATCGGCATCGAGGGCGGGATCGCCGAGCAGTCCGTCGACCAGGCGGCGGCCGTCGGGAGCGAGCCGCTCGCGCGCGATCGCCACGAGCAGCGTGCGCTTGCCCTCCCGCAGGTCGTCGCCCGCGGGCTTGCCGGTGACCTCGGGATCGCCGTACACGCCCAGCAGGTCATCGCGCAACTGGAACGCGATGCCGAGCGGGAGCCCGAACGCACGGAGCGCGTCGAGCTCGGCCGCGGAGCCGCCCGCGATGGCCCCGCCGATGACGAGCGGCGCCTCGATGCTGTACTTGGCCGACTTGAACACCACGACACGCTCGGCGCGGGTGCGCTGCTCGTCGTCGGGCATCGCGAGCCAGGCCCGCTCCTCGAGGATGTCGAGGTACTGGCCGACGGTGACGTCGGTGCGCATGCGGTTGAACTCCAGGCGCGCGGCGCGGGCCGCCGTGGGATCGTGGAGGCCGGCGAGCCCCTCGTCGAGCAGCTCGTCACTCCAGCCGAGCAGGAGGTCGCCGAGCAGCACGGCGGTGGCGCGGCCGTAGTCGGCGGCGCTGCCGGCCCAGGCCGCGTCGCGGTGCTGCGCCTCGAAGACCCGGTGGACGGATGGCGCGCCGCGCCGCGTGTCGGAGTTGTCGATGAGGTCGTCGTGCACGAGCGCCGCCGCGTGGAACACCTCGAGCGCGGCCGAGGCCGAGACGACCGCGTCGCGCTCGGCGGCGGCGTCGGGCCCCTCGCCGGCGGCCCCGCGGACCGCCTGCCAGCCGCGGTGGCAGAACTGGGCCCGGAATCGCTTGCCACCGCTGAGAAAGCGCTTGGAGAATCCGGCCAACTGGTCGAGGTCGGTCGCGATGGAGCGGAGAATGGAAGCACGGTCGGCGAGGAACTCCTCGAGGCGTTCGTTCACCAGGGCGACGGTTCGGGGGGCCGGGACCATCGTCCTAGCCTACCGACGGCGCGCAGGACTAGAATGGCGTAACGAAGCGTCGGTCCCGAGCATGAGGGGAATGAGATGCCGCTTTCAGAGCAGGAGCAACGCCTTCTCGAGGAGATGGAGCGGAACCTCTACAAGAACGACGCGGATTTCGTCGCGACGGTCGGAGGTGCCGGTCGCGGGCGACCCAACTACCGGGCGATCGTGCTCGGCGTGCTGCTCGCCGTGGCGGGCGCGGGTGCGCTCATCGGCGGCGTCGCGTCGCAGATCCTCATCATCGGAGTGCTGGGCTTCGCGCTCATGTTCGTCGGCGTGCTCGTCGCGATCACGCCGTCCAAGCGCACGGCGTCCGCTTCCCCGGTCTCCGGCATGCCCGGAGCGTCGGGCACTGCGCCGCGGCAGGCCAAGCCGCGCGGCGGCTTCATGGACCGGCTGAACGAGCGCTGGGACCGACGGCAGGAGGGGCGCGACTGACGCGCTCCTCGCGCTGACCACCGACTGACGGGCCGATCGATGATCGGCCCGTTCTTCGTGTTCCTCCACTTCCCACCACGCGGCCCCTCCACTTCGCCCCACGCGATCCCTCCACTTCCCACCACCGGGCCGCCCCGGCGGCGACCTGGCGCGTCACGCTGGGCAGCGGGCCCCGGGGACGTCGCCGGCGGGTGCTCGACACGGTTCCCTCGCGTGCGCGCTCGCGCGCACGCCATCCACTTCCCTCCACCTTCGAGATCGCTGGGAATCCGCGCCTCCACTGACGTACGAGCGCCGGAAACACGCCAATGTCGTTGTCTGGTGGAGGACAGTGGAGTAAAGTGGAGCCAGCACCTGGTTCCTGGCCGGAGGATGGGGGTGACGCGATGTTCCTCGGAAGCTACGAACCGAAGCTCGATGAGAAAGGCCGCGTCATTCTTCCGGCGAAGTTCCGGGATGAGCTGTCGAACGGCCTCGTGCTCACGCGAGGTCAGGAGCGCTGCATCTACGTGTTCAGCGCGCGGGAGTTCGAGAGCATGAGCGAGAAGATCCGCCAAGCCCCCGTCACGAGCAAGCAGGCGCGCGATTACATGCGCGTCTTCCTCTCAGGGGCCTCTGCGGAGACCCCCGACAAGCAGCATCGGGTCACCATCCCCGCCAACCTCCGCACGTATGCGGGGCTCGACCGCGACCTCACGGTCATCGGCGCGGGAACGCGGGTGGAGATCTGGGATGCGGCGGCGTGGCAGAGCTACCTCGCCGAGCAGGAGGCGGCCTTCGCAGAGACGGCGGAGGAGGTGATCCCCGGACTCTTCTGAGTCCCCGGGCCCCGACTCCCAGCCGTGCGAGCCTGCTGCACTTCCCCGCAGCAGGACGAACGGATGGGGATCGGGACCCGGAGGACCCGGGAGTGGGAGACATCATGGACATCGAACGGATCCACACGCCGGTGATGCTCGAGCGCACGCTCGAGCTGCTCGCACCGGCGCTCGATCGCGAGGATGCGGTGTTCGTCGATGCCACGCTCGGCATGGGCGGGCATACCGCCGCGGTGCTCGAGCGGTTCCCCGACGTCGTCGCCATCGGGCTCGACCGCGACACCGAGGCGCTCGCGATCGCCCGGGAGCGGCTGGTCCGGTTCGGCGACCGTGCCAGGTTCGTGCACACCGTGTACGACGGCATCGCCGAGGCGGTCCGCGGCGAGGGCTTCGATGAGGTGCACGGCATCCTCTTCGACCTGGGCGTCTCGTCCCTGCAGCTCGACCGCGCCGAGCGCGGGTTCGCCTACGCGAAGGATGCGCCGCTCGACATGCGGATGGACTCGACGCGCGGCCGTACCGCGGCCGAGGTCATCGCCGAGTACCCCGAGGAGGAGCTGCGCCGGATCTTCCGCGACTACGGCGAGGAGAAGCTCGCCGCGCGGTACGCCCGGGCGATCGTCCGCGCCCGCGAGCGCGAGCCCATCACGCGGTCCGGTCGCCTGGTCGAGGTGCTGCACGAGGCCACGCCGGCCGCGGTGCAGCGAGCCGGCCATCCAGCCAAGCGCGTCTTCCAGGCCCTGCGCATCGAGGTGAACGAGGAGCTCTCGGTGCTCGAGCGCGCGCTGCCCGCCGCGCTCGGCCTCGTGGCCGTCGAGGGCCGGATGGTGGTCCTCTCCTACCAGTCGCTCGAGGACCGGCTCGTCAAGCGGGTCCTCGCCGCGGCGTCGAGCTCCACGGCACCCGCCGGGTTGCCCATGGAGCTTCCCGAGCACCGCCCGCAGTTCCGGCTCCTCGTCAGGGGTGCCGAGCTCGCGAGCGACGCCGAGCAGGCGGAGAACCCGCGTGCCAAGCCGGTGCGACTTCGCGCCGCAGAACGAGTGAGGAGGCCGTCGTGAGCGCACTGCCGGCCCAGACCCGACCCGCCCGCCGTCCCGCGCCCGAAGCGGCGCCCTCGCGCACGCCACGCCTCCGGCCCGTTCCCGACGCGGTCCGCAGGGCGAGGCCGCGGCTCGCGTACGCCGTGGTCGCGCTCGTCTCCATCGGCATCATCGCCATGGTCCAGCTGCTGCTCTCGATCGCGATGACGCAGGGTGCGTACGAGCTCGACGCCGAGTTGCTCAAGCAGGCCGAGCTGCGCCGCGAGGAGCAGAAGCTCGCCGACGACCTCGACCGGCTCGAGTCGCCGCAGTTCCTCGCCGCCAACGCCGAGGCGCTCGGCATGGTGCCGAACTCCGACCCCGTCTACCTGCGCCTGTCCGACGGCGCCGTGCTCGGCGAGCCCACGGCCGCGGTCGGGGCGGGCGCGTCATCCGCCCCGCTCGTGCCGAATGCCCTCATCGACGGCGTGCCGCTCGTGACGGAGCAGGCCGCGGAGGAGACTGCGGGAGAGGGTGAGCAGCCGGCCGCAGCCGAGGGTTCGCCCGCCGCACCGCTGCCGCTCGAAGGCGGCCTCCCGACTCCCGCCACCCACTGATCGAGCACGACGCACCGAACGACGACCGCAGCGAAGGGAGCGGAACCCGCCGATGAACCGAATGAGCCGGCGGCCCATGCGCCGCGTCATCGCGGCGGCGCTCGCGCTCATCCTCATGGTGGGCTGGTTCGTCGTCCGGCTCGTCGACATCCAGGTGGTGCGGGCGGCCGAGCTCAACGCCGCCTCCCAGGACGTGCGGTCGCAGACGCGCGTGATCCACGGCGAGCGCGGCGCGATCCTCGACGCGACCGGCACGGTGCTCGCCGAGAGCGTGATGCGCTACGACATCGCCCTCTCGCCGAAGCAGGCGCTGCTCGGACCGGTGGTCCGGGAGGAGCCCGATCCCGCCGATCCGTCGAAGCGCCTCGAGGTCGAGGTGCCGCTCGAGCAGGTGCTCGCCGAGCTCGGCGCCGTGATCGGCCGGTCCGCCGAGGAGCTCCGCTCGGTCATCGACGCGTCGCTCGAGTCCGATCCCGACTCCGACTTCGCCTACGTGGCGAAGCTCGTCGACACCGAGGCGTACGAGCAGGTCAAGGCACTCGACATCCCGTGGGTGGTGCCGTACGAGCACCCGAGCCGTCGCTACCCGAACGGCGCGGTCGCAGGCAACCTGCTGGGCTTCGTCGGCGACGACGGCGACCCGCTCGCCGGGCTGGAGTTCTCGGAGGACTCCTGCCTGGCGGCCGAGGACGGCGAGATGAGCTACCTGCACAGCCTCAAGGACTGGGTCGCGATCCCGGGCTCCGAGCAGGTGCACACCGAGGCGCGCGACGGCGGCGACCTCCAGCTGACCATCGACGCCGACCTGCAGTACTTCGTGCAGCGGGTCGCTGCCGAACAGGTCCAGGCCACCGGCGCGCAGTGGGCCACCGTGACGGTCATGGAGGCGAAGACGGGCCGGCTCCTCGCGATCGCCGACGTGCCCACCGTCGATCCCAACGCGCCGTCGGCGACGGAGGCCGACGACCGCGGCTCGCGCGCGTTCACCGCGCCGTTCGAGCCGGGATCGACGTTCAAGGCGCTCACGTCCGCATCCGTCATCGACGCGGGCAAGGGCGACCCGACGAGCGGCGTGACGGCCGACTACCGCTACCGGCCACCCAACGGTGCCGACATCAACGACAGCTTCTTCCACGGGCCGACCAACTACACGATGACCGGGATGCTCGTCGACTCCTCGAACACCGCCATGTCGCTGTTCGGCGAGCGGGTGAGCGACGAGCAGCGCTACGAGGACATGCTCGACTTCGGTCTCGGCGAGACGACCGAGGTCGGGTTCGCCGGCGAGGCCGCCGGCGACCTCCACGGCGGCCCCGGCGCCTGGGACAACCAGACGAAGTACGCCACGATGTTCGGCCAGGGCCTGACGACGACCGCCATCCAGATCGCAAGCGTGTACCAGACCCTGGCCAACGGCGGGGTCCGCATGCCGGTGACGCTCGTCGACGGGTGCCACCGGCCGGACGGCACGGTGACGCAGGCGGCGTCGACCGAGGGGCACCGCGTGGTCTCCGAGAAGGCCGCCGACGAGACGGCGCAGATGCTCGAGCGCGTCTACCTCGAGGGCTGGCTGGCCGACAAGTGGGAGATCCCGGGGTACCGGGTCGCCGCGAAGACCGGAACGGCCCAGGTCTCGGACGGCAACGGCGGGTACCAGGCGGGCCACCTGGTGTCGGTATCGGGCTTCGCTCCGGCCGATGACCCCGAGTTCGTCGTTTCGGTCAGCATCATGGACCCCGTTAAGATGAACTCGTCCGCCGCCTCGGCTCCCGTCTTCCAACAGGTGATGAGCCAGGTGCTGAAGACGTATCGGACGGTTCCATCCGGCGCCCCGGCGCCCGAATTGCCAGCCACCTGGTAGAAAGTTGGGTTCGTGACCGGAACGCCTCCCACGGCACTCCGGCCGCAGCATCCCGGTCCTCGATCGCTCCGCAGCCTTGCGGAGGCGTTCGGATTCGAGGTGCGCGGCGGGATCGACGAGATCGACGTGACGGGCGTCGCCATCGCCTCCGGGGCGGTCCAGGGCGGCGACCTCTACGTCGGTGTCCCCGGTCGCAACGCGCACGGCGCGGAGTTCGCGGCCCAGGCGGCCGAGAACGGCGCCGTCGCCGTGCTGACGGATGCCGCGGGCGCCGAGCACGCCGCCGGCTCGGGCCTACCGGTGCTCGTCACGCCCGACGCGCGTGCGGCGCTCGGCGAGGTCGCGGCCTGGATCCATCGCACTGCGGAGAACCCGGCGGCGCTCCTCGGCGTCACGGGGACGAACGGGAAGACGAGCGTCGTCTACCTGCTCTTCGCCGTCCTGCGCCAGCTCGGGGTCACCGCGGGGCTCACCTCGACGGCCGAGCGTCGGATCGGCGACGAGGCCGTCACGAGCTCGCTCACGACGCCCGAGGCGAGCGAGCTGCACGCACTGCTCGCACGCATGCGCGAGGTCGACGTGCGCGCCGTGGGCATCGAGGTCTCGGCGCAGGCTCTCAGCCGGCACCGCGTCGACGGGCTGGTGTTCGACGTCGTGGGCTTCACGAACCTCTCGCACGACCACCTCGACGACTACGTGTCGATGGAGGAGTACTTCGACGCCAAGCGCGAGCTGTTCACGCCTGAGCGGGCACGTCGCGGCGTCGTGACGGTCGACTCGGAGTGGGGCCGGCGTCTCGTCGCCGAGTCCCGCATCCCGGTCACCACCCTCGCGACCGATCCCGGCGCCGACGCCGACGCCGACGCCGACTGGACGATGACACTGCTCGAGGAGACGCCGACGCACACCGCGTTCCGCCTGGCCGCTCCCGACGGCCGCACGCTCGAGACCCGCGTGCCGCTCATCGGCCACTTCATGGCCGCGAACGCCGCACTCGCCATCGTGATGCTCGTCGAGGCGGGCCACGACCTCGACCTCATCGCGCGCGCGGTCGCCGAGCACGGCATCGACGCGTACATCCCCGGGCGGGCCGAGCGGGTCTCGGGCGAGCGCGGCCCCGTGGTCTACATCGACTACGGGCACACGCCCGACGCGTTCCGGCAGACGCTCGACGCCATCCGTCGCACGACCGACGGGCGCATCGTGATGGTGTTCGGCGCCGACGGCGACCGCGACACGACCAAGCGCGCCGACATGGGCGCGATCGCCGCGCGCGGCGCGGACTCGCTCGTCGTCACCGACTTCCACCCGCGCTGGGAGGATCCGGCCGCGATCCGCGCGGCGCTCATCGCGGGTGCCCGCGCCGCGGTTCCCGACCGGGAGATCCACGAGGTCCCCGATCCGCGCGCCGCGTTCCGGCAGGCCCTCGCCCTCGCAGGCGAGGGCGATGCGGTGCTCTACGCGGGGCCGGGTCACGAGGACTACCAGGAGGTCGCGGGCGTGAAGCATCCGTACTCGGCACGGGACGACGCCCGGCTGGCACTGCAGGAAGCGGGGTGGCTCGAATGATCGCGCTGACGCTGGAGGAGATCGTGGCGGCGACCGCCGGACGGCTCGAGCCGAGCGGCACGGATGCCACGGGCGCGACGATCGTCGACGGTCCCGTCACGACCGACTCGCGCGAGGTCGTCCCCGGCGGGGTCTTCGTGGCCAAGCGCGGCGAGTTCGACGACGGGCACCGCTTCGCGTCCGGCGCCGTCGAGCGCGGCGCGGCGCTGCTCGTCGTCGAGCGACCGCTCGACCTGCCGGTGCCGCAGGTCGTCGTGGCGGATTCGGTCGACGCGCTCGGGGCGCTCGCGACCGAGGTCGTGCGGCGCGTCCGCGCCCTCGGGCGCCTTCGGATCGTCGGCGTGACCGGGTCGAACGGCAAGACCACCACCAAGAACCTGCTGCGTACGGTGCTCGAGCAGGTCGGCCCGACGGTCGCGGCCCGCAAGAGCTACAACAACGAGGTCGGCGCGCCGACGACCATGCTCGAGCTCACCGAGCAGACCGAGTACCTGGTCGCCGAGATGGGCGCCTCGGGCGTCGGCGAGATCGCGCGCCTGATCCGGATGGCCCGCCCCGACGTCGGCATCGTCCTCAAGGTCGGCCTGGCCCACGCCGGCGAGTTCGGCGGCATCGAGAAGACCGTGCAGGCCAAGTCCGAGATGGTGACCGACCTGCTGCCGACCGACGTGGCGGTGCTGAACGCCGACGACCCGCGCGTCGTGCCCATGGCCGACGTGACCGCCGCGCGCGTGGTGTGGTTCGGGCTCGGCGAGCGCGCCGACGTGCGGGCGACCGACGTCGTGGTGCACGCCCGAGGCACCGAGTTCACGGTGACGGTGCCCGGCGGGGAATCGGCGCACGTGCGCTTCTCGGTGCTCGGCGAGCACCACGTGATGAACGCCCTCGCCGCGATCGCGGCGGCACGTGAGCTCGGCGTGCCGCTGGCGACCATCGTGGCGGGCCTCGAGCGCGTGACGCTGGCCGAGCAGTGGCGCATGCAGGTGATGGGCGGGCGCGACGACATCACGGTCATCAACGACGCCTACAACGCCAGCCCCGACTCCGTCGCGGCCGCGCTCAAGACGCTCGCGCAGGTGAGGCGACCCGAGGGGCGCACGATCGCGGTGCTCGGCGAGATGAGCGAGCTCGGCGAGTTCTCGGGTGAGGAGCACGATCGCATCGGGCTGCTCGCCGTGCGGCTCGGGGTCTCGCAGCTGGTCGTGGTGGGGGAGGGCGCGCGGCGCCTGCACATCACCGCGATCAACGAGGGGTCGTGGGACGGCGAGTCCGCGTACGTCGACACGGCCGACGAGGCCTTCGACCTCGTGACCGCGTCGGCGCGGCCCGGCGACACCGTGCTCGTGAAATCGTCGAACTCGGCGGGCCTCCGTCACCTCGGCGACCGACTGGGAGAATGGTTCGAGTGAGAGCACTTCTGACCGCCGGAGCCTTGTCGCTCTCCTTCACGCTCTTCCTGACCCCGCTGTTCATCCGGCTGTTCACGAGGCTCGGCTGGGGCCAGTTCATCCGCGACGACGGCCCGAAGACGCATCACGTCAAGCGCGGCACGCCCACGATGGGCGGCATCATCTTCATCCTGGGCACGTTGTTCGGGTACTTCTCGGCGACGCTGCTGATCGGCGACGGCCCGACGGCCTCCGGCCTGCTCGTGCTGTTCATGATGGTCGGCCTCGGCCTCGTGGGCTTCATCGACGACTTCCTGAAGACGCGGAAGAAGCAGAGCCTCGGCCTCGGCGGCTGGGCGAAGATCGCCGGGCAGACGATCGTGGCCGCGGCGTTCGCACTGCTGGCGCTGCAGTTCCCGAACGAGGAGGGCGCGACGCCCGCGACGACGAAGATCTCGTTCATCCGGGATCTGCCCCTCGACTTCATGGTGCTCGGCTCGATCGTCGGCATCATCGCGTACGTCGTGTGGATCGTGTTGATCGCGGCCGCCGCCTCGAACGGCGTCAACGTCACCGACGGCCTCGACGGCCTGGCCTCGGGCGCGTCGATCCTCGCGATCGGCTCGTTCATCATCATCGGCTTCTGGCAGTTCAACCAGTCGCGGTTCAGCGAGAACCTGAATCCCGACGACCTCTACCGCAGCTACGACGTCCGCGACCCGCTCGACCTGGCGATCGTGGCCACCGCGATCGTCGGCGCCGTCGTCGGCTTCCTCTGGTGGAACACCAATCCCGCGCACATCTACATGGGCGACACGGGGTCCCTCGCGCTCGGCGGCGCGCTCGCAGCACTGGCGGTCACGAGCCAGACCGAGCTGCTCCTGCTGCTGCTCGGCGGCCTGTTCGTGATCGAGGCCGGCTCGGTGATCGTGCAGCGCGCGTACTTCCGGGTCACCGGCGGCAAGCGGATCTTCCTCATGAGCCCGATCCACCACCACTTCGAGCTGAAGGGCTGGGCCGAGGTCACGATCGTCGTGCGCTTCTGGATCATCGCGGGCCTGTTCGTGGCCGCGGGCGTCGGCGCGTTCTACTTCGAATGGCTGCAGAGTTGACCGACGACGCACCGCCCGCCGGGCGCCTCGACGGCCTGACCAGCTGGCATGCCGAGGGATGGCGCGGGCTGCGCGTCGCCGTGCTCGGCCTCGGCGTCACGGGGTTCGCCGTCGCCGACACGCTCGCCGAGCTCGGCGCGGCGGTCACGGTGTACGCACGCGACCCCGACGTCGACCGTGCTCGCATCCTCGAGGTGATCGGCGTGGGCTTCGTCGTGCAGCCGCTCGACGTCGTGCCCGACGAGCTCGCGGCATCCGACCCCGAGCTCATCGTCGTCTCGCCGGGATTCCGTCCCGACCACCCGGTGCTCGCGTGGGCCGCCGAACGGGGCATCGCCGTGTGGGGCGACATCGAACTCGCCTGGCGCGTGCGCGACAAGGTGCGGGCGTCCGAGTGGATGCTCGTGACCGGCACGAACGGCAAGACGACCACGGTGCAGCTCGCGGCCACGCTGATCGCCGCGAACGGCGTGCGGGTGGCGCCGTGCGGCAACATCGGCGTGCCCGTGCTCGACGCCGTGCGCGACCCGATCGGGTACGACGTGCTCGTCGTCGAGCTCTCGAGCTTCCAGCTGCATCATCTGCCGACCGCCGGCCCCGGCGCCGTCCATCCGTACTCGAGCGTGTGCCTGAACCTCGCCGACGACCACCTCGACTGGCACGGCTCGGCCGATGCGTACCGTGAGGCGAAGGGCAAGGTCTACGCCAACACGAAGGTGGCGTGCGTCTACAACCGCGCCGATGAGGCGACCCGCGCGATGGTCGAGGAGGCCGAGGTCGAGGAGGGCGCCCGCGCGATCGGCTTCGGGCTGGACACGCCCGGACCGAGCGACTTCGGCGTCGTCGACGGCATCCTGTGCGACCGCGCGTTCCTCGAGGAGCGCCGCACGGCCGCGCTCGAGCTCACGACGCTCGACGAGCTCGAGCCGCTCGGCCTCGCGGTGCCGCACATCGTGGCCAACATCCTCGCCGCGTCGGCGCTCGCGCGCTCGTACGACGTGCCGGTCGGCGTCATCCACGACGCGCTCGCGACCTTCCGGCTCGACGCGCACCGGATCGAGACCGTGGCGGTGGCCGGCGGCATCCGCTGGATCGACGACTCGAAGGCGACCAACCCGCACGCGGCCGAGGCCTCGTTGCGCGCGTTCGGCCGGGTCGTGTGGATCGTGGGCGGCCTGCTCAAGGGCGTCGACGCCGACGCGCTCGTGGCCCGGCACGTGCCTCGGCTGCGGGCCGCGATCGTCATCGGCCGCGACCGCGCGGCGCTCGTCGAGGCGTTCCGCCGACACGCGCCCGACCTGCCCCTCCTCGAGGTGGTCACGGATGACACTGAGAGCGTGATGCCCGACGCGGTCGCCCTCGCGGCCTCCGTCGCGGAGGACGGCGACACCGTGCTCCTCGCGCCGGCGGCGGCATCGATGGACCAGTTCGCGGACTACGCCGACCGCGGACGGCGCTTCCACGACGCCGTCCGCGAACGGCTCGGAGGGGAGGCGCATGACGAGCCCGCCTCGGACGAGCCGCCCGCCGAAGGCCGCTGAGCCCTCGGGCCTGGCCGCCCGGATCCGGCTCGGCGCGTTCCGGCCGGAGTCGAAGGACTACTTCCTCCTGCTCGGTACGACGGTCTTCCTCGTCCTGCTCGGCCTCATCATGGTGCTCTCCTCGTCGATCGTGGAGTCGGGCCTGGAGAACGACGGCGACTTCACGTCGCGCGCCATGCAGCAGGCCACGTACGCGCTCGTCGGCGTGCCCGTGATGCTGCTGGCCGGCCGGATGCCCGAGGGGTTCTGGATGCGCATCGCCTGGCTCGTGCTCGGCGTGGCGTGCGTGCTGCAGCTGCTCGTCGTCGCCACGCCGCTGGGCGTCGAGGTCGGCGGCAACACGAACTGGCTCCGACTCGGTCCGATCCAGTTCCAGCCGTCCGAGCTCATCAAGGTCGCCCTCGTCCTCTGGCTCGGCCTCATCGTGACGAAGAAGCAGGACCACCTGCACGAGTTCGGCCAGGGCATCATGCCGATCCTGCTGGTCGGCGGGGGAGCGATCGGGCTGGTCCTGCTCGGCGGCGACCTGGGAACGGTCATGGTCATGGCGGCGATGCTGCTCGGCACGCTGTTCCTCATCGGCGTGCGGCTGCGCCTGCTGGTCATCCCGCTCGTCGTCGGCGCGATCGCGTTCTGGCTCGTGGCGATCTCGAGCGAGAACCGGATGCGGCGCATCACCGCGTTCCTGCAGGAGCACTGCACGCGGTACGACACGGCCGACTGCTGGCAGATCCAGCACGGCACGTTCGCGCTCGCGAACGGCGGGATCTTCGGCGTCGGCCTCGGCAACTCGGCGGCGAAGTGGTCGTGGCTGCCCGCGGCCGACAACGACTTCATCTTCGCGATCATCGGCGAGGAGCTCGGCCTCATCGGGGCGGTCGTGGTGATCGGGCTGTTCGTCGTGCTCGCGATCGCACTGGCTCGCGTGCTCCGCAACGCCTCCACGCCGTTCGGACGGACGGTCGCGGCCGCGGTGCTCGTGTGGGTCGTCGGCCAGGCATGTGTCAATATCGGTGTCGTGCTCGGCGTCTTCCCCGTCCTCGGCGTCCCGCTGCCGCTCGTCTCGGCGGGCGGCACCGCGCTGCTGACCACCCTGTTCGCCATCGGCGTCGTCCTCTCGGTCGCCCGCGACCCCGAGGCTCCCGCGCGAGCCGCCGCGCGCTCCGAGCAGCGACGCGCGGCACGGGCGGCCCGCGCGCGATGACCACGTACCTGCTCGCCGGCGGTGGCACCGCCGGCCACGTCAATCCGCTCCTCGCGGTCGCCGACCGGCTGCGCGAGCGGGACCCGCAGGCCCGGGTGCTCGTGCTGGGCACGGCCGAGGGGCTCGAGGCGCGCCTGGTCCCCGCGCGCGGCTACGAGCTGCTCACGATCGAGAAGGTGCCGTTCCCGCGGCGGCCGAACGGCGCCGCGCTCCGCTTCCCCTCGCGCTTCCGGCGATCGATCGCCGAGGTCGCCGCGATGATCGCCGAGCGCAAGGTCGACGCGGTCGTCGGGTTCGGCGGGTACGTCGCGACGCCCGCGTACCTCGCCGCGCGACGGGCGGGCGTCCCGGTCGTCATCCACGAGGCGAACGCCAGGCCGGGCCTGGCGAACCGGCTCGGCGCCCGCTTCGCCGCGCGCGTCGGAGTGGCCTTCCACGGCACGCCGCTTCCGCGCGCCGAGTTCGTCGGCATGCCGCTCCGCCGCGAGATCGAGACGCTCGACCGCACGGCGCGTCGCGACGAGGCGGCCGCGCTGTTCGAGCTCGACCCGGCACGTCCGGTGCTGCTCGCGACCGGGGGATCCCTCGGGGCACGACGGATCAACCGCACGATGGTCGAGTGCGCCGCCGCCCTGGTCGCGACCGGATGGCAGGTGCTGCACGTCACCGGCGCGAAGTCCGAGGTCGACGACCCCGGCCTGCCCGACTACCGCATGGTGGAGTACGCCGACCGCATGGACCTCGCGCTCGCGATCGCCGACGCCGCCGTCTCGCGCGCGGGTGCCGCGACCGTGAGCGAGCTCGCCGCGCTCGGCATCCCCGCCGTCTACGTGCCGTATCCCGTGGGCAACGGCGAGCAGCGCTTCAACGCCGCCGACGTGGTCGGCGCCGGCGGCGGCATCCTCGTCGACGACGCCGCGTTCCTGCCCGCGTGGGTGGATCGCGAGCTCGTGCCGCTGCTCGCGGACCGGGGGCGCCTCGCCGCGATGGCGCAGGCCGCGGCATCCGTCGGCGCGCTCGACGGGACCGACCGGACGGTCGCGCTGATCGACGCCGCGCTGCGCCCCGAGGGCGGCGCTCCCCGCGCGGGCGCGTAACGTTGAACCCACCGAACACCCGACCAGGAAGCTCCGCGACACCGTGACGATCAAGCCCGACCTCTCGACCCCGATCCCCGCCGACCTCGGCGCCGTGCACTTCGTCGGCATCGGGGGATCGGGCATGAGCGGGATCGCGCGACTCGTGCTCGGCGCGGGCCACCGGGTCACCGGCTCCGACGTGCGCGAGTCCGACAACATCGCCGCGCTCCGCGCCCTGGGCGCGACCATCGCGATCGGGCACGCCGCCGAGAACCTCCCCGACGACGTCGACACGGTGGTGGTCACCGGTGCGCTCTGGCAGGACAACCCCGAGTACCGGCTGGCGCTCTCGCGCGGCATCCCGGTGCTGCACCGCTCGCAGGCGCTCGCCTCGGTGATCGCCGGCCGGCGGCTCGTGTCCGTCGCCGGTGCGCACGGCAAGACGACCTCGACGGGCATGATCATCACGGGCCTGCTCGCGCTCGGCGAAGACCCGAGCTTCGTCAACGGCGGCGTCATCGAGGAGCTCGGCGTGAGCTCGGCATCGGGCTCGGGCGAGCTGTTCGTCGTCGAGGCCGACGAGTCCGACGGCTCGTTCCTGCTGTACGACACCTCGGTCGCGCTCGTCACGAACGTCGACCCCGATCACCTCGACCACTACGGGTCGCTCGACGCCTTCGAGCAGGCGTTCGTCGACTTCGCCGACCGTGCGCGAGAGCTCGTCGTCATCTCCTCCGACGACCCGGGTGCGACGCGCGTGCGTGCGCGGCTCTCGCACGAGCGCGTCATGACGTTCGGCGAGGCGCAGGATGCCACGGTGCGCGTGCACTCGATCAGGACCGAGGGTCCTGTGGCGTTCTCGCTCTCGTACGAGGGCGGCGAGTACGCCGCGCAGCTGCGCATCCCCGGGCGGCACAACGCGATCAACGCGGCCGGTGCGTTCGCGGTCCTCGTCGGGCTCGGCTTCGACCCGCAGGGCGCCCTCGACGGCATCGCCCGGTTCGCGGGCACCGGTCGCCGGTTCGAACTGCACGGCACGGTCGACGGCGTGAGCGTCTACGACGACTACGCGCACCACCCGACCGAGGTCGCGGCGGCGCTGTCCGCTGCGCGGACCGTCGTGGGCGACGGGCGGATCATCGCGGTGCACCAGCCGCACCTCTACAGCCGGACCCGGCTCTTCGCCAAGGAGTTCGCCGACGTGCTGGAGCAGTACGCCGACGAGACGGTCGTGCTCGACGTCTACGGTGCGCGCGAGGATCCCGAGCCGGGCGTGACGGGCGCGCTCGTCAGCGAGCGGTTCGCCGACCCCGAGCACGTGGCGTTCATCGCCGACTGGCAGGACGCGGCCGACCACACCGCGCGCATCGCACGTCCCGGCGACTTCGTCATCACGCTCGGCTGCGGCGACGTCTACCGGATCGTGCCGCAGATCCTCGGTTCGCTCGAGCGCGAGCGGCGCGGCTGAACGGGGCGACGTGAAGCGGCCGCAGGGGTTCGATCGCGCGCGGACCGCGCGGACGCCGGCCACGTCGTCCTCTTCCGCGGCCGTGCGTCCCGACGGAGACGGCGACCGCGGCGCGCGCAGCCGTCGGCAGCCGGTCCTGGCCGCCGGCGACTCCCGGGCGGCCGAGGGCCGCGACCGCACGCTGACCGAGCCCCTGCGGCTGCCCGTGGGCGACCTGGTCGCGCCCGACGACGCCCGCCCGGCGGCCGACGCCACGACCGTCGTCGCCCCCGGTGCCTCCGCCGCGGCATCCGGAGCGCCCGACCGTCGCGACGGGAACCCGCAGGCCGACGACCGCGCGGCGCGGCGCGCGCTGGCGGCCGCCGAGCGGGAGCGCCGCCGGTACGAACGGCAGGAGGTGCGGCGATTCACCAGGCGGAGCCGCATGCGCCGGATCGCCTGGATCACGGGGATCGCCTCGGTGGTCGGTCTCGCCGTCCTGGCCGTGGCCGCCGCGTACTCGCCCCTCATGGCGCTCCGCGAGGTGCGCGTCGAGGGCACCGCCCGCATCCCCGCCGCCGACGTCCGCACCGCGTTCGACGACCGGCTCGGCACGCCGCTGCCGCTCATCGCGGCCGACGAAGTGCAGGAGACGCTCTCCGGGTTCCCGCTCATCGAGACGTACTCGACCGAGACCGTGCCCCCGGGCACGCTCGTCGTCCGCATCGTCGAGCGCACGCCGGTCGGCGTGGTGGAGGGATCCTCGGGCTACACGGCGATCGACGCGGCCGGCGTGGTCATCGAGCGGTACGAGGAGCGACCCGAGGCGCTGCCGCTCATCACGGTCGACGGAGGCGTCGCCGGAGACGCGTTCGAGTCGGTCGGTGCCGTCCTGCGGAGCCTGCCGGCCGACCTCCTCGCGCGGGTCGCGTCGGTCACGGCGGAGACCCCGGACGACGTGCGGCTGGAACTCGCGGAGGGTGCGAGCGTGGCGTGGGGGAGTGCGGAGGACTCCGCCCTGAAGTCGACCGTGCTCGTGAAGCTCATGGCCGCCGCGCCGCCCGACACGGTGGGGCGGTACGACGTGTCGGCGCCGCTCAGCCCCGTGACGCAGTGAACTGAGCGGATGTCGCGGCGCGCCATCCGCTCACCGGATCGCGACACGCGGAGTCGCCTTGCCGCGTGCCCGCCCACGGGCACCTACCTTCGACTCAGGAATTGCATACTCGGCAAATCTTTAACCTTCGACTAGAGGTTCAAGGTTCAGAGTTCGCAGAGAGGGCCGGACATGTCGACAAACCAGAACTACCTCGCCGTCATCAAGGTGGTCGGCATCGGCGGGGGCGGCGTCAACGCCGTGAACCGCATGATCGAGCTCGGCCTGCGCGGGGTCGAGTTCATCGCCATCAACACCGACGCCCAGGCGCTGCTGATGTCCGACGCCGACGTCAAGCTCGACGTCGGCCGCGACCTCACCCGCGGCCTCGGCGCCGGCGCCGACCCCGAGGTCGGCCGGCGCGCCGCCGAGGACCACGCGGAGGAGATCGAGGAGGCGCTCGCCGGCGCCGACATGGTCTTCGTGACCGCGGGCGAGGGCGGCGGCACCGGCACCGGTGGCGCCCCCGTGGTCGCGCGCATCGCCAAGTCGATCGGCGCGCTGACGATCGGCGTGGTCACCAAGCCGTTCAGCTTCGAGGGCAAGCGGCGCCAGACCCAGGCCGAGCAGGGAGTCGCGCGACTGAAGGAGGAGGTCGACACCCTCATCGTGGTGCCGAACGACCGCCTGCTCGAGATCAGCGACCGCGGCATCTCGATGCTCGAGGCCTTCGCGACGGCCGACCAGGTGCTGCTCGCCGGTGTCCAGGGCATCACCGACCTCATCACGACGCCGGGCCTGATCAACCTCGACTTCGCCGACGTCAAGTCGGTGATGCAGGGAGCGGGCTCCGCCCTCATGGGCATCGGCTCATCGCGCGGCGCCGACCGCGCGATCAAGGCCGCCGAGCTCGCCGTCGCGAGCCCGTTGCTCGAGGCGTCCATCGACGGCGCGCACGGCGTGCTGCTCTCGATCCAGGGCGGCTCCAACCTCGGCATCTTCGAGATCAACGACGCCGCGCGGCTCGTGCAGGAGGCCGTGCATCCCGAGGCCAACATCATCTTCGGCGCGGTCATCGACGACACCCTCGGCGACGAGGTCCGCGTGACGGTGATCGCCGCGGGCTTCGACGGCGGCGACCCGATGCCCAAGCCGGTCGAGGTGAAGAAGCCGTCGGTCGTCCCCGCGGCCGTCGGCGCCGTCGCGGGCGGGGGCGCCGGCTTCGGCAGCGCGCTGGCCGGCGCCGACTCGGGCGAGGCCCTCGCCGAGATCGACATCGAGGAGCTCGTCGAGACGGCCAACTGGGGCGAGGCGACCAGCAGCACGGCCGACCAGATCGTCTCCGACCCCGCGTTCGGCGACGACTCCGACGACCTCGACATCCCCGACTTCCTCAAGTGAGTCCGCGGGGCCACGCCCGGAGGCGAGCCGCGTGAGCGGGCTCGCCTCCCGGCTCGCCTCCGTGCGGTCGGGCATCGCGGATGCCGCGTCGACGGCCGGGCGGGACGCCGACGAGATCACGACCGTCGTCGTCACCAAGTTCCAGCCGGTCTCGCTCATCCGCGAGCTCGCCGCGCTGGGCGTCACCGACGTGGGCGAGAACCGCCACCAGGAGGCGCAGGCCAAGGCCCGCGAACTCGCCGACGTCGGTCTGACCTGGCACTTCGTCGGTCAGCTGCAGGGCAAGAAGGCCAGGCAGGTCCGTGTCTACGCGTCCGTCATCCACTCGGTCGATCGCACGTCGCTCGTGGACGCGCTGCGCTCCGAGGAGTCAGCCGTCGACTGCTTCGTCCAGGTCAACCTCACCGACGACCCCGGTCGCGGCGGTGTCGACCCCGACGCGCTCGAGCCGCTCGTCGAGCACGTGGTGGGCACGCCCGGCCTGCGCCTGCTCGGCCTCATGGCGGTCGCGCCCCTGGGCGAGGAGGCCAGGCCGGCGTTCGCGCGCGTGCGCGCCATGTCCGAGCGCGTCCGCACCCTCGCACCCGAGGCGACCGCACTGTCCATGGGGATGTCGCACGACTATCGCGACGCGATCTTGGAGGGTGCGACACACCTTCGGATCGGCACGGCAATCACGGGGGAACGCCCGACCCCGGGCTAGCCTCGGAACCACGGAACCACTGACGGAGGCAGCGATGTCCAACCCGCTCAAGAAGACCATGGTCTACCTCGGACTCGCCGACGAGGAGCTCGAGGCCGAGACGCCGCAGACGGCGGCAGCGCCGGCGCCCATCGTGCACGCCGCGCCCGCCCCGGCGCCCAAGACCGGGGCCGCGGTGACACCGCTCAGGAAGCAGCACATCCAACCGACGACACCACCGCAGGCGGAGATGAACGAGATCCTCACGGTGCACCCGCGCCAGTACCGCGACGCCCAGGTGATCGCCGAGTCCTTCCGCGAGGGCGTGCCGGTGATCATCAACCTGTCCCAGATGTCCGACGCCGAGGCGCGCCGCCTCATCGACTTCGCGAGCGGCCTCTCGCAGGGCCTCTACGGCAAGATCGAGCGCGTGACGAGCAAGGTGTTCCTGCTCTCGCCGGCGCACGTCGTGGTCTCCGGGGAGGCCGGCGAGGCCGAGGGCGACGTCGACGCGTCGTTCTTCACGCACGCGTAGACTCCCCGACGTGAGTGCGCTCGTCGTCGTCTGGAACCTCCTCTACACGCTCCTCCTCATCTACTTCTTCGTGATGTGGGCGCGGTTCGTGCTCGACCTCGTGCGCACGTTCAACCGCTCCTGGCGGCCGCGTGGATTCGTGCTCGTGCTCGTCGAGGGCGTCTACACGGTGACCGATCCGCTGGTGCGCTTCTTCCGCCGGCTCGTTCCGCCGATCCGCCTGGGCCAGGTGGCGCTCGACCTCGGGTGGAGCATCGCGATGCTGGTCGTCATCGTCGCGATGACCGTCGTGTCCTGGCTCGCCGCGGCGTCGGCGGCATCCGCCTGACCGGATGACGCAGAGGTGGCGCGCCGTGCGTCCGGCGCTCTGCCTCCGTGTGGTTGTCTTTGCTACCGTTAGCTGAACGTGATCGACAGTTCGACAGATTCAAAGGGATGGGAAGCCATGGCGCTAACTCCGGAAGATGTGGTCAACAAGCGCTTCCAGGCGACGAAGTTCCGGGAGGGCTACGACCAGGACGAGGTCGACGACTTCCTCGACGAGGTGGTCGTCGAACTGCGCCGGCTGAACCAGGAGAACGAGGAGCTGCGCCAGCGGCTCGCTGCTGCCGAGGCCCGTGCCGGCGAGGGCGGTGCCGCGCCGGCGGCCGCACCCGCGCCCGTCTACGCCGAGCCCGCGGCCGCGCCGCCCACGGTCGCGGTGCCCACGCCCGCACAGCCCTCGCAGGCTGAGATCGACGAGCAGACCAGCACCACCAACCTGCTCCAGCTCGCCCGTCGCCTCCACGAGGAGCACGTGCGCGAGGGCGTCGAGAAGCGCGACGCGCTGATCGCCGAGGGCCACGCGACCGCGGCACGCATCGTGGCCGAGGCCGAAGCGAAGCAGCGCGCGCAGATGGGCATCCTCGACCAGGAGCGCGTCGCACTCGAGAAGCGGGTCGACGAACTGCGCGTCTTCGAGCGCGAGTACCGCCAGAAGCTGAAGAGCTACATCGAGGGCCAGCTCCGCGAGCTCGACACCGCCCAGCCGGTGCAGGTCTCGGGTGGTGCGGGCTTCTCGGCCCCGGTCGGTGCGCAGGGCGCCACGAGCGACCAGCCGGCTCCGACCTTCCAGGGCTTTGGCGGCTGAGCGCGCGGCCAGGATCGGCACCACCGCGCTGCTCATCCTGGTCGGCGTCGCGATCACCGTCTACGGCGTCGACCAGCTGAGCAAGTACTTCGTCGTCACCACGCTCGCCGAGGGCGAGGTCGTCCCGGTCCTCGGCAACGTCCTGCAATGGCAGTTCGTGCGCAACCCCGGGGCGGCCTTCTCGATCGCGAGCGGCATGACCTGGGTCTTCACGATCCTCGCCGCGGGCGTCATCACCTTCATCGTGTGGTTCGCCCGTCGCATCCGCTCGATCGCCTGGGCGCTCGTCTTCGGCCTGCTGCTCGGCGGCGTGCTCGGCAACCTGACCGATCGGCTCTTCCGCGAGCCGGGCTTCGGCATCGGGCACGTGATCGACTTCATCTCGACGCCGTGGATGCTGCCCGCGATCTACAACGTGGCCGACATCGCGATCGTCTCGAGCATGGTCCTGTTCATGATCCTCACGATCCGCGGGGTGGGTCTCGACGGGTCGCGGCCGGCGCGCGACCGCGACGGCGGTGCGACGGATGCCTCGACGCCCGAGGCGGAATCCGGGCGCGGGGCCCGGGGCGGCGCACCCGCCGAGCTCGCGCGCGAGTCCTGACGTGGAGCACCGTTCGCTGCCCGTACCCGACGGGCTCGAGGGGTCGCGCGTCGACGCCGGGCTGGCGAAGCTGCTCGGCTTCTCCCGGACGCAGGCGGCCGAGGTCGCCTCGGCGGGCGGCGTGCTCCTCGACGGCGCCGTCGTCGACAAGGCCGACCGCCTGCGCGCCGGTGCCTGGCTCGAGGTGACCTGGGCACCGCCACGCACGCTCGAGGTCGAGGCCATCCCGGTGCCCGACCTCGGCATCGTCCACGACGACGACGAGATCGTCGTGGTCGACAAGCCCGCGGGTGTGGCCGCCCACCCCTCGCTCGGATGGGAGGGCCCGACCGTCGTCGGAGCGTTGGCCGCGGCCGGCTACCGGATCTCCACCTCCGGCGCTCCCGAGCGCCAAGGCGTCGTCCACCGTCTCGACCAGGGGACGAGCGGGCTCATGGTCGTGGCGAAGTCGGAGCGCGCCTACACCGACCTGAAGCGCCAGTTCCACGACCGCGAGGTCGACAAGGTCTACCACACGGTCGTACAGGGCCATCCCGATCCCCTCGCGGGCACGATCGACGCGCCGGTCGGCCGGCACCCGCGGTCGGAATGGAAGTTCGCGGTCACGTCCGACGGCAAGCACGCCGTGACGCACTACGAGACCATCGAGGCATTCCCATACGCTTCCCTGCTCGAAGTGCACCTCGAGACCGGGCGAACGCACCAGATCCGCGTGCACATGGCGGCGCAGCGCCATCCGTGCGCGGGCGACGCGATGTACGGGGCCGACCCCACGCTGAGCGCGCGACTCGGGCTCGAGCGGCAGTGGCTCCACGCGAAGGAGCTCTCGTTCGTGCACCCCGGCACGGGGGAGTGGACGACCTACGAGTCCGACTACCCGGCCGACCTGCAGCACTCGCTCGACCTCCTGCGCGGCGACTGAGCGACGGATGCCGCGAGCCCCGGTCGACATGTCGCCCGGGGCTCATACACTGTGAACACACCCCCGAACACGCCTCGCAGCACCACCGATGAGGAGCCCTGTGGCCGCCGATTCCTTCGTCCACCTGCACGTGCACTCCGAGTACTCGATGCTCGACGGCGCGGCCCGGGTCGGCGAGCTGATGAAGGCCACCGCGGCCGAGGGCATGCCCGCCGTGGCGATGACCGACCATGGCAACGTGTTCGGCGCGTACGACTTCTGGAAGCAGGCGACCGACGCCGGGGTGAAGCCCATCATCGGCACCGAAGCGTACCTCACGCCGGGCACGCACCGGAGCGACAAGACGCGCGTGCGGTGGGGCAACGGCGGCGGCGACGACGTCTCCGGTTCGGGCGCGTACACGCACATGACGCTGCTCTCCGAGACGACCGAGGGCATGCACAACCTCTTCCGGCTCTCCAGCCGAGCCTCGATCGAGGGCTACTACTTCAAGCCGCGCATGGACCGCGAGCTGCTGCAGACGTACTCCTCGGGCCTCATCGCGACCACGGGCTGCCCGTCGGGCGAGGTGCAGACGCGCCTTCGGCTCGGCCAGTACGACGAGGCCGTCCGGGCGGCGGCCGAGTTCCGCGACATCTTCGGCAAGGAGAACTTCTTCGCCGAGGTCATGGACCACGGCCTCGGCATCGAGAAGCGCATCATGAGCGACCTGCTCCGCCTCGCGAAGCAGCTCGACCTGCCGCTCGTGGCGACGAACGACCTGCACTACACGCACGCCCACGATGCCCAGAGCCACGCGGCGCTGCTGTGCGTGCAGTCGGGCTCGACCCTCGACGACCCGAACCGGTTCAAGTTCGACGCCGACGAGTTCTACCTGAAGTCCGCCGCCGAGATGCGGCACCTGTTCCGCGACCACCCCGAGGCGTGCGACAACACGCTGCTCATCGCCGAGCGCTGCGACGTGCAGTTCAACACGAGCGCGAACTACATGCCGCGTTACCCGGTGCCCGAGGGCGAGAGCGAGCAGAGCTGGTTCGTGAAGGAGGTCGAGAAGGGCCTGCACGAGCGCTACCCGGCCGGCATCCCCGATGCCGTTCGGAAGCAGGCCGACTACGAGGTCGAGGTCATCAGCCAGATGGGTTTCCCCGGCTACTTCCTCGTCGTCGCCGACTTCATCAACTGGTCCAAGCGCAACGGCATCCGCGTGGGCCCCGGCCGCGGCTCGGGCGCCGGGTCGATGGCGGCCTACGCCATGCGGATCACCGACCTCGACCCGCTGCAGCACGGCCTCATCTTCGAGCGGTTCCTGAACCCCGACCGCGTCTCCATGCCCGACTTCGACGTCGACTTCGACGAGCGTCGTCGCGGCGAGGTCATCAAGTACGTCACCGACAAGTACGGCGACGAGCGCGTCGCCCAGATCGTCACGTACGGCACCATCAAGGCCAAGCAGGCGCTGAAGGACTCGAGCCGGGTGCTCGGCTTCCCCTTCGGCATGGGCGAGAAGCTCACCAAGGCCATGCCGCCGGCGGTCATGGGCAAGGACATCCCGCTCTCGGGCATCCTCGACAAGGAGCATCCGCGCTACAAGGAGGCCGGCGACATCCGCGCCCTCATCGAGACCGACGCCGAGGCGAAGACGGTCTTCGACACCGCGCTCGGCCTCGAGAACCTCAAGCGGCAGTGGGGCGTGCACGCGGCCGGGGTGATCATGTCGAGCGAGCCGCTCATCGACATCATCCCGATCATGAAGCGGGAACAGGACGGCCAGATCGTCACGCAGTTCGACTACCCCGCGTGCGAGTCGCTCGGCCTGATCAAGATGGACTTCCTGGGCCTGCGGAACCTCACGATCATCGACGACGCGCTCGACAACATCGAGGCGAACCGCGGCTTCCGCCCGGTCCTGGAAGACCTGGCGCTCGACGACGTCGAGGCCTACCAGCTGCTCTCGCGCGGCGATACGCTCGGCGTGTTCCAGCTCGACGGCGGGCCCATGCGGTCGCTCCTCCGGCAGATGAAACCCGACAACTTCGAGGACATCTCGGCCGTCATCGCGCTCTACCGGCCGGGCCCGATGGGCGCGAACTCGCACATCAACTACGCGCTGCGCAAGAACGGCCTGCAGCCGATCACGCCGATCCACCCCGAGCTCGAAGAGCCGCTGAAGGACATCCTCGACACGAGCTACGGCCTGATCATCTACCAGGAGCAGGTCATGGCGATCGCGCAGCGGGTCGCCGGGTTCAGCCTCGGCCAGGCCGACATCCTGCGCCGTGCGATGGGCAAGAAGAAGAAGTCCGAGCTCGACAAGCAGTACGAGGGCTTCTCGGGCGGCATGAAGGCGAACGGCTTCTCGGATGCCGCGGTGAAGACCCTCTGGGACATCCTGCTGCCGTTCTCCGACTACGCGTTCAACAAGGCCCACTCGGCGGCGTACGGCGTGCTGAGCTACTGGACGGCCTACCTGAAGGCCCACTACCCGGCCGAGTACATGGCGGCGCTGCTCACCTCCGTCGGCGATGCGCGCGACAAGCTCGCCCTGTACCTCAACGAGTGCCGGCGGATGGGCATCAAGGTCCTCCCGCCCGACGTGAACGAGTCGATCGGCTTCTTCGCGGCCGTCGGCGACGACATCCGGTTCGGCCTCGGTGCGGTGCGGAACGTGGGCTTCAACGTCGTCGACGCGATCCGCGCCGCGCGCGACGCGAAGGGCCGCTTCGAGACGTTCCACGACTTCCTGAAGAAGGTGCCGACCCAGGTCGCCAACAAGCGCACTGTCGAGTCGCTGGTAAAGGCGGGCGCGTTCGACTCGCTGGGCCACACGCGCCGGGCGCTGGTCGAGATCCACGAGGGCGCGGTCGAGGCCGCCGTGAAGGAGAAGCGCGCCGAGGAGAACGGCGACGTCGGCTTCGACTTCGACAGCCTCTTCGAGGACCACGAGAAGGAGGCCGCTCCGTCGCCCGTGCCCGACCGCCCCGAGTGGTCCAAGCGCGACAAGCTGGCGTTCGAGCGCGAGATGCTCGGGCTGTACGTCTCCGACCATCCGCTCGCGGGGCTCGAGGCCACACTCGCCAAGCACGCCTCGACGACGATCACCGACCTCATGTCGTCCGATGCCACGCAGGATGGCGACACCGTGACGATCGCCGGGCTCGTGACGAGCGTGCAGCACCGCGTCGCGCGGCAGAGCGGAAATCAGTACGGCATGATCCAGGTCGAGGACTTCTCGGGTGAGATCACCGTGATGTTCATGGGCAAGGCCTACCAGGAGTTCGCGCCGGCGCTGAGGGGCGACTCCATCGTCGTCGTCCGCGGTCGCGTCAGCATGCGAGACGACGGCATGAACCTGCACGCCTACAGCGTCTTCGAGCCCGAGGTGGGCCAGGGCGACGAGAACGCGCCCGTGGTGATCTCGCTGCCCGACGTGCGGGCGACGACCGACACCATCACGGCGCTCGGCGACGTCCTGATCCGGCACCGCGGCGACACCGAGGTGCGGCTGAAGCTCACGAAGGGGCGCACCGCGCGGGTGTTCGAGCTGCCGTACCCGGTCGCGGTCAGCGCCGACTTCTACGGCGAGCTGAAGAGCCTCCTGGGGCCGAACTGCCTGACGTGACGGGCCCGGTGCGGGCGCGGCGACGGCCTCGATAGGCTGGTCCGACCATGCTTCGAACGATCGACCTCCGCGGTTCCCGTCCGTCCGCCACCGAGCTGCTCGCGCTCGTGCCGCGCGCCGCGACCGATGTGGCCGCCGCGCTCGAGCCTGCGCGCGCGCTCATCGACGACGTCCGCGAGCGCGGCGAGGCGGCGCTGCTCGACCAGGCCGAACGGTTCGACGGCGTCCGTCCGGGCGCGGTCCGCGTGCGGGCCGCCGAGCTCGCCGAGGCCCGCGACGCGCTGCGGCCCGACGTGCGCCGAGCGATCGAGTCGACCATCGAGCGTGTGCGCGCGGCGAGCGCCGCCCAGGTGCCCGCGCCCGAGCGCACGGTGCTCGCGACGGGCGCCGTGGTCGAGCAGCGCTGGCAGCCCGTCGCTCGCGTCGGGCTGTACGTGCCCGGGGGCAAGGCCGTCTACCCGTCGAGCGTCGTCATGAACGTCGTGCCCGCCCAGGTCGCGGGCGTGCGCTCGATCGCGCTCGCCTCGCCGGCCCAGGCCGCGTACGACGGACGCATCCACCCGACGATCGCGGGCGCCGCGGCGCTGCTGGGCATCGACGAGGTCTACGCCATGGGCGGCGCGGGCGCGATCGGGGCCTTCGCCCACGGCGTCCCCGGAATCGGGCTCGACCCCGTGCAGCGCGTCACGGGCCCCGGCAACGTCTTCGTCGCGGCGGCCAAGCGCCTCGTGCAGGGCGTCACCGGCATCGATGCCGAGGCCGGCCCCACCGACATCCTCGTGATCGCCGACGACGCGGCCGACGCCGACTTCGTGGCATCCGACCTGGTCAGCCAGGCCGAGCACGACGAGCTCGCCGCGGCCGTGCTCGTCACCGACTCGGCCGAGTTCGCCGAGCGCGTGCTCGAGCGGCTCGCGGTGCGAGCGACCGAGACGCGCCACTCCGAGCGCGTGCGGATCGCGCTCGAGGGATCGCAGTCGGCGGTGGTCCTCGTCGACGACCTCGAGCTGGCCGCCGAGTTCGCGAACGCGTTCGGCGCGGAGCACCTCGAGATCCAGGTGCGCGACGCCGACGCGACGCTCGCGCGCATCGACAACGCCGGCGCCATCTTCATCGGCCCGTACTCGCCCGTCAGCCTCGGCGACTACGCGGCGGGCTCGAACCACGTGCTCCCGACCGGGGGGCAGTCGCGTCACGCGGCAGGACTGTCGGCGGCGACGTTCCTGCGCCCCCAGCAGGTCGTGCGGTACGACGAGGCCGCGCTGCGCGAGGTCGCGCCCGTCATCGCGACCCTTTCGGCCGAGGAGGACCTGCCCGCGCACGGCGAGGCCGTGACCGCCCGGTTCGGACGGTGACCGCGCACGCGCCGGTACGCTGAGAGCACCATGTACTGCCCCTTCTGCCGCCATCCCGACTCGCGCGTCATCGACTCCCGCACGAGCGACGACGGCCTGTCGATCCGCCGCCGGCGCCAGTGCCCGGAGTGCGGGCGCCGGTTCTCCACCACCGAGACGGCGAGCCTCTCGGTCATCAAGCGATCGGGCGTGATCGAGCCGTTCAGTCGTGAGAAGGTCGTGCTCGGCGTGAAGAAGGCGTGCCAGGGGCGCCCGGTCACCGACTCCGACCTCGCGGTGCTCGCGCAGAAGGTCGAGGAGACGATCCGGTCGACGGGCGCGTCGCAGATCGAGGCGAACGACATCGGCCTGGCCATCCTGCCGCCGCTGCGCGAGCTCGACGAGGTCGCCTACCTCCGGTTCGCGAGCGTCTACCAGGCGTTCGAGTCGCTCGACGACTTCGAGGCGGCGATCGAAGCGCTCCGCGAGGAGCACGGGCGCCTCCCGGCCCGCCCGGTCGAGTAGCCTGAGCGACGGCATGTATCGACTCCTCTTCTCCCTGGTCTTCTCCCGCATGGACCCGGAGGCCGCGCACCACCTCGCGTTCCGCGTCATCCGAGCCCTTCCGTTCCTCGGCGTCGGCCGCCTCGTCGAGCGGTGGACCGGGCCGTCGTCCGAGCTCGCGGTCGAGGCCCTCGGCCTGCGCTTCCCGTCGCCGTTCGGCGTCGCGGCCGGCTTCGACAAGGACGCCCTCGCCGTCGTCGGGCTCGGCAACCTCGGCTTCGGTCACGTCGAGGTCGGCACGATCACGGCCCAACCGCAGCCCGGCAACGAGCGGCCCCGCCTCTTCCGGCTGGTCGCCGACCGCGCGCTCATCAACCGCATGGGCTTCAACAACGGCGGGGCGGATGCCGCGGCCGGCCGCGTCTCGCGGTTGTCGCGCCGCGCGCATCGGCCCGTGCTCGGCGTGAACATCGGCAAGAGCCGGGTCACGCCGGTCGAGCAGGCCACCGACGACTACGTGCGGAGCGCGAAGGTGCTCGCGCCGCACGCCGACTACCTCGTCGTCAACGTCAGCTCGCCGAACACACCCGGGCTCCGGGGGCTCCAGGAGCTCGACGCGCTCGCGCCGCTCCTGGCGGCGGTGCAGGCGGCCGCCGGCGCGACGCCGTTGCTCGTGAAGATCGCCCCCGACCTCGACGATGCCGAGGTGGTGCGGATCTGCGAGCTCGTGACCCGGCTCGGCCTCGACGGCATCATCGCCACGAACACCACGATCTCGCGTTCAGGCCTCGTGACACCGGCGACCGAGATCGAAGCGATCGGCGCCGGCGGTCTCTCGGGCGCGCCCCTGGCCGCCCGCTCGCTCGCGGTGCTGCGCCTGATCCGGGAGCACGTGCCGGCGTCGCTGTGCGTCATCTCGGTCGGCGGGGTCGAGACCGCCGAGGAGGTGCAGGAGCGGCTCGACTCGGGCGCCACGCTCGTGCAGGGGTACACCGCGTTCATCTACCGTGGGCCGCTGTGGGCCAGGCAGGTCAACCGCGGCCTCGAGCGACTCCGAGGCGAGCGGCGCGCCGCGATCCCGGTCGCCTGACACGGCGACGGCCCGCCGAAGCGAGCACCCGAGCGGGCGTCAGAGCATGCCCACGTCGCCGAGCCGGTCGGCGAGCGTCGCACCATCGCTCGCCGACACCCAGGGGACGTCGGCGCCGTGCTGCTCGGCCTTGGCCCGGCCGCCGGCGAGCACGGCCTCTCCGACGGAGAGCTCGCGGATGGCGATCGCCGCGACCTGGTCGGGGTGCCGCCTGGCGAAGTCGGCGTAGAGCTCCTCGTCGTGCTGTCCGTCGTCGCCGATCAGCAGCCAGCGCATGTGCGGGAACTCCTCGGCGAGCCGGTGGAGGTTCTCGGTCTTGTGCGCGCGCCCGCTGCGGAACCAGCGGTCGTGCGTCGGACCCCAGTCGGTGAGCAGGATCGGCCCGGCCGGGTAGAGGTTCCGCGAGAGGAAGCGCGTGAGCGTCGGCGCCACGTTCCACGCGCCGGTCGACAGGTAGATGACGGGCGAGCCGGGGTGGGCCCGCGCGAGTCGCTCGTAGAGCACCGCCATGCCGGGGGTGGGGCTGCGGGCGTGCTCGTCGAGCACGAACGTGTTCCAGAACGCGACGAAGGGGCGCGGGAGCGCGGTGACCATGACCGTGTCGTCGATGTCGGAGACGATGCCGAAGTCGACGTCGGGCCCGACCACCCAGATGGGCGCCTCCACGTCCTCCGAGCCCTCCACGCGCAGCACGGCGCGGTTCCATCCGGCCTCGAGCCGCACGGGGATCTTCGTGTCGACGACGCCGCCCCGGTCGGCGAGCACCTCGATGCGCTCGCCGCCGACCTCGATCACCACGGGGACGTCGCCGACCGGCACGCTCGTGAAGCTGCGCCATCCGCGGATGCCCTGCTCGCGCCGCCGGCGGCGCCGCTTGGACGTGTCGTCGGCGCGCACCGGCTTCGACAGCAGCACGCGGCAGAACACGCGGACCCACTCCGTCGACCCGTAGCCGGTGTACGGCACGACGGTGGGCACGTGGCCGCGACGACGGGCCCAGCGTTCGCGCACGTCGTGGATCCAGTCCTCGAGACGTGCGGCGCCGTGCCGGACCGGCCGTTGCCGGGCACCGGCCGGGAAGGGGGAGCTGACCGGCATCCACTTAGTCTGTCATGCACCCCCGCCGGGACGCGAAACCCCGCCGTCATGGTCGGGGCCGCGGCGCGGCACGGGTAGAGTGGTCCGGCAAGTGAGGAGGTTCCGTGCCCAACATCGACCTGATCCTCGGGACCGATCACGGACGGAGGCGCTCGGTACGCACCGAGCCGACGCAGCGTCGCAGCACCCAGCGGCTCGACGCGCTGCTCGACGCCGCCGCCGAGATCGTCGACGAGCTCGGCTTCGAGCGCCTGACGACCCAGATGGTCGCCGAGCGCGCAGGCGCGTCGATCGGCACGGTCTACCGCTACTTCCCCGACCGCGTGGCCGTGCTGCACGCCCTTCGCGATCGCAGCGTCCGCCGCTATCGCGAGCGCCTGGCCGAGACCATGGAGCGCGCCGAGCTCGAGGAGTGGTGGGATGTCGTCGGCCACGCCCTCGACGTGTGCGCCGACCTCTATCGCGAGGAGCCCGGCTTCAGCGTGATCCACGCCGCGCCGCGGGAGGCGTCCGACCGCGACGGCGAGCCCGAGCTCGCGCACCGCGTGGCCCGCCTCATGGAGCACGAGTTCGGCATCGCCGACGAGGCGGAGATCCGGTTCCGCCTCGGCGTCTCCCTCGAGATCGCCGCGACGCTCATCCACCGGGCGTTCGAGCGGGATGCCGCCGGCGACCAGCGCTACCTCGACGAGGCCCGCCGCGTCGTGCGCGAGTACCTCGACGAGCATCTCTCGACGCGCGCCGCGGACTCCTCGGCGGCCTGAGAACCTGCCGCGCGCGCGGCGAACCGCCGCGACATCCGTTGCCCCCGACGGCCCCGAGGTGTTTGGCTTGACCGTGCGCCGCACGGCGTCCCGCACCCGGGAAAGAGGCAGCATGATCGAGTTCCGCGGCGTCACCAAGCAGTTCCCCGACGGCACGGTCGCCGTGCACGAGGTCGACATCGTCATCCCGCCCCGCAAGACGACCGTCCTCGTCGGCTCGTCGGGGTCGGGCAAGACGACGCTGCTGCGCATGATCAACCGCATGGTCGACCCGACCGCGGGCCGCGTGCTCATCGACGGCACGGATGTCTCGACCCTCGATCCGGTGAAGCTGCGACGCGGCATCGGGTACGTGATGCAGAACTCCGGGCTGCTGCCGCACCGACGGGTGATCGACAACGTCGCGACCGTTCCGATGCTGCGCGGCGAGCCCAAGCGCGAGGCCCGCCGCCGCGCGCTCGAGCTGCTCGACACCGTCGGCCTCGACCGGTCGCTCGCCGACCGCTACCCGGCGCAGCTCTCGGGCGGCCAGCAGCAGCGTGTGGGGGTCGCCCGCGGACTCGCCGTCGACCCGAACATCCTGCTGATGGACGAGCCGTTCGGCGCGGTCGACCCGATCGTGCGCGCCGAGCTGCAGCAGGAGCTGCTGCGCCTGCAGGGCGAGCTCGGCAAGACCGTCGTCTTCGTCACGCACGACATCGACGAGGCGTTCCTGCTCGGCGACCAGGTCGTGATCCTGCGCACGGGCGGCGAGATCGTGCAGAGCGGGTCCCCGGCCGAGATCCTCGCCTCACCGGCCGACGAGTTCGTCGCCGGCTTCATCGGCGCCGATCGCGGCCGACGGGCGCTGCACGTCACGGAGGTCGACGGCCGGCGCGTCGTCGTCGACGACGACGGGCGACCCGCCGGAGTGCTCGCGTCGTGAACTGGCTCTGGAACAACCTCGACCGGGTGGCCGAGCTCGCGCTCGTGCACCTGGCATTGTCGGTGCCACCCATCATCCTGAGTTTCGTGATCTCCGTGCCGATCGGGTGGGCCGCGTGGCGCTACCGCTGGTCGCGCGGGGTGGTGCTCGGGCTCTGCGGCATCCTGTACGCCATCCCCTCGCTGCCGCTGTTCATCGCGCTGCCGGGCATCATCGGCACGTCGGTGCGCTCGCCCGTGAACGTGGTCGTCGCGCTCACGCTCTACGGGATCGCGCTGATGGTGCGCACCGCCGCCGACGGGTTCGGCGACGTCGATCCCGATATCAGGCTCTCGGCGACCGCCATGGGCTATTCGTCGCGCGGCAGGTTCTGGGCGGTCGAGTTGCCGCTCGCCGGGCCGACCCTCCTCGCCGGCCTCCGCGTCGTGATCGTGAGCACGGTGAGCCTCGTGACCGTGAGCGCGGTCCTCGGCATCCAGAGCCTCGGAAGCCTGTTCACCGACGGCTTCCAACGCAACATCCCGCTCGAGATCGCGACGGGCATCGTCGTGACGGTCGCCCTGGCCCTGCTGCTCGACCTCGCCGCCGTGCTGCTCGGGCGCATACTCCTGCCCTGGGAGCGCGCCGACGGTCGCTCCCGCCGACCCGCCCGCCGGCTGGTGCGCGACCCGGAAGGGGCCGTCGCATGAGCCTGTTCGCCGAGGCGTTCGCGTGGATCCTCGACCCGGCGAACTGGGCTGGCGAAGACGGGATCGGCGCGCAGCTGTGGTTCCACCTCGTGTTCAGCCTCGCGGTCGTGGCCGCGGCGGCGGCCATCGCGCTGCCCGTCGGCGCGCTCATCGGGCACACCGGCCGAGGGCGGGAGACGGCCGTGACCATCTCCGGCGGCATGCGCGCCCTCCCGACGCTCGGGCTGCTCACGCTCGTCGCCCTCGCGCTCGGCGTGGGGCTCGTCGCGCCGTTCATCGCGCTCGTCGTGCTCGCGATCCCGCCGGTCCTGGCGGGCGCGTACGCCGGCATCGGGGCGGTCGACCGCCGCACCGTCGACGCGGCCCGCGCGATGGGCATGACCGAGGCGCAGATCGGCGGCAAGGTCGAGTTCCCGCTCGCGCTTCCCACCATCATGGGCGGCATACGCTCGGCGGTGCTCCAGGTGGTGGCCACGGCGACGCTGGCCGCCTACGTGGGCGGCCCCGGGCTGGGCACCTACCTCTTCCTCGGCATCCAGACGCGCGACTACCCGCTCATGCTCGCCGCGTCGATGCTCGTCATCGCGCTCGCGCTCGTGCTCGACGGGGCGTTCGCCGCGCTGCAGCGCCTCGTCGTGCCGGCCGGCGTCCGCGCGGCGCGCGGTGCCGACAAGCTCCGCCTCCGGCCATCCCGGCCGAAGGCGGTCGTGGGAGGCCCGGTCGCCGGGCGGCCCGTCAACGAAGGGAATGCATCATGAGGTCCGTGACTGGAAAAGGCCGGCTCGTCGCACTCGCGGCGGTCGCGGTCGGGGCGACAGTGGCCCTGGCAGGGTGCGCGTCGGGGGATCCCCTCGACGAGGATCCGGGCGACGGCGAGGGCGGCGGCGAGACGATCGTCATCGGCTCGCAGGACTACTACTCGAACGAGATCATCGCCGAGATCTACGCGCAGGCCCTGGAGGCCAACGGCTACACGGTCGAGCGGGACTTCCGCATCGGCCAGCGCGAGGTCTACATCCCCGAGCTCGAGTCGGGCGCGATCGACCTGTTCCCCGAGTACACCGGCAACCTGCTGCAGTACTACGTGCCCGACACCGAGGCGACGACCTCCGACGACGTGTACGCCGAGCTCGAAGGCGCCCTTCCCGAGGGTCTCCGCGTGCTCGAGCAGTCGTCGGCGACCGACCAGGACTCCTACAACGTCACGCGCGAGTTCTCCGAGGCGAACGGTGTGACCAGCCTCGCCGACCTGGCCGACGTGACGGTGCCGATCACGCTGGGCGGCAACGCCGAGCTCGAGACGCGTCCGTACGGTCCCGACGGCCTGAAGGAGGTGTACGGCGTCGAGGTGGGCTTCACCGCGATCCAGGACTCGGGCGGCGCGCTGACGCTCAAGGCGCTCACCGACGGCCAGGTCCAGATGGTGAACATCTACAGCGCCGACCCGAACATCGCGACGAACGACCTGGTGACGCTGGAGGATCCGGAGGGGCTCTTCCTCGCCTCGAACGTCGTGCCGGTCGCGAGCGAGAACGTCACCGACGAGATCGCCGCGATCATCGACGAGGTCAGCGCGGCGCTCACGCCCGAGGGGCTGGTCGAGCTGAACGCGCAGAGCGTGAACGAGCAGCGCTCGGCCGATGAGATCGCGGCCGAGTGGCTCGAGTCGGAGGGCCTCGTCTAGGCCGGGCCGCCGCGCTCGGAGGGGTCGGTCGCCTCGGCGGCCGACCCCTCGTGCGTCGCCGCGCGACCGCGTTGCGGGTGCGCCGCATCCTCGGCCATGTGCCGTGCCTCGAGCTTCATCAGCACCTTCTTCCCGGTCCACACGAGGAGGAGGAAGAGCACGATGGCGCCCACGAAGAGGTAGCCGGCCCAGTGCAGTTCCTCGCTGAGTTCGCGGTAGCCGCCCGCCGCCGCCGACCCGACGCTGACATAGGCGAAGGACCAGATCACGCACGCGGGCGCCGTCCACGTGATGAACCGCCGGTAGCTCATGTCGCTCATCCCCACGGTGAGCGGCACGAGCGAGTGCAGCACGGGCAGGAACCGGGAGATGAACACCGCCGGACCGCCGCGGCGCGCGAGGTAGCGCTGCGCCCGATGCCAGTTGTGCTCGCCGATGCGCCGGCCGAGGCGCGAGTGCTGGATGTGCGGTCCGAACCATCGGCCCAGGGCGAAGCCGATGCTCTCGCCGATCAGCGCGCCGACGATCACGGCGAGCGCCAGCGCGAAGTACTCGACGGTGCCGTCGACCGCCGTGGCGGCGACGAGGACGATGGTGTCGCCGGGAACGACGAGGCCGATGAGCACCGAGGTCTCGAGCATGATGCCGAGTGCGGCGAGCAGCGTCCGCAGCACGGGGTCGACCCCCGCGACGGTCTCGAGGATGCCGTCGAGCAACTCGTTCACGATTCGAGCCTAGGGCGTGACCCTCCGCGCGGGCCGTGCGCCGCTGACCGGGCCGGGGCGGGCCCGTCCGCCGGGTCAGGAGGCGATCGCGGCGAGGACCCCGACGGGTACCGCGACGATGACCGCCGTGGCGGCCCAGCAGGCTGCGCGGGCGCCCGGGTCGAGCGGATGGCGCGGCGCCTCGAGGCGCTCGAGCCGCTGTTCGAGCATCCCGGCGTCGGGGTTCACGCCGCCGGTGTCGGCGTAGGGCCCCGGTTCCCCGGCGGCGCCGACGCGCACGAGCGCCCCGCGGAGCGCGTGGGCGCCGACCTCGGTGCGTGCGCGGTCGTCGGCGAGCATCTCGGTCAGCAGCGCGACCGCCCGTTCGGCGCGGTTCGCGATGGGGAACCACGGGAGCGCCCCGTGCCAGGCGCGGAACGCCAGGAGCACGAGGTGGTGGAACTGGTCGAGGTGCGCGCGCTCGTGCGCGATGACCGCGCGCAGCTCGTCGGTGTCGAGCAGGTCGACCAGGCCCGCGGTGATGACGGTCGCGGTGCGGATTCCCGGGACGCAGTACGCGAGCGGGATGGGGTGCGAGAGGATGCGGGCGCCCGACGCGTCGTCGGCGGGGTCGGCGAGCAGGTCGACCATGCGGTGCAGCCGGCGGCGTGCGCGCTCGGCACGAACCGCGGTGGTGGCGACGTTGAGGGCGAGGTGCACGGCCAGCCCGACGGCGAGCGTGAGCGCGGCGACCTGGATGATCCCGAACGCGGCGGGGATCGGACCGGCCAGGAGCGCCGGCAGCAGGAGCCGTGCGGCGGCCGCGAGGGATCCGGCCGGTGCCGCGCCGAAGGCGAGGAGCGACCCGATCATGGCGAGGGCGCCGCCCAGCGCGATGCCCTGCCAGAGCGCAAGCGCGGCCGCGGGGGAGCGGCTGGGCCATGCGGCCTTCGAGAGCGCCACCGGGACCGGCCACGCGAGCGCGAACGCGAGCGCGCCGAGCAGCACGGCGGCGGCGATCACGTCAGTGTCGGACGAGCTCGTCGAGCAGTCGACGCAGCGTGTTCGCCTCGCCCGCGCTGACCGTGCCGACGAACCGGGCGAGTGCGGCGTCGCGATCGGACGACGAGGAGAGCACCTCGTGCATGAGCTCGGCGGTGTGCTCGGCACGCGTGAGGAGCGCGTGGTACCGGTGGGGCCGTGTGTCGCGGGCGCGGGCGACGAACCCCTTGCGCTCGAGGCGGGACAGCACCGTGAGCACGGTGGTGGTCGCGGGGGCACGCGACGGCGCGCCCGGCTCGGCCAGGCGGTCGCGGATCTCGTTCGCGGTGAGCGCCGTGTCGCTCATCCAGAGCTGCTCCATGATCGAGCGCTCCAGCTCGCCGAGTGTTGCCATATCTCGAGGATAGCGCGCAAGGGCCCAAAGGTTCTACAGGGCGTAGAAAATTGCTCTACGCTGTGTAGAAGAATCGCGCCGCAGTTCACTCCCATGAAAGGGGCCCCACAGTGAACGACCTCCTCGATCCGCTGCTGCTCGCCCGGTGGCAGTTCGGACTGACCACGGTCTACCACTTCCTCTTCGTGCCCATCACGATCGGACTGGCGACCACCACCGCGGTCTTCCAGACCGCGTGGGTGCGCACGGGCAAGGTCGAGTACCTGCGCATCACGCGGTTCTTCGGCACGATCTTCCTCATCAACTTCGCGATGGGCGTGGTCACGGGCATCGTCCAGGAGTTCCAGTTCGGCATGAACTGGTCGGAGTACTCGCGCTTCGTCGGCGACGTCTTCGGCGCACCCCTGGCGCTGGAGGGCCTGCTGGCGTTCTTCCTCGAGGCGACGTTCATCGGCCTCTGGATCTTCGGCTGGAACCGCCTGCCGCAGAAGGTGCACCTCGCCACGATCTGGGCGACGGCGATCGGCACCATCCTTTCGGCGTACTTCATCATCGCGGCGAACGCGTTCATGCAGAACCCGGTCGGTTACGAGATGAACGCCGAGCGCGGTCGCGCCGAGCTCGTCGACATCTGGGCGCTCCTGACCAATCCGGTGGCGGTCGCGGCGTTCCCGCACACCATCGCGGCGTCGTTCATGGTCAGCTCGGGCCTGATCATCAGCGCCGCAGCCTGGCACCTCGCACGCAACCAGCACCTCGACACGATGCGCCCCGCGCTGAAGTTCGGCCTCTGGACGATGGTCGGAGCGGGCGCGCTCACCACGTTCTTCGGCGACCAGCTGAGCCTCGCGATGGTCGCGACGCAGCCCATGAAGATGGCCGCGGCCGAGGCGACCTACGACACGGTCTGCGGGGCGGATGCCTCGTTCTCGCTGTTCACGCTCGGCACGCCCGACGGCAGCACCGAGCTGTTCTCGATCCGCGTGCCCTACCTGCTCTCGCTGCTCTCGACGCACACGCTCGACGGGTGCGTGGAAGGCATCAACGACCTGCAGGCGCTGTACACCGACCTGTACGGGCCCGGCGACTACGCCCCGATCATCTGGGTCACCTACTGGTCGTTCCGCTGGATGATCGGCCTGGGCATGCTCCACGTCCTCATCGCGGTGGTCGGCCTGTGGCTCACCCGCAAGGGCCGGATGCCGCGGCAGCGGTGGATCTGGACGGTCGCGATCTGGAGCTTCCCGCTCTCGCTCGGCGCGATGATCGTCGGCTGGATCTTCACCGAGATGGGTCGCCAGCCCTGGATCGTGTTCAGCCTCCTACCCACGGAATCGGCGGTGTCGCCGAACGTGACCGGGCTCGACGTGCTCATCTCGCTCGTCGTCTTCACCCTCGTCTACGGCGCGCTCGCCGTCGTCGAGGTGAAGCTCATCCTCCGCGCCATCCGGAAGGGCCCGCCCGAGATCGCCCCACCCGACCCGGAGACGGGCAGAGTCGAACACGCCGCAACGGTCTACTAGGAGACAAGACATGGATCTCGCAGTGCTCTGGTTCTGGATCGTCGCCTTCCTCTTCGTCGGCTACTTCGTGCTCGACGGATTCGACTTCGGCGTCGGGATGTCGCTGCCCTTCCTCGCGAAGGACGACACCGACCGCCGCGTGCTCATCAACACCATCGGCCCGGTCTGGGACCTCAACGAGACCTGGGTCATCGTCGCGGGAGCCTCGCTCTTCGCGGCGTTCCCGGAGTGGTACGCGACGCTGTTCTCGGGGTTCTACCTCGCGCTGCTGCTCATCCTCGTCGCGCTGATCGCGCGCGGCGTGTCGTTCGAGTACCGGCACCAGCGGCCCGAGGCCGAGTGGAAGCGCCGCTTCGACTGGATGATCATCATCGGCTCGGCCGTGCCCGCGCTCCTCTGGGGCGTCGCGTTCGCGAACATCGTCCAGGGCGTGCCGCTCGATGCCGACCACAACTACACCGGCACGCTGTTCGACCTGCTGAACCCGTATGCGCTGCTCGGCGGGCTCACGACCCTGCTCCTGTTCTTCACGCACGGCGTCGTGTTCGCCGCGCTGAAGACCGACGGCGAGATCCGCGAGCGCGCTCGCCGGCTGGCGACGCGGGCCGGCACCGCGACCATCGTGGTGGCCGCCGCGTTCCTTCTGTGGACCGGCTTCGCGCACGGCACGGCGTGGTTCTGGGGTCTCGCGGCGGTCGCCGCGCTCGCGCTCGTCGGAGGCTGGCTCGCGAACGGTCGCGGTGCCGAGCGCACGGCGTTCGCGCTCATGGCCGTGACGATCGGCGCGGCGGTGTTCGCACTGTTCGCCGCGCTGTTCCCCGACGTGATGCCGGCCTCGAACGACCCGGCCAACAGCCTGACCATCGCGAACGCGTCGAGTTCCCCGTACACGCTGACCGTCATGAGCTGGACGGCGCTCATCTTCCTGCCGCTGATCCTCGCCTACCAGGGCTGGACGTACTGGGTGTTCCGCAAGCGCGTCACCCGGCAGACGATCGACGCCGCCGTCGTCCACTGACGTGCGTCCGCTCGATCCGAGGCTGCTCCGCCGGTCGCGTGCCGCGCGGGGCTTCCTCGTCGCCGGCGGAGCGCTCGCGCTCCTGCAGGCCGGGGCGACGGTCGCGTTCGCGTGGGCGCTCGCGTCGCTCGTCGTCGGGCTCATCGAGGGCGGGGTGCCCGGCGGGATCGGCGTGGAGCCGGTCGTGGGCGTGCTCCTCGTCGCGGCCTCGGTCCGGGCCCTCGCGGGCTGGTCGTGGGAGTGGCTCGGCTCGGCCGGCGCCATGCGCGTCAAGTCGGAGCTCCGCGACGAGGTCCTCGCGACCCTCGAGGACCGCCCCGGCGCCCGTGCGGTCACCACGGCGCGGGCCGCCACGCTCCTCGGTCCGGGTCTCGATGCGCTCGACGACTACTTCGGCCGCTACCTGCCCCAGCTCGTGCTCACCGCGATCGCCACGCCGGCGCTCGTCGCCGCCGCCTGGGCCTCCGACTGGGTGTCCGGGCTCATCCTCGTGCTCGTGCTCCCGCTCATCCCGGTGTTCATGGCGCTCATCGGCATGGCCACCGAGGTCGTGCAGCGCAGGCAGTGGCAGCGACTGCAGTCGCTCTCGCGCGGGTTCCTCGAGGTCGTCGGCGGGCTGTCGACGCTCATGGTCTTCGGCCGCGCCGAGCGCCAGGTCGGACGCATCCGTGTCGTCACCGACGACTATCGATCGAGCACCATGAAGGTGCTGCGCGTGACCTTCCTCTCGGGGTTCACGCTCGAGCTCGCGGCGAGCTTGTCCGTCGCGCTCGTCGCCGTCTCGATCGGGCTGCGACTCGTGGCCGGCGACATGTCGTTCGCGCCGGGGCTGTTCGTGCTGATCCTCGCTCCCGAGGTGTTCCTTCCCATCCGCAACGTCGGCGCCGCGTTCCACGCGTCGACGGCGGGGCTCGAGGCGTCGCGCGACGCCCTCGGCCTGCTCGACGGCGCCGGCGAGGCGGCGCCCGCCTCTGCGGCGAGCGGGCCCGACGGCGTGGGGGCGGATGGCACGGGGCTGCGCATCCGCGACCTGCGCGTGCTCCGCGACGAGCGCGCGGTCGTCGAGCACCTCGACCTCGACGTCGCGCGGGGGGAGCTCGTCGCCCTCACCGGTGCCAGTGGCTCCGGGAAGTCGAGCGTGGTCGCCGCGCTCCTCGGATTCGCCGAGGCGGAGGGCGAGCTGACGCTCGACGGCGCGCGCGCGGGCGCCGCAATGCGCGACCGCGTGGCGTGGGCCGGCCAGGCTCCGCAACTGCTCGAGGGAACCGTGGCGGACAACGTCCGACTCGGTTGCGAGGACGCTCCCACGGCGCTGCTCGATCGCGCGCTCGAGACCGCCGGCGTCGACGTGCCGGCGGGCCTCCGACTCGGACCGGGCGGGGCGGGCCTGTCGGGCGGTCAGGCGCAGCGCGTCGCCGTCGCACGCGCGGTGCACCGTGCGCTCGCGACGGGCGCCGGGCTGCTCGTGCTCGACGAACCGACTTCGGCACTCGACCCGGGTCTGGAGACCGGGCTCGCGCGGGGACTGCGCGAACTCGCGCGCGAGGGGCGCGCGGTGCTGGTGACCACCCACCGCGAGGGGCTCGCCGGGCTCGCCGATCGGGTCGTCCGGATCCCGGAGGCGGCCCGTGTCTGACCGCACCCGCTCCGTCCTCCGGCAGGCGATCCCGCCCGTCCGGGTGCTGCTGCCGTCCGTGCTGCTCGGCGTGCTCGCCGGCCTCTCCAGCGTGGCGCTGCTCGGTGCGAGCGCATGGCTCATCGCCCGCGCCGCCGAGCAGCCGCCGGTGCTCTTCCTCCAGCTCGGCGTGGTCGGCGTGCGCGCCTTCGCGCTCGGCCGCGCCGTGTTCCGCTACCTCGAGCGCCTCGCCGGGCACGATGCGGCGTTCCGGCAGCTCGCGGAGATCCGCGTCGGGGTCTTCGAGCGCATGCTGCCGCTCGCGCCCGACGGGCTCGCGACGTCGCGCCGCGGCGACCTCCTTGCTCGCTTCGTGGGCGACGTCGACGACCTGCAGAACGTGTCGCTGCGCATCGTGCAGCCGGTGGCGAGCGCAACGGTCGTGCTCGTCGCGGCGATCGCCGGGCTGGCCTGGCTCGCTCCGGCGTCCGCTCTGGCGGTCGGCACGTGCCTCGTGGCGGGCGTCGCCATCGCCGCCCTCGCCCAGGCGGTGCTGGCCGCCCGCGCCGACGCGCGGCTGGCGCCGCTGCGCGGCGAGCTGCAGGCCGCGATCCTCGAGCACGTGCAGGCGCTCGACGTGCTGGTCGCGTTCGATGCCGCCGAGGCGAGCCGGGGCCGGATCCGCCGACTCGGGGCACGGCTCGAGCGCGCGACGCGGGCGCGGGCCTCCGCCGTCGGGCTGGCGGCGGCGGCCATGAGCGCCGTGGGCGCCTTCGCGGCCACGGCGAGCCTCGGTGCGGCGCAGCCCCTCCTTGCGGACGGACGCATCGACGGGCCGACGTTCGCGGTGCTGTGCCTCGTGCCGCTCGCGATCGCGGAGGTCGCAGCGGCGCTCCCGATCGCGATCGGGTCGCTCAGGGTCGTGCGCGCCAGCGCGCGGCGCGTTGCCGACGCGGTGCCCGACGAGGTGCCGGCTGAGCTGCCGCGGCCCGTCGTCGGATCGGCGTCGTGCGCGGCGGTGGGCGACTCCGGCGTGCCGCCGATACGACTGCGCGGGGTGCGCGCTCACTGGCCGCGCGTCGGTGCCGACGATGTGCGAGACGTGGCCGCGGATGGCTCGGCGAGCGGTGCTGCGGGCGCGTCGACGCGGCACGGCGAGCCCCTGCCATCCGTGCCCGCGGCCCTGGAGTCGATCGACCTGGACCTCGCGCCGGGGGAGCGGCTGCTGGTGGAAGGACCGTCGGGATCGGGGAAGACGACGCTCGCGCACGTGCTCGTGCGGTTCCTCGATCACGAGGGCTCGTACCGGCTCGGGGGCGCCGAGGTACGACAGCTCGATCCGCGCGCGGTGCGACGCGTCGTGGGCCTCGTCGAGCAGCGGCCGTGGCTCTTCGACGAGGACGTGCGCCAGAACCTCGTCTTCGCGCGCGACACCGCGTCGGACGAGGAACTGCTCGACGTGCTCGACCGTGTCGGGCTGCGCGAGTGGGTGGAGGAGCGCGGCGGCCTCGACGCGCCCGTGGGCGAGCGCGGCGGGCTCGTCTCGGGCGGGCAGGCTCAGCGGATCGCGCTCGCACGGGCGATGCTCGCTGACTTTCGCATCCTCGTGCTCGACGAGCCGACCGCGAGCGTCGACCCCGATCGGGCGGACGCGCTGCTGCGAGACCTCCTCGACGCGGCGGGGCGCGACCGGTCCGTCGTGCTCATCTCGCACACGGGAGCGCCCGAGGGGACGGTCGACCGGAGGATCGCGCTCTGAGCACATCGACGAGCTCAGCGCGATGACGATTTCACGCGTTCCGCGCACGGTTGTTGCGTGCATACCCCCACCCCTAGGCGGGATGCCATCGCTCTGGTTGAATCCGACCGGAACCACCGGACTGGATTTCCCCTACAAGGAGCCTTCATGAGAAGAAGCGCAATGACCACCGGTATCGCCCTCACGGCCGCAGCGGCACTCGCCTTCGCCGCCGCGCCCGCGATCGCGCATGACGACACGGAGTGGATCGATGACGGCGTCCTCGACTCCGGGAAGGAGACGCACTACCACCACGAGCACGACCAGCAGCACGGCGAGGAGAAGGGACACCTCCCGGCGGTCAACGAGAACGTCGACGTGATCGGGAAACTCGACCTCTTCGCAGGTGCGGAGCAGCCGGGCCGCATCGCCGACGTCTCGGCGTACGGGAACTACGCGTACCTCACCGCGTTCTACGAGCCCGAGTGCGACCGCGGCGGCGTGTACATCGCCGACATCTCCGACCCCTCGCAGCCGGAGCTCGTCACGCAGATCCCGAGCCACCAGGGCACCTTCAGCGGTGAGGGCTCGCAGGTGATCCACCTCGAGACCAAGCACTTCAGCGGCGAACTGCTCGCGTTCCAGAACGAGATCTGCCCCGGGTACACGAACGGCATCGGCGGCATCACCCTCGTCGACGTGTCCGACCCGACCAAGCCGAAGATCCTCGTCGAGGGCGCCGGGGACTTCTCGAACGCCGGCAAGGCGCAGACCAAGGCCAACGAGACGCACTCGGTCCGCATGTGGACCGACGGCGACAAGGCCTACGCGGTGCTCGTCGACGACGAGGAGGACACCGACATCGACATCCTCGACATCACCAACCCGTCGAAGCCGAAGCTGATCTCCGAGACGTCGCTCGACGCCGACACGGCGCAGTCGCTGGGTGCGGTGCACGGCGACGCGGTCTTCCTGCATGACATGGTCGTCGAAGAGGTCGGCGGCGTCATGACCATGCTCGTCTCGTACTGGGACGGCGGGTACGCGATGCTGAACGTCGAGAACCCGGCGGACCCGGAGTTCATCGCGGACACCGACTTCGCCGCCGCTGATCCCGTGCGTGCGCAGTTCGGGCAGACGATCTCGCCTGAGGGCAACGCGCACCAGGCCGAGTTCACGAACGACCGCAAGTACTTCATCGCGACTGATGAGGACTTCGACCCGTTCCGGGTGGTCGCCACCATGGAGGATGGAACCGAGTTCACCGCCGTGCAGGGCTCCGACGTTCCCGCGATTGGCGCCGACGAGGACTCCTGGCTGTCGGGTCCGTCGCGGTACGTGGGGCTGGCGTGCGACCCGAACTTGATCCCCCAAGCCAGCGCGACGGAGGACGAGATCGCGGTCATCGAGCGCGGCGTGTGCGACTTCACGGTCAAGGTCCAGAACGTCGAGGCCAAGGGCTACGACGGCGCGGTCGTGTTCAACCGGACCGGAGTCGATGGGTGCGAGGCGCTCGTCTCGATGCTCGTTGAGGCCGGGATCCCGGCGGTGTTCGTGTCGCGGACCGACGGCTTCCGGATCGTCACCGGTGGCGTGCCGGCCGGATACGCGTGCGACGACGCCGGGGGTACCGCGGTACCTTCGAACCTCATCGGCACCGCGGGTCAGGACGTCGACATCAAGGCGGTCTTCGACGGCTGGGGCTACGTGCACCTGTACTCGACCACGCCGGTCGAGGTCGACGGGAAGCAGAAGCTGCCGGAGCTCGACCAGTACTGGGTCGATGAGAGCCAGGACCCGGCGTACGCGTCGGGCTCCGGCGACCTGTCGGTGCACGAGGTCGCGACCGACCCCGACGAGCAGTTGGCCTACATCTCGTACTACGCCGCGGGCTTCCGCGTGCTGAGCTACGCGGACGGGCAGCTCGAAGAGGTCGGCAGCTTCATCGACGAAGGCGGCAACAACTTCTGGGGCGTCGAAGTGCACAAGATCGGCAACGAGAAGTACGTGCTGGCCTCCGACCGCGACAGTGGGCTGTACATCCTCCAGTACAACCCGGGAGACTGATCGGCTCGGACCGCTGCGGGGGGGGGGGGGGGGGGCCCCCCCCCCCCCCCCTCCTCCCCCCTCTTCTAGGGGGGGGGGCGGACACGGGTTCCGCGAGCCACACGTCCTCCAAGGGGAGGACGT